>DATJGH010000163.1:0-32796 GCA_035495215.1 Patescibacteria group bacterium
TGGAGCCAGTCGAAGGCCGCGGACCGCGCCGCCTGGGCCGACCAGCCGAGCGCGACGATCATCGCCAGGCCGATCACGAGCGACCCGAGTGTGAGCGTGGTGCGGCTGCGGTCGCGCGCCAGCGAGCCGCGCGCCAGCGACGCCTCCAGCCGCAGGATCAGCGAGACCGGATAGCCGAGGAGCAACGCCAGTGGGCGGACGACGAACGGGCTGAGCAGCGTGGCCCCGAGGAGCACTCCATAGACCGCGAGGGCCCGGCCCGTGCTCGAGGCCGCGGCCACGGGCGGCCAGACGAGCATCGACAGCACCGCCACGACGACGAAGATGCCGGCGATCCAGGCGAGCCGCCCGCGTCGGACCTGGGGCAGGTCGAGGCGCGCGCGAAGCGCTTCCACGGGCGAGATGTGCGCGGCGGCGAGGGCCGGCTCGATGGCCGCGAGGATCGTGATCCCGATGCCCACCAGGGCGGCGGTGACAGCGCCGGCCGGATCGACCGCCGCAACCGCGGCAGAGAGCCCGGTGGCATCGCTGACGGCGCCGGCCATGAGCATGGCCATCAGCCAGCCGGCCAGGACGCCGAGGCCGGCGCCGATGACACCGAGCGCGAGCGCGCCGCTGAACACGAAGCGGCTCAGCTGGGTGCGCGTCGCCCCGGCGGCGCGCAGCAGCCCGACCTCGCGGGCGCGCTCGCCGACGGTCATCGACAGCGTATTGACGATCAGGAACGCGCCGACGAACAGGACGATCGCCGCGACGAGCGCCGCGGTGCCCTGGAACGACGCCGAGGAGGCGCGCAGGCTGGCCGCGATGTCCGCCGGCGAGGCGAGCACGTACGGCTCCGTCATCCGTTCCGCGAGATGGCGCATGACCGCGTCGACGCTGCCCGGAGCAAGCTGCAGGTCGACGTGGCTCGCACCGGCGATGGCAAACGCCGCACGGGCGACGTCGATCGGGATGATCGCGCTGCGACCGGTGCCGGCGACGGGGCCGAAGCCGGGCAGGATGCCGACGATCCGGAGCTGGGTCTCGCCACCCGAGCCGAGGATCGAGATCCGACCCCCGAGCACGTAGCCGTCCTCGTCCGCCAGCTCCTGGCTCACGAGCGCAACCGGTTCGTCGCTTCGGTCGAGCATGGTGCCCGCGACGAGCCGGAGATCGTGCAGCCGCAGGTACGAGGCCGGATCGACGCCGAGGACAGTGATCGCGGCGGATGGGCCCACCCGACCGCCGCGCGGGAAAGTCCTGTGCTCGATGACCGGCGCGGCGTCGAGCACGTTCCCGGTGTCCATGAGCGCGGCGACGGCGGCATCGGAGAGGCCACCCTCGAGAAGGCCGGAGACCCGCAGGTCGGCGCGGCCGACCATGTCGTTCACGGTCCGCTGGACGGCGGCGTCGAGGGCGACGCCGAGGGTGAGCGAGGCGCACAGGACCGCCACGCCGAGGGCGATCCCGGCGATCGTGAGCAGCGAGCGCACGGGTCGCGCGGCGAGGGTTCGCCAGGCGAGACGGTCGAGGCCCATGGGAGCTACAGGCCGACCCTGGCCAGTCGCGCGATCAGCGCCGCGGCCGAGTGATCGGCACGCCGGCCGAGATCGATCTCCTCCTCGATGCGCCCGTCGCCGATGACGAGCACGCGATCGGCGTAGGCCGCGGCGCGAGCGTCGTGGGTCACGAGCACGATGGTCTGGCCCTCGTGCTCGCACGAGCGCCACAGCGCGTCGAGCAGCTCGCCGCTGTTGGTGTAGTCGAGGTTGCCCGTCGGCTCGTCCGCGAGCAGGACCGAGGGCCGGGTCACGAGCGCGCGTGCCACGGCGACGCGCTGCTGCTCGCCCGCCGACAGCTGGTCGGGGCGGTGGCCCTCCTTGCCGGCGAGCTCGACGAGCTCGATGACCTGCTTCACGCGCTCCCGGGCGTCCTTCGCGCCGCCGGCGATCGTGAACGGCAGCTCGATGTTCTCGCGGACGCTCAACAGCGGGATCAGGTTGAACGCCTGGAACACGAACCCCGTGCGCTCCCGCCGGAGCTTCGTCGCCTGCCCGTCAGACAGGTGGCTGATGTCGGCGCCTTCGAACACCACGGAACCGGTCGTCGGCCGGTCGAGGCCGCCGAGCAGTTGGAGGAGCGTGCTCTTGCCCGAGCCCGAGGGACCCATGAGCGCGACGAACTCGCCGGGCTGCACGGCCAGCGTGACGCCACGCAGCGCCTCGACGGTGGTCCTGCCGAGCTCGTAGCGCTTGGTGACGCCGCGGGCCTCGAGGATCGGGGCTGCGGCCGGCGCCGCCGCGCGCGCTTCGGCAGGTGCGGCGGCCTGGCTCGGCTGCGACGCGGCGGCACCCGCTGCATGGGCGGGGCTGCGTTCGGGAGCAAGGATTGGCGTGGTGGTCATCACTTCCCCAGGAATGAGGCGACGACGTCGCCGACGATGGAGTCCAGGAGCTCCGACGTCGCCGGGGGCTCGAGGACCTGGAGGGAGCCGTCGCCGCGTGTCGCGGCGTCAGCTGGGGCCGGCAGGTCACCGCCCGGCGGACCGGTGGCCTGTGGCGTCAGGACCCCCGCGTCGAAGCCGTCGTCGACCATCCAGCCGAGCCACAGCGCATCGTGGCCTGCCACCGGCAGAAGGTCTTCAGGGTCCGGCGTGGGTGTCGATGCCGGCGTGGGTGCTGCGGTCGGTGCGGGGGTGGGCTGCGCCGCCGGCGCCCTTGTTGGCTTGGGCGCGTGATCGGGCGTCGGCTTCGGCGTTGGCTTGGGCGTCGGCTTGGGCGTTGGCTTGGGCGTCGCGGTGGAACCGCACGGCTTGATGAAGACGGCCGTCCAGAAGTGCTTCGGATAGTCCGAGCCGGTGCCCTTGAACGCACCGATGCCGATCTTCGTGAAGTCCTTGCTCAGGATCAGCGCCCGGTGGCCGGGCGAGTTCATCCACCCGTTCACGCCGTCGCCCTGGCCATCGAACATCTGCTCGGTGGCGACGTCATCCGGCCAGTTGTTCCAGCCGATGTTCTCGCCCGCGATCGCGTAGCAGACGCCGCGGCGGTGGAGCTCGTCCCAGACCTTGCCGCCCGGCGGGTTCGGGATGTCGTGGCTGAAGTAGCCACGGTCGTACATGTCCTTCGACCGCCACCGGGCCACGTCGTGGAGGATGCTGCCGACGCGATAGGCCGGCAGCCCGTGGGCGGCCCGGACCTGGTTGATGAGCGTCAGCATCTCGCCTTCCTGTGCCGAGGAGAACGCGTAGTTGTCCCAGGCGAGGACGATCCCCGGCGAGCCCACGGCGAGCAGCGCGGCAGCGACGAGCGCGATGCCGAGCGAGAGGCCGGGGAGCCGACGGGTGCGACGAGGGCGCGGGGCGGTCTGGTCCATTGCTCCTGCACGAGCAGCTCGGCGAGCTCGTGGGGCACGTCTCGTCCGACCTGCCCCGACTCTGGCGCTGCCCACCGCGCCCAACCCCGGCTCCATGGTCCCGACCGGACCGCGCAGGGGTACCACGTGCTGCACGCATCTCCACCGGACCGCACCGGACCGCCCTGCACGCCCGGCGGCGCTCCATCCATGCCGTCCTTCCCCGAGCCGATACGATCGCGGCGTGAAGACGGTCGTCGTCGGATCCGGGGTGATGGGCGCGTGGACCGCGCTGTGGCTTCGCCGGCGCGGTCACGAGGTCACGCTCGTGGACCGGTTCGGGGCGGGCAACCGTGTGGGCTCGTCCGGAGACGAGTCACGAATCACGCGCAGCGGCCACGGTGCGGATAGGCACTACCCGCGCTGGCAGCGACGGGCCCTGGACCAGTGGCGCACGCTCGAGCGGACGGCGGGCGTGCAGCTCTTCGAGCAGGCCGGGGTCCTGTGGCTCGCGAGCGAGCAGCAGACGTTCGAGGCCGATTCGCTCGTCTCGTGCGGCACCCTCGGCATCCCGACGGAGTGCTGGACCCCGGACGACCTCGCCCGTCGAGTGCCCGTGATGAATCCCGCGGGCGTGCCGTGGGCCCTGTACGAGCCCGAGGCTGGGGCGCTCTTCGCCCGCGCAGCGGTCGTCGCGACGATCGAGCGGTTCGAAGCCGAGGGCGGCGACGTCATCGTCGGCGAGGTGGCCCGGCCGATCACCGAGGACCTGCCGGCCCTTGAGGAGCTTCGCCTCGAGGATGGCACGACACTCCGCGCCGACGCCTTCGCGTTCACCTGCGGCCCTTGGCTGCCGGAGCTCTTCCCGGAGGCGCTCGGCGAGCTGATCGTCCCCCATCGCCAGGACGTGGTGCACTTCGCCGTGCCCGGCGGCGACGCGCGCTATCGCCCGCCGACGATGCCGGTGTGGATCGACTTCGAGGGCTCGTTCTACGGCTTCCCCTCGTTTGACGGCGTGAGCGCCAAGGCCTGTCCCGACTGGCTCGGCCCGATCGAGCGGCCGGACGACTCGGCCCGCGAGGTCGCCGACTCGACGGTCGAGTCGTCGCGGACGATCCTGCGCACCCGGTTCCCGGGCCTGGCCGACCAGCCGGTCGTCAAGCGCTGGACGTGCTTCTACGAGGTCACGCCCGACGCCAACTTCGTCATCGACCGGCACCCGCACCTGGGCGACGTGTGGATCGCCGGCGGTGGCACGGGGCACGCGTTCAAGCACGGGCCCGTGATCGGCGAATACCTGAGCGCCCTGATCACCGGCGATGCCGTGGCAGCGGCCGACCTCGCCCCGGGCGACGAGCGCTTTGCCATCGGCCCGCGGACCCCCAGCCCGAGCTTCCGGACCAGCGGCAAGAACCCGCTCGAGGCCGCACCCGCCTGAGCCCGGCTTCGTCAGTGCCCTGGCGTCGGGAGGCGGGCCGGGCCCCCAGGCGTACCTGCGGACTGCCGGCCTTTCCTGGCCCCCGGCCGGCCTTTCGTGCCCTCCGGCCGGCCTTTCGTGCCCTGCGGCCGGCCTTTCCTGCCAGATATCAGTGCGGGCAGTGTTAGGCCGGGATCACGCGTCCGCTCACAGCCAGTCATGCGCGCGCGTGCATATCCGGACCCGAAATTGGGTCACCTGGGTCAATGCGGCACCCCGTACGTCGCCGAGCAATGCTGTGGCTGACAGGTGGCAGGATTTGACTGCCCCGAGGCAGGAGGTCTGCCGCGAATCCGGACACACATCGGCGTGCCCGGTTCGGGCAGGGCCCGGGCCCGGACGCACCGGGTACACTCTGCCGCGCCCGTGGGCTCCCGGTCGATCCGACCGGCCGGTCGAGCACGCGACCCGTGGTGGCCTTAGCTCAACCGGCAGAGCATCGGATTGTGGATCCGAAGGTTATGGGTTCGACCCCCATAGGCCACCCCAAGCCCACCAGCAAACGAGAGCAGCCGAGCGGCTCGGCCGCTCGGCTGCGCACTGGATCCGTGGCCGGTTACGCCCGGCCGCCCTCGAGGTTCTCGAAGACCAACCTAGCTGGCCGTGCCGGAGGCGCTCGGTGCCGTGCTGGCATCCGGCTTCTGGCCGTCCCAATCGGGCCCGAAGCCGTGGTCGAACCGTCCGCCACGTCCTTCGAAGGAGCCCGGCGTCGCGGCCCTGACCCGCGTCGCCGTCAGCGAGCCGTCGCTGTTCCTGGTGCCCTCGGCGACGAGCCGCATCCCGACCTTGACGTCGGACAGGGCCGCCCCGTCACTGCCGTTGACCGTATACGTCGTCTGGCCGTTCACCGTGATGGTGGCGGTCGTGCCGTCGCGCTGGGTCACCGTGATGGTCGAGCCATCGATCCTGGTGACCTCGCCACCGGCGCTCGGCAGGATCACGACGATCGAGTCGATCGTGAACGTGCCATTGGCCTCGCGGGTCTGTCGGAAGCCGATCTGGTCGCCGACCTTGAGATCGCCGAGGCTGATGGTCGCGCCGCTCTTGCTGTAGGTGGTGCCGCTGTCGACCGCGATCGTGCGCGTCCAGCCGTCAGCGGTCTTGAGGGAGAGGTTGTTGCCGCTGATCGCGGTGATCGTGATCCCGCCAAGGCCGAAGTGGCCACCTCTCCCGCCGGGACCGAGGCCGTTGAGCAGGTCGACCGGGCCGTTGACCGTCGTAGCGCTGCCGCCGGTCGTGCCGGCCGCGAGCGTGCCAGTGGGCGAGGTGCTCGAGGACAGGATGAGGAGCGCCGCGGCGACGAGGCCCGCGGCTGCGATGCCGAGGAGCCCGATGCGGGCGAAGCGCGCCTGGCGGGACAATGCCGGCAGGGCTGCGGCCGTCGCGGTCACCGGCATCGGTGACGCGAGGTAGCCGCCCTCCCGGCTGGCGTTCGTCTCTGGAGTCGGCTCCGTCGGGTAGCTGGGCTGATGCATGGTGTCTCCGAATGGTCGGCCGCCACCGCCTGGCGGCCCGTCATTGCGCAGCGTCGCGGCCGCGGCTGACAGGTTGCTGAGAATCCCCCGCGCCGATCTTGCCGGGCGCGAGCGAGTTCACCAGCGAGAGGATGGCGGGCCGACGTATACTCCCCAGGAGTATCTGATCGGAGGTATGCATGGCTGAGACAAGACAGATCGAGCCCGACGAAGACCCGGTGTGCGGGATGCACGTCGACCCCGAGGCGGCACGCGCTCGGGGCCTGACGCTCACCCAGGATGGGCGCGAGTACGTGTTCTGCGGCAAGGGCTGCCTGCTCGAGTTCCGCGACCATCCCGAGGCGTTCCTGGACCCGGGCCACCTGCCGACGATGTAGCCGCGGCCGGCGGGCTCTGCGCTACGGCGTCAGCCAGACCGGGTACTCGGTGACGTGGACGGGCGAGCCGTCCCTGGCCGACGGCTCGAAGACGCGAAGCGTGCCCCAGCCGGCCTTGCTCACGTTGTACCGGATGGTCACGTCAAAGGTGCCCCAGCAGCCCGTGCCGCACGTGGCCATGACCGGTCCTGCGGCAAGTGAGCGTCCCTGGCTGTCGAGGATCTCGAAGCGGAACGTCGCCTCGAAGACGTTGGCCATGCCCGCCAGGCGGGCCGGGTTGCCGAGCACGCCGCCCCACGCGGGGCGATCGACGAAGATCGCCGGCAGCTGATCCGTGTAGTCGTCACGCCCGACTGGCCCGTCGAAGACGACGCCTTGGCCGCTGAAGACCGTGATTGGCTGGCCGTCGAGCTGGAAGGTCACGCCTCTGATTGTCGGGAACTGGGTCAGCGTGTAGACGACCTGGGCGAGCCTGCCGAGGACCGACGCCGATCCCCCACCGGACTCGAACTCCTTCGACAGGTTCACGGTCGCGATGCCGTTGTCGATCGTGAGACCGAGGAAGCGAGTGCCATCCGGGATGTTCGTGTACATCGCGGGCCGGGCACCGAGCTCAGCGTCATTGGGGCCGGCGATGAGCGCCTCCATCGCCGCGGCCCCGACCGCCCTGGTCCTGGGGATCGCGCGCAGGACCGGCACGAGGCCGGCGTTGTCCTGGAAGCTGCCGAGGATGAAGTACGCACGAACGGTCGTCGTGCCGGTCTGCGTGGGGCTGGGCGTGGCGCCCGGGGACTCGCCGGGGGCCTCGGTGGCGCCGGGGGTCGGCTCGCTGCTGGGCGCCTCGATCGAGGGCTGCTCGGTCGGTGGTGGGGTGGCCACGCTGCCGAGGTCACCGGTGGATGCGCCGCATGCCCCGACGAGCAGGGCGACGGCGAGGAGTGCGAATGTGCGGTTCACGCGCTGGGCCTCGCTGGCTCGGTCGGCGCCGTGGCGGCATCCGATCCACTGCCAGCGTCGCCGCTGCCCGTGTCACCGCCATCGCCGCCGGGTAACGGTCCGGTCACGGATGTCGCGATCGGGATGCGGAGCGTGACTGCCAGCCCGCCGCCTGTCCGGTTCGTCGCCTCGAGCGTGCCGCCGAGGAGCGCGGCGTGCTCGGCGGCGATCGCCAGGCCGAGGCCGGAGCTGCCGGCGTGCCGCGACGGGTCGGCCTTGTAGAAGCGTTCGAACAGCTGGCCGAGGGCATCCGGGGCGACGCCCGGGCCGCGATCCGCGACCGAGACGAGCGCGTCCGAGCCTGAGCCGCGGACCTCGACGTCAACGCTCCCATCGCCGCCGTGCTGGCGGGCGTTGTCGAGGACGTTGCCGAGGATCCGGTCGAGGCGCCGGACGTCCGCGTCGACCACGATCGGCGTCTGGGGGAGGTGGAGCTCGGCAGCGGGAAGACGCGCTCGAACGATCGAGCGGATCGCCTCGCCGAGGTCTGTCGGCTCGAGCATGGCCTGCTCGGCGTTGGCATCGAAGCGGGACAGCTCCATCAAGTCCTCGACGAGGGACCGCAGCCGGCGGACGTCGGCGACCAGGAGCTCAGCGGCGCGACGGGCGGCGGGCGGGAGCCCATCCAGTCCGGCCTCGATGATCGAGGCCTCCGCGACCAGGGCGGTGAGCGGGGTGCGCAGCTCGTGTGCGACGTCCGCGACGAACTGCTGGTTCTGCTGCTCCGAGTCCTTCAGCCGCGCGACGGTGGCGGCCAGCGAGTCGGCCATGCGGTTGAACTCGGCGGCGAATCGGGCGAACTCGTCGGCGCCCCCTGCGGGCACACGTGCCGACAGGTCACCCGCGGCGATCCGGGCGGCCGCCGCGCTGCCCGAGTCCACCGGCCGGAGGATCCCGCGCGCGAAGATGCCGGCGGTCGCGAGGGCGAGGGCGACGGCCACCAGGCCGGCGGCGAGGAGGCCCAGCCGGAGCTGCGCGATCGCCTGGTCGATCGAGCCTGCCGGGAAGACGAAATAGAAGATCGGGCCCGTGCCCTGGCGCCCGCCGACGACGAGCGACGGCTGGCCGGCGACGTCGACCCAGGCGAAGCCGAGGCGACCGGTCGCGGCGAGGCTCGTGAGCGAGGTCGGGAAGCCTGCCAGGGCGCCCGTCAGCGGGGCGGTCGAGACATCCGGGTCGCCGTCGGCGAAGTCGACGATCGTCTCCACCCCGCCACGGAGACGGAAGGCCTCACGGAGGCCACTGTTCGCGTAGTCCTCGCGCGTGACCCCGCCGGGCAGGCGCTCGGGGACCAGGACCGACAGGTTGAACTGCGCCTGCCGGTTCGCCTCGCCGAGCAGCCCGTCGCGAAGCCTGGCGTCCACGAACAGGTACGTGCCGACGCCGATGGCCAGGACCGTCACGGCGACGAGCGCGACCAGGGCGAGGGCGAGGCGGGTCCGGATTCCGCGCACGCGAGGCAGACGCTTCAGCGCGCGGCTTTGTAGCCGCTGCCGCGCACGGTCAGGATCAGCTCGGGGCTCGCCGGGTCACGCTCGACCTTTGCCCGTACCCGCCCGATCGCGACGTCGACGAGGCGCGAGTCGCCGAGGTAGTCGTAGCCCCACACGTGGTCGAGGAGCTGGTCGCGCGTGAACACCTGGCCCGGCCGCTGCGCCAGCTCGACCAGCAGGTCGAACTCGGTACGGGTCAGGGCGATCTCGTCACCGTCTCGGCTGACCGTGCGCCCGGCCGTATCGATCGTCAGCGAGCCGAGCTGGAGCGACGCGGAGGCGTCGGCTTCGGCCGTGTCCCGCTTGCGTCGCAGCGCCGCCCGGATGCGGGCGACCAGCTCGGGCATCTCGAACGGCTTGCGGACGTAGTCGTCGGCGCCGGCCTCGAGCCCGACGACCACGTCGATCGTGTCGCCTCGGGCTGTGAGCATGACGATCGGGACCGTCGACTCGCGCCGGATCTCGCGGCACACCTCGAGCCCGTCGAGGCGGGGCAGCATCACGTCGAGGAGGACGAGATCGGGACGGTCGCGGCGCCAGCGCTCGAGCCCGGCGGCACCATCGGGGGCGGTCTCGACCACGAATCCTGCTGCGCGAAGGCCGATCGCGGTGATCTCCCGGATCGACGGGTCGTCCTCGACAAGCAGGATCCGGGCGTCCATCTGGCGGCGATCCTACCTGCTCGCGTGGGCCACCCGCGACGTTCGGGTTGACGTTGCTGGCTACGCTGCGCGACGAGGGTGAACACGCAACGCGGGCAGCGACCGGGTTCGCCCGGGGTCGCGGCGGTTCTGAGTCTCTTCCTCCCCGGGCTGGGCCAGGCATGGCTTGGGGCTGTTCGACGCGGCCTGCTGATCGCGGCGCCGGTCGTCTTCGGGCTGGTGCTCCTGGCGACCATGGCCCTGCTCGATGCACGCGGCCTGCTGGAGACGTTCCTCCGGCCGGGCTGGATCGTTGCCCTGCTCGTCGCGATCGTCGGCATCGGCGTCTACCACGTGCTGGCGATCCAGGATGCCTACCGGGTGGGCCTGCGGCACAGTCCCGAAGGGGTCTGGCACGGTCCGCGGCCGCAGGCCTTCCTCTCGCCGCTCCTCGGCGGCGCGCTCGCGGTGGCGGTCGTGGCGTACGGGACGCTCACGATCGTCGGGGTCAAGGCCTACGACGCGACCGAGGCCATCTTCGTGAAGCCGGACAGCGGCATGGTGATCCCGGCCGCGAGCTTCGAGCCGACGCCGGGCCCGACCTCCGGACCACTGCCCACCGGGCTCACCCCACCCGACCCGACGGCCACGCCGGTGCCGGGCCCACCGTGGGCCGTCGACGGCCGGCTCAACCTGCTGCTCATCGGCAGCGACGCGGGCCCGGGGCGCTGGGAGCTACGCACGGACACGATGATCGTGCTGAGCGTCGAGGTCGCGACCGCGCGGGCCGTGCTCATCGGCATCCCGCGCAACCTCGTGAACGTGCCACTCCCGCCGGAGAGCGCCGGGGCCTTCAAGGACGGGCTGTACCCGGGTCTCCTGAACTCGCTGTACGTGTACGCGCAACAGCATCCGCGGCAATTCCCGGGTAGCGACGCGCCGACGAAGGGCTTCCGCGCCCTCACCGGGTCCATCCAGGAGCTCGTCGGCGTACCGCTCGACGGTGTCGTCGTCGTCAACCTGACGGGCTTCGTCGACCTCATCGACGCGATCAAGGGCCTGTGGGTCGACGTTCCCTACACCCTGTATGACGAGCACTACCCGAGCGGCGCCGGCCAGATCACCGTCTACGTCCCAGCGGGCTGCCAGAAGCTCGACGGCACCGAGGCGCTCCAGTACGCGAGGTCGCGCCACAGCAGCGACGACTACAGCAGGATGGCCCGACAGCAGATCGTCCTCCGGGCACTGGCCCACCAGGTCGATCCCCTCGCGGTGCTGCCCAAGGTGCCCAAGCTCCTCGACGTGGCTCGCGACAATCTGTGGACGACCCTGCCCCAGGACTGGATCCCCGACCTCGCCACGCTTGCCGACCGGGTCGATGCGAACAACATCGAGTCGTTCATGATCTGGCCGCCGACGTTCCCGGAGTACCTCGACGCGGCGTCAATCCGGCGCATTCGACTCACGGTGCGCAACTACTTCCAACAGCCGGCCCCGACGCCGGCAGCCGGGCCCAAGTCGGCACCGAAGCCGTGCCCGCGCCCGAACAAGGGCTGACCGCACTAGCATCAGCGGCCATGGCCGCGCTCGACTTCGATCGCTTCGACGTCCTCACCTTCGACTGCTACGGGACGCTCATCGACTGGGAGGCGGGCATCCTCGCGGCGCTGCGTGGCCCACTCTCCGCACACGGCATCGCTGCAGCCGACGAAGACGTGCTCGGTGCCTTCGCCCGCCACGAGGCGGAGATCGAGGCCGGACCGTATCGCCCGTACCGCGAGGTCCTGGGCGGCGTGCTCGAGGCGATGCTGGGCCACTTCGGGGTCGCGGCGAGCCCGGACGAACGCTCGACCTTCGGGGGCTCGGTTGCGGACTGGCCGCCGTTCGCCGACTCCATCGCGGCCCTCGCCGCGCTCCACGAGCGCTTCTCGCTCGGCGTCATCACCAACTGCGACGACGACCTCTTCGCACCTTCGCAGGCGAAGCTCGGCGTGTCGTTCGACTGGGTCGTCACCGCGCAGCAGGCGAAGCGGTACAAGCCCAACCCGCGCGGCTTCGAGCTGATGTTCGAGCGGGTGGGCCTCCCGCCGTCCCGCATCCTGCACGTGGCGCAGAGCCTGTTCCACGACCACGTCCCGGCGAAGCGGCTCGGGCTGTCGACCGTGTGGGTCAACCGGCGCGCGGGGAAGACGGGCTCGGGCGCGACGCCGGCCGCCGAGGCGGCGCCCGATCTCGAGGTGTCGGACATGGCGTCACTGGCTGCGCTCGCGGTAGCCCTGTGAGGCGCGGCGCCGGCGACGACCCCCTGCGCGAGAAGCTCAT
Source organism: Patescibacteria group bacterium (assembly GCA_035495215.1). Taxonomy (GTDB): domain Bacteria; phylum Chloroflexota; class Limnocylindria; order Limnocylindrales; family CSP1-4; genus UBA5189. The sequence continues at coordinate 12,118 of DATJGH010000163.1, forward strand.
CTCGTCGGAGGTCCTGCGCAAGAGTCGGATCCTCGAATTCCGGATCGACACCGTCGAGGCAGCGGACGGCCATCGCTCGACGCGCGACATCGCCGGCCACCCGGGTGGCGTGTGCGTGGTCGCGATCGACGACCAGGACCGGGTGCTGCTCGTGCGCCAGTGGCGGCATGCCGCCGGACGGGCGCTGCTCGAGATTCCGGCCGGCACGCTCGACCGGCAGCCGGACGGCTCCATCGAGGCGCACGCGGGAGCGGCGGCTCGCGAGCTCGAGGAGGAGACCGGCTCGCGCGCCGGGACGTGGCGCTACCTCGGCGCGTTCTGGACGGCGCCCGGGTTCACCAGCGAGCTGATGCACCTGTACCTGGCGACGAACCTCGTGCCGGTCCACGCGGGCGGCCTGGCACCGGACGAGGACGAGCGCCTCGAGCTGCACCCGCTGCCGTTCGACGAGGCCGTGGCGATGATCGAGCGGGGCGAGCTGCCCGACGCCAAGACGATCGCCGGCCTCTTGTTGGTCGCGCGATTGCGCGCGGACGCGGCCTAGGCGGCGTCCGACCTGGTCGCCGCCTCAATCCGGGCGAGGGCGCGGCGATACAGCACCGATGTGGGGCAGAGCGCGACCGCGAGGCGCAGGTGCGTGCGAGCCTCGGCCGCGCGGTCGAGCTTGCGCAGCGTCATCGCGATGGCGAAGTGGGCCCAGTGCGCGGATGGATCGACCTCGAGAAGCTGCTCGAACGTCTCGCGGGCCAGCTCGAACTGGCCGGAGTGGTGGTACGCCCGTCCAAGCGGCTCGAGGATCGAGCCCTTGCCCGGCTCGGCACGTGCGGCGCGCTCGAGGACGATCGCGGCCTGGGCGTGGTGGCGTGACCGGATCAGGGCCTGCCCGCGCTGCAGGAGGCTGTACGCGCTCTCACGCTCGTCGCTCTCGATCCGATCCTCGGCCATCTCCGGGATCGTCGCACGAACGGCTCAGGAAGGCCGCCGCCGGCGTGACTTTCGCGCGCTCAGCTCGCGCGCCAGTCCTCGAGCTTGACCCGCCTGAGGCGCGGCGACTCGGTGCGGCCCGGGATGCGACCGCGCTTCGCGATCGGCCGGCCGTCGATCTCCTTGATGTCGCCGGTGAAGTCGATCGGCGTGGCGCCGCTGATGTACGAGCCAACGGCGTACGAGTCGACGGGCGCGCCGGCCTCCTTGAACACGCCGATGCGCTCCGGGTTGAGGCCGCCCGAGACGACGATCTTGACGTGGCTGAAGCCTGCCTGGTCCAGGCGGGCGCGGAGCTCGTGGACCAGGTCCGGCGTCACCCGCCCGCGCTCCGACGGCGTGTCGAGCCGGATGCCGTACAGGCGGTCGCCCAGGGCGTGCGCGACCCGCAGCGCCTCCTCGGCCTCGTCCTTGAACGTGTCGACGAGGACGATCCGGGGCACGTCCGGCTCGAGGTCGCGGTCGAACGCCTGGGCCGCGGCGACGGTGTCGCCGAAGATCAGCACGAGGGAGTGGGGCATCGTCCCGGTCGGCGCGAGGCCGGCGAGGCGGGCGCCCGCGGGCGTCGACGCGCCCACGCAACCGCCGACGATCGCCGCGTAGTCGAGGACGTCGGTGATGTCCGGGTGGACGTGCCGCGCGCCGAACGAGATCACCGGCTGCGGCGCGGCGGCCTCGACGACCTCCCGTGCGGCGGTGGCCCAGCCCGTCGACTGGGCGAGCATGCCCAGGATCGCCGTCTCGTACAGGCCGAAGGCGCGGTAGCGGGCGGTGATCCGGAGGACGATCTCCTTCGGCGCGATCGCGTCGCGGTCGGACAGCGCCTCGACCACCACCTCGCCGGGATCGCTCGCCCCGAGGACGTGGGCCAGCAGGTTCTTGACCTCGTCGATCCCGCACAGCATCGCGTCGCGCCGAGCGAACACCTCCATCGTCACGACGGGGTCGAGACCTTCGCGCTCGAGGATGCGATCCGCGCGCGCGAAGTAGACGTCGGCGGACTCGCCGGTGAGGATCTCGGTCGAGGGGCGCGAGCGGCGGACGACCATCAGTCGATCGACTCAGCCGGTCGAAGGAGATGCGGGATCCGCCGGCGAGTCACCGTGGGTCGCGCCTCCCTCCACCTCCGAAGGGGGCTCGCTCGTGCTCGGCGGCGCCACGTTCGGATCGGCGGCGAGTGTAGTCGTTGCCGGGGCCGCCATCGCTGCCGGGAGGGCCATCGGTGACGCAATCGCCGCCGAGCCCCGGCGGCGCCGGCGCCGCAGGACGATCGCGGCGAGGACGAGCAGGAGCAACCCGAGCGCCAGCCCGATCCCGAGCGCCAGCCGCTGCTGCCCCAGCGCGGCCGCGCCGGCCACGATCGTCGTCGCCTCGGCCGCCGCCGCCTTCGCGGCGCCGATGTCGCCCCGTTCGAACGCCGACCGCGCCGCGTCGTAGGCGACCTGCGGGGTCGCGCCGATGAGCCCGATCCTGGACACGAGATCCGGCTCGGTCTCGACCTGCGCCTTCGCATCGGCGATCGCGGCAACTGCCGCGAGCTCCTCGTTGGCCAGCGCGGTCGCGGGGTCGAGGCTGCTGTCGGCAGCCTCGTAGGCCGTCTTGAGCGCTCCGTCCGGGTGCAGCCCCAGCGCCGCTGCCGCGGTCTCGACCTGCGTGCGCAGGTCGAGCACTGCCGTTGCCTCGGTGATGCGGTGCTCGGCCAGGCTGAACGACCATTCGCCCATCGGCCTGCGGACGTACCAGCCCGGCAGCCAGCCGCCACCCGCCTCGAGCAGCTCCCGGTACGCCTTCCGTGCGACCGTCCGATCGTCGAGGACGTCGGCCGAGCCCGAGGGCAGGACCAGGTCGCGCAGCGAGCGCTCGGTGCTCGCCGAGTCGACGCGGTCGATGCTCTCGACCAGGTCCAGGAAGCGCTTCCAGCCATTCGTTGCCGTCACCTTCTCGGGCGTGCCGGCGCCGGGGTAGGCGGTCGTGTGCGACTCGGCCGCGGCGAACGCCGCCCGCATCCGCTCGACGCCCGCCGTGTCCACGATCCGGTGGATCACCCAGAACGAGGCCTGGTAGCCGTACCGCTCCGTGTCGTCGGTCTGCTGGTCGCGGATCACCTCCGGGAAGGACCACTGCTCGAGGCGCACGAACCCCGGGTCGCCCCGGTTGGGTGACGCGGGCAGTCCGCCATCCTCGCCGCCGACCGCCTGCTGGACGCGCCAGGCGTACTCCTGGGCGAGGCCCTCGTAGATCCAGCGCTCGACGAACAGGTCGCCGTTGAACCAGGCGTGCGAGGCCTCGTGCACGATCACGACCGGGTCCAGGTCCTCGCTGACGTCGATGCGCTGCTGGTCGTTGAAGAACACCCCGGCGTATCCCTCGAGCGCGGGGGTATACCGCTCGCGGACGTCCAGGTCGTGTGCGACGGGCCACGGGAGGCCGATCAGGTCGCGGAGGTCGGGCATGGCGGTGCGCAGGGTCGCGCCGACGGTGTCCTCCCAGCGGGTGTCCTCGGGCCAGGCCATGACCACGATCTCGACGCCGCCTTCGAGCGACAGCCTGTCCTGCGTGTAGGCGAGCGGGTTCTCGGCATTGACGATCGCGAAGAAGGATTCGGGCTTCTCCGGCGTTGCCCGCAGGGTCTCCCGCCCACCCGAGCTCGTCTTCGACATCGGGTCGCCGTCCGTCGTGCTGCCGAAGCCCTTGGGCAGGTTGACGACGACGCCCCCCCGGCCGGCATCGCCCCACGCCCACACGCCCCAGGTCGCGAAGGCCTTGCCGATCCGGATGAACGACGCAGACCGCGGAGCGCCCCCGACGAGGTCGTAGCGGACGTTGAACGTCGCGGTCTCGCCGAAGTAGATGCTGCGACGGAAGTCGACCGTGACCTCGAGGTAGTCCCTGTGGTTCCGGGTCTCGATCGAGAGCGGTCCCCCGGAATCCGAGGCCCTGATCGCCCTGGCTTCGCCCTGGATCGCGAATCGGTAGCCCGTGTAGAAGTAGACGAACTGCCCGGCGTTCGGCTTCAGGTCCTTGACCCGGTACTGGATGAGGACGTGGACCCGCCCGGCAGGCGGATCGAGGGTGTAGGTCGCATCCGCCGAGACCTGCAGCGGGTCTGCCGCCGTGACGACGGGGGCGGACGCCGGCGAGATCGCGAGGCCAAGACCCAGGAACAGGGCGCCGACGAGTCCGGCAAGGCGGCGGCGCCCGACCCGCGCCCGTGCCTCGCCCATACCCTCCTCCCGGTTCGCCGTCGACGTCAGGCGGGTTCGACCGTGGCCTGCGGGCGCCGCCGCGTGCGCCCGATCCACGCGAACACCGCGAGCGAGAGCGCGAGCAGGACGAGGCTCACGATACGCCAGCGTCCCGCGTCCGCCGCATAGCGCCACGCATCTCGCGCGGCTTGGGCGGCGTCATGGGCGCCGCCCGCATTGCCGGCCTCGAAGGCGAGCCGGGCGGCGCCCAGCTGCAGGTCCGGGCCCTGGAACAGCAGGCCCAACCCGATGACGAGGCCGTCGACGAAGCCGGGGTCCGCCGGTCGCGCCCCTTCGGCGGCGGCGATCATCTCGATCGCCGAGTACTCGGCGGCCGCCTCGGCCGCGGCCGCGGAGAGCCCGTCGGGGGCCTCGAACGCGGCGCGCAGGGCATCAGGCAGCTTGACGCGCGTGGCTGCCGCCGCGGCCGCGAGCGTCTGCCGCTCGTCGAGGATGGCTTTCGCGGCGGCGATCTGGTCGAGCGCGACGTCGAATCGCCACGAGCGCATCGCGTCGCGGATGGAGACCGGCAGCTGCCAGTCGCCCGCGGCGCGCACGCCCTGGGCATAGGCGGTGCGGGCGCTCGAGCGGGCGTCGAGCGCGGCGAGGTCCTCGGGCCGCGCAACCCACGTCCGCCACAGGTCGCCGAAGTCCAGGCCGGTCTGCTCCTCGAGCAGGTCGAGCAGGCCCCGCCAGTCGGGCGCGACAGCGACCGGCTCGTTCGCGCTGGGCTCGGGGTGATAGGCCCCAGTGCCACGAGCGGCCTGGGCCCACACCGCGCGCAGGTTGTCCGGCCCGGCCCGGGCGGCGATCTCGTCGGCGAGCTCGAGCGCGGCGGCGTAGGCGTACAGCTCCGATTCGGCGGTCTCCGTCGCGCTCGAGCCCCACGCGTTCAAGGGGATCGCGCCGGCGCCTGGTTCCACCGGGTCGTGTGGGCGGATCTCGAGGCCGAGCTCCCGCGTCGCCAGATCCCCGTAGTACGACGCGAACGCCTCCGCGGCCCACCGGTCGGCCACGAGCCGGCCGTTGAACCAGGCGTGGGCGAGCTCGTGGATGACGACCGCGTCCGACGCCGTGTACGAGATGTCGATCCGCCGATCCGCGGGATCGAAGACGCCGGCGTAGCCGCCGCTCCCGCGGACGAGCACCTCGTTGACCTGCAGCGGGCCGTCGACCGGCCAGGCGACGCCGATCTCGCGCTCCAGGATCGGCAGCGCGTGCGCGACGAGATTCGTGACGCGGCTCGCCCAGGCCGGATCGTCCGGCCATGCGCGGACGACGACCGGCACGGAGGCGGCACTGAGCGGGACCTCGACCTGGGTCTCCGCCGGCGTCTCGACCTGGCGATCGGCAACGACGTCGGCCACGAAATCGAGCGGCGCCGCGAGCCGGCCGCTCGTCCACTGCTCCTCGCCGGCGGCGCCGACCGCCGGGCCGGCGAGCGGACCACGGCCGATCGTGACCCGGTAGCCGCCCGGCATCTGAACCGCCACTGTCGAGCCGGGCGTGCTCGGGGTCGCGAACGCCCACGCCCCGAAGGTCACGAGCGAGGGCGACACGCGCACCGGGCGTCCCGCGTCGCCACCGGTGTCGCGGATGTCGAAGGACAGGGTCAGCTTCAGGGTCCTCCCGGCCGCGAGGTTCGTCCCGAAGTCGAGCTTGAGGCTGGTGTACCTGTCGGTCACCTTGTGGATCGCCACCTTCGGCATGCCGGAGCCGCCACTGAGCGCGAAGCCGGACGTGCCCGGCTGGACCGTGAGGTATGCCGTCCGGTAGGAGAACTGGCGCGTGACCGTGTTCCGGAGGTGGTTCGTGGCACTCAGGTGCACGGTCACCGCCACGCGACCCTCGTCAGGGCGCACGTCGTAGAGCGCGTCGCCGATGACCGTCAGGCTGGGTGTTGCGGCGTCCGTCGTTGCCGGCGCCAGTCCGGGAACCAAGCCCAGGGCGCCGGCGAGCATGAACGCCACGCCAAGGACAGCGCCACCTGCGCGGGCTGCTCCGTGCGCGCCGCTCGTCCGAGCCGCCTGCGCCGCCCCCGGCCGGAGGGCCGTCATCCGGTGCTCAGCTCCGCGAGCTGCCCGGAGAAGCGGTCGAGGAGTGCCGAGGTCCGGACCGGACGACCCTCGTAGCCGTCCGGCACGCGGCCCCCGATCCACAGCCAGGCGCGCGTCTCCTCGAAGATCGCGTCGGCGATGAGCGCGACGCGTGCCAGCGCCAGGCCCAGCTCGTCGGCGCTCAGCCAGCGATTCGGAAGCTCGACGGCGAGGATCGGCCGGCCGTCATCCGCGACCGAGAACTTGGCCAGCGGGAACTCGTCGTTCCAGCGCAGCAGCGTGCGGTACGCCTTGCGCAGGCCGTCGCCGAGCGGCGGCGCGAGGTGGGCCCACACGATCGCGCCGATCGCCGGGTCGAGGATCAGCGTCGCGCGCAGGTCGCGCCGCCGGCGCCCGTCGAGGGCCACGTCCCACGCGGTGATGCCCTCGCGCTCGACCGTGGCCGTCGGCTCGAGGCCGAGACCGCGCAGCCAGCCCTCGACCGTCGCGGGGCTGACCTGAGCGGGATCTGGGGTGGATGGCTTGCCGGCGCGTGGCGCCGCAGCGCGCGTCGTGCTCCCGGGCATGGCCCGCGAAGTCTATCCCGGGCGACCGAACCCTCCGTCCCTAGACGGCGGGCGCTGCCTCGCGCTCCTGCGCGGCGGCTGCCTTGGCACGGGAACGAGCCGCCGGCACGGGCTCGACGGACCCGCCCGAGCGGACGACACGCGTCGCGTAGTCGCTCGACTTCACCCCGCCGCCGATCTTGACGTTCCGCCCGAGCCGGGCGCCGCGAGGCACGATGGATTGCTTGCCGATCACGGTGATGCCGGTGTTCAACCGCGCCGGCTCCTGGCGGTTCGGCGGGCCGTCGTACGGCCCCTCGCCGACGATGGCGCCCTGCCCGACGACGACCTCCTTGTCCAGGATCGCGCGATCCACGACCGCGCCGGCGCGGATGGTCGAGTCGAACATCACGATCGAGTCACGCACGACCGCCCCGACGTCGACCCGCACCCCGGGCGAGAGCACGCTGTTCACGACCGTGCCCTCGATCACGCAGCCGTGGCTGATCAGGCTCCGGTGGATCTGCGCCGTCGCGCCGACCTTGGCTGGCGCGCGCTCCTCGGAGCGGGTGTGGATGATCCACTCGGGGTCGTACAGGTCGAGCTCCGGCCGGTCCTCGAGGAGCGCCATGTTGGTCTCCCAGTAGGACTGGATCGTGCCGACGTCCTGCCAGTAGCCGTTGTACCGGTAGCCGAAGACGCGGGCGCCGCCGTCGAGCATGGCTGGGATCACGTTGCCGCCGAAGTCGACGAGGTCCTCGGACAGCCAGCGCCGCAGTGCGCGCTTGGTGAAGACGTACACGCCCATCGACGCCAGGTCGCTCTTGGGCTGCTTCGGCTTCTCCTGCCAATCCGTGACTCGATCGGACTCGTCCATGGCCAGGATGCCCATGCGCGAGGCGTCGGCAAGGGGCACGCGACGGACCGCGACCGTCACGTCCGCACGGCGCCGCCGGTGGGCCTGGACGAACGGCTGGTAGTCCATCTTGTAGATGTGGTCGCCGGCCAGGACCACGATCGTGTCGGCGTCCGAGCGGTCGATGACGTTCATGTTCCGGAGCACCGCGTCGGCGGTCCCGCGATACCACTCCGCCAGGCGGCCGCGCGCGATGTACGGCTGCAGCAGCTTGATGCCGCCGGTGTTCCGGTCGAGGTCCCACGGCCGCCCGAGCCCGATGTGGTCATTGAGCGAATGTGGGTTGTACTGGGTCAGGACGAGGACGTCGGTGATGTCCGAGTTGACGCAGTTCGACAGCGTGAAGTCGATGATCCGGTACTTGCCGCCGAAGGGGACCGCGGGCTTCGCGCGCACCGACGAGAGGATCGAGAGGCGCTCGCCTTCACCGCCGGCGAGGATCACCGCCATCGTCCGCTTCACCGTCGGCCCTCCTGGTCGCACCCGGATCGTAGCACCCGACCTCGCCGGCGCCGGTTACGTGGTGGTTCGCGTTCGGTTCCCTCTTCGACTCCCGTGGACCGTCGGCGCGGGGTCGTCGCGCGGCGCGGCCGCGACCGCGGCTAGCGCGGCAGGAACAGGCGGGGGTTCACCCAGTTGCCGTCGAGCTGGACGGCCCAGTGGAGATGCGGGCCGGTGGTCCAGCCGGTCATGCCCTCGTAGGCGATGACCTCGCCGTCGGCCACGTAATCGCCCGTCTGGACACGCGGCGGGTGGCGGTTGTTGTCGATGTGCGCGTACCAGGTCACGAGGTGCGACGAGTGGGCGATGATCACGATCCAGCTCGGGTCGTACGGGCTGCGCCCGGACCAGATCACCTTGCCGGCGCCGGCGGCGCGGATCGGCGTGTACATCGTTTTGGCGATGTCGATGCCGGTGTGGAAGTGGGGGCAGTTGCCCAGCGGGGGCTCCATCCCGAAGCCCGTGCACCCGAACTCCTGGGTGATCGTGCCGCCCATCGGCCAGTGCAGTGAGCCGTTGTACTCGGAGGGGATGCCACCCTTGGCGAGCTGCTCGCGGACGAGCTTCGCGATCAACGCCTCGAGCTGATCCTGGGCGGACTTCGCGGCCGCCAGCTGGCGGGCCAGCTGCGCCTTGTCGCGCGACATCCTGGCGAACGCGGCCTTCTGCTCCGCCAGGAGCTTCTCGGTGGCGGCCTGCAGCTTGGCGAGCATGTGCCGCGTGTCGTTGAGGTCCGACATCTGCATGTCGAGCTTCGCCTTCGCCTCATCGGCGAGGATGTGCAGCTGGTCCGTCTGCTGCTTCGCGATGGTGACGTTCTGGTGCAGCACGTCGAGCACGCCCTGGTCGGCCTTGATCTGCTCTGCGAGCACCTTGTCCTGCTCGGCGAAGTCGAGGTGGTAGCTCGCCTCGGTCAGGACGTCGGTGAAGTCGCCACTCGACAGGATCGTGTCGAGCATCGGTGTCCGATCGGTGTCGTAGGCCTCACGGATCCGGGACGCCAGCAGCGCCTTCGTGGCATTGAGGTCGGCCTGCTTGCGTGCCTCGTCGGCCTCGAGCCTGCCGAGCTCGGCATCCAGCTGGACGCCGGTCGCAACGAGCTCGTCGACCTCGCCCTGCGAGCGGGCGACCTCGACCTCCATCGAAACGATCTGCACTTTCACGGCCAGGAGGTTGGCGGTGAGGGCGGCCAGGTCGTCCTTGGTCCCGGCAATCTCGCGGGACAGCGCCGACTGGCTCGCGTTCAGGTCGGCGATCGACGCCTTCTGCTTGGCGATGAGCTTCTGGAGCGCCTTCTGCTTGGCGTACGCGTCGGAGAGCTCGTCGGCCGCGGCGCTGTGCGGGGTGGCGGACGTGAACAGCCCACCCGCCGTCGACAGGACGAAGAGGAGAAGGATTGCCCGGGCGCTGAGGGTGAAGCGGCGCCTCCGGCTGGATGTCCAGCCGCGGGAATCAGTCGTGGGAATCCGCATGGGGCAGCGTCTGCATCGTGCGGGCGTCTCCTTCGCGCTGGGGGCAGCGTTGGTTTCGCTCGCCGGTGAGTCCGCCGTCCCAACCCAGGCACCTGCCGGGACGACTACCGGCCAACGATCGCGATACTACTGCAAGGTGTCCAGTCGACGCACCCGTACGTTCGTCAGGGCTGGGCTAAACCGAGGATGGCCCACAGGATTCCGGCAATCAAGAACGGACCATACGGAACGTACGTTTTCAGCGAAATTCGCCGGACGAACAGCAGGACGCCCACGACGATGCCGGCGAGAAGCGCCCCGCCGATGAGCGCGTAGAACAGATTCCCGGCACCGCTGAGGATGCCGACGCTGACCAGCAGCTTCAGGTCGCCCTGGCCGATCGCCCCGCGCCCGAACGGGATCGCGAGCAGGTACAGCGCCGCCGGGACGACGATCGACGCCCCGACCGCCCAGGCGAGGTCTTCGGTGGTCGTGAGGAACGGGCTCGCGCCGACCACGTAGACGAGGACCGCATAGGCGATCAGCGGCAGCGTGATGAGGTCCGGCAGCAGACGCTGGTCGAGATCCGTGGCGAAGAGCACGACGAGGGCGACGACATACAGCCCGACGACGATGAGCGAGGTCGGCGTCGCGCCGAAGCGCAACACGGTGCCGGCGAACGCAGCGGCGCCGACCAGCATCACCACCGGCGTTCGCCAGTCGATCGCGCGGATCGAGCCGTCCTCGTGCGCCGGCCATCGCGCCGCGAGCCGGTCGGAGGCGAAGCCCCAGGCGACACCGAGCAGCCCCGCGATCGCGGCCTGACCGGCCGGCTCGTCCCACCAGAGCGTGAGGATCGTCACGTGAGCCTTCGGGACGACCCGAGGGCGTCGATCGTCAGCCCTTCGCGCCGGCCAGCGCGAGCTCGACGAGCGTCGCGTGCGAGAACCCGGTCGCGCCACGTGGAGCGTACGGCGCGACCCGCCGGAAGTAGGCGGTCCCCGCGATGTCGAGATGCACCCAGGGCCTGGTCACGAACTCCTGGATGAAGAGGGCGCTCTTGACGAGACCGCCCTCGTTGTTGCGCGAGAAGTTGACCAGGTCGCCGTACCAGCTCTCCATGTCAGCGCGATACTCGTCGATGAGTGGCAGCTGCCAGTACCGCTCACCACCCCTTGCGCCGGCGGCGAACACCTCGTCGACGAAGGGCTGGGGCGCGCCGAAGCCGCCGGCGACGAGCTCGCCGAGCGCTCGACTCACCGCGCCGGTCAGGGTCGCGACATCGACGAGGTGGGTGGCGCCGAGCTGCTCCGCGTAGGTCAGCGCATCGGCCAGGATCAGCCGGCCCTCGGCATCCGTGTTGGTGATGTCGACCGATTTCCCGTTCAGCGCCTTGACCACGTCGCCGGGGCGGGTCGAGTGCGGGCCGGGCATGTTCTCGACCGCGGGTGCCATGACCAGCAGCGGCGTCCCCGGTGCGAGGCGGGAAACGGTGACCGCGGCGGCGATGACGGTGCACGCCCCGGTCTTGTCCATCTTCATCTCTTCCATCCGGTCGGATGGCTTGATCGAGATGCCGCCCGAGTCGAAGCACACGCCCTTGCCGACGATGGCCAGGTGCCGGCCCAGCGTGTCCTTCTCGCCCTTCTTGCCCGAGCGCATGACGATCATCCGGGGCGGGTTGTCGCTGCCCCGGCCGACGGCCATGAACAGGCCCATGCCCATCTCGGTCGCCTTCTCCGGGCCGATCACGTCGATCCACAGGCCGTGCTTCTTGGCGAGGGTGTACGCCTCCTCGGCGAGGACCTCGGGGCTGACGTCGTTGGAGCTGCGGTTCGCCAGGGTCCGGGCGAGGTTGGCGCCCTCGCCGATGATCGTGCCCCGCTCGGCGGCCTTGGCCAGGCGGCCGGCGTCCTCGCCGGCAGCGACCAGGACCAGCTCCTTGAGCTCGGGCGCACCATCGTCATAGCTGTCGCGGTAGATCCGCGCGGGCTCGTAGCCGCCCTCGACGATCCCACGCGCGGCGAGCTCCGCCACGGCCGCGGCGCCGCCCTCGAGCACATCCGCGAGCGGCGACAGCCAGATGGCCAGCGAGCCGACCTTGCGGCCCGCGAGCCGGCGGATCGAGGCGGCCGCGAGCTTGACCACTGTCTCGCGATCCAGGTCCGCCGAAGGCCCACCGTTGATCAGCAGAACCCGCTTCGCGCCGACGCTGCTGCCCGCGCCCGTGCCCGCGCCGGTGCCCGCGAGGGCCGCCTTGAAGCGCTTGCCGCGGAGCTCCCCGAAGTCCGCGAGGGCGGACAGCTCCTTGCCCGTCCGCTTGTCGAGCTCGCCGAGCGGACCGGTGAACGTCGGCTGGCCAAGAACAGGCACGACGAGCACGTCGGCCTTGACGTCCCACGGCTGATCGGCGGCGATGCGTACCTGCACGAGAGACCCCCTTGGAGGTGGTGGCGGGCGTCTGGGCTGCCCGGGCCGGAGTGTACGGCGGGACGGGCAGCCGGTCCGGCGAGCGCGCCGCGGCACGGAGCTGCGTGACCGCGGCGCCTCAGGGCAACGGGACGGTTGACGCTCCAGGCGCGGACGATTCGCCGGGCGCACCACTGCTGCCCGCCGGCTCCGTCGGCGACGGCGCGCCGGCCGGCCCCGGCTGGAGGCCCGCCTCGGCGAGCGCGTCCTCGATCCGGCCGCGCGCGTCCTCGATCGCGATCACCGCCTGGGTCAGGCCTCCGCGCGCGACCTCGCCGATGATCACGATGATCGTTCGTCGGTCGGGCGGAAGCTGGTTGAACGCGGCGCGCTCGGCGGCCCGCGCACGCTGGACTCTGACCGTGGTCGGATCGCCCTTGGACGCGACGAGCGCGACGTACACGCCCTGCAGCGCGAGGTCGTAGTCGCGATTCCGCTCGATCCAGGCATCGAGCACGGTCTGGCCCGTGTCGGCGATGAGCCTGGTGCGCTGCTCCTTGACCGCGACGACGGTCTGGATCGCCTGGTCGAGGGTCGCGGCCGCCTTGGCGTACTGGCGGGTGCGGCCCTGGGCGGCCGCATCGAGGACGATCTGGTCGTGCTGGGCGATGAGCGTCGTGACCCCTGACGCCTCGAGCGCGCGAGCCGACACCTGCTGCCAGCTCGCCTCGAGACCGGCCGCGGCGGCGAGCGCCGCGAGCGTGGCGGCGCGCCGGACGAGCGTGTCGTTGCTGTAGCGGAGCATCGCGTCCGGCTCATCCCCGGGCAGGCCGGCAAGCGCCACCTGGAGCGCCCGCGTGTCCGTCGTGATCGACGCCGTCAGCTCCCCGCCGTGCTCGAGGCTCTGCTGGAGCTTCGTCGGGTCGGCGCTCGTGATCTCCTCGAGCGCCGTCTTCGCGGCGTCGGCAAGGCCATCGACGTTCGCGGAGATCGCCGTCAGCCGGCTGGTGGCGGCGTCCAGCCGGGAGCTCAGAGCCATGTCGCCCTCGGCCGTCAGGTCGGCGCGAGACGGGCTCCCGGGCGTGTGCGAGGCCTCGGCGATCAGCCCGGCGGCGCCCGCGGCCATGACCGCGAAGAGGGCGGTCCAGGCGATCCCCCGCAGTGCGCGTCCGAGAGACGGCAGGTTTCTGGCCGGCGCGCTGGACATGCGGCGGGGATCGTAGCATCGGGCGATGCGCACCCCGGAGCCCGCCGAGCTGGTCCGCGTGACGGCGCTGGAGCCGGGCCTCGGGCGGCTCCTCGCGGCGATGCCCAAGGCGGAGCTCCACCTCCACCTCGACGGCTCGCTGCGGATCGAGACGGCGCTGGAGCTGGCCGGCACGCGCGGCGTCGACGCGCCGTCGACCCCGCAGGGCATGTTCGAGGCGCTGGTCGCGCCCATGCCCTGCGCCGACCAGGCCGAGCTCCTGCGCGCGTTCGACCTGCCCATCGCGCTGATGCAGGACGGCGACGCGCTCGAGCGGATCACGATGGAGCTCGTCGAGTCCAAGGCCACCGAGGGTGTCCGCTACGTGGAGATCCGCTGGGGCCCGCTTCTGCACGTGCAGCGCGGCCTCGCGCTCGCCGACGGCATCGAGGCGGTGGTTCGCGGCGCAGCGGCTGGGGCGAGCGCGACGGGGACCGTCGTCCGGCTCATCGCGACGGCGCTCCGCTCGCACGACCCGGCCGACAACGTTCGGCTCGCCGAGACGGCGGCGCGCTTCCGGGACCGCGGCCTCACCGGCTGGGACCTCGCCGGGCCCGAGGCCGCCTATCCCGATCCCCTGCTGCATGGGCGCGCGTTCGAGGCGGCGCGCGCAGGCGGCCTGCGAATCACCGTGCACGCCGGCGAGTGGGGCGGCGCGGCGCAGGTGCGCCGGGCGCTCGAGGTCGAGCCCGAGCGGATCGCCCACGGCGCGGCGGCGGCCGATGACCCGGCGCTCGTCGCGGAGCTCCGCGACCGCGGGATCTGCCTCGACCTGTGCCCGACCTCGAACGTCCAGGCCGGCATCGTCGGGTCGCTCGCCGAGCATCCGCTCGCGCGGCTGCATCGAGCGGGCGTCGCGGTCACGCTGTCGACCGACGACACGACCGTGTCCGACCTCTCGCTCACCGACGAGTACGCCCGAGCGACGGCCGAGATCGGGCTCACGCTGTCCGAGCTGTGGGCGATCGATCGGCGGGCTCTTGATGTCGCCTTCGCCGACGAAGCGACCCGCGCGCCGCTCCGCAAGTCGTTCGATGCCTGGGCGGCGGCGATCCCGGAGCTTCGATCCGCGCCTGGTCAGGCCGGCGCCAAACCCTCCAGCACCTGAGCCAGCTCGGTCGCATCGGCGGCGACCGCGAATGGCTTGTCCGCGCTGGGCAGTGCCTCGAGCGCCGAGCCGGTCGTGACCCCGGTCAGCATCAGGATCGTCCGAGCGCCCACCGCGTTCGCGGCCGCGAGGTCGGTGACGATCCCATCGCCGATGACGAGCGCCTCCTTCGCGTCGCGCCCGACCGCTCGCGCCGCCTCTTCCATGAGCAGCGGCTCCGGCTTGCCGATGGTCACCGGCGTGATCCCGGAGGCGACCTCGATCGCGGCCACCACGGCGCCGGCGCCGGGCCGGATCCAGCGCTCGGTGGGGTACGTCGGGTCGCGGTTGGTGGCGATGAAGCGTGCGCCGCCGCGGACGCAGTCGGCGGCGGCGGCGAGACGCATGTAGGTGAGCTGCGGGTCGACGCCCGCGACGACCGCCTGGGGCGCCCCGGCCGCGCCGATCCCGTCGATGCCCTCCTTCGCCATCCGTTCCGCGGCGAATCCCGCGTTCACCACCTCGAGGCCCACGTCGCGCAGCTCGCGGTCGAGGCCGGACGCGCCGACGGCAAGCACGCGACGCACCTCGGGATGCCGCTCCTGGAGGTACAGCGCCGTGGCCCGCGGCGCGCTGACGATCCGATCCGGCGCGACGGGCGCCCCGAGGTCGGTGAGCCGGGTGACGTAGTCGGCGCGGTAGTGCATCGAGTTGTTGGTGACGTAGACCACATCGTCGCCGGCATTCGCGCGGGCCATCAGGACCGCCGCGACACCGGGCACGGGATCGGCGCCGCGGTACACGACGCCATCGAGATCGACGAGAAGCAGCAGCGCCATCGCCGGGGATGCTAGCGACTGGCCCAGGCCGGCTCGCGCCGACGACCGACTTCCGGCCCGGTCGCGCCTGCGCTCGACGGTGGCTCGGGCCGATCCGCCCTCGACCGGGGGTCGCGCGGCTCTGCCGTCATGACGGTCGGGCATCGATACTCGAGCTCCGCCTGAAGACGCGGAACGATGCTGGAGGGCCCACGGCCGGGTGCCGTGGTCGAGCGAGGCGATGCGATCCCTGTCCGCCCACGTCGTCGATCGGTCGAGGCATCCGGTGCGCTCGCTCCGGAGGCCGGCTGCCCGGGGCTGGTCGCTGCTGGGAATCCTGGCAGTGCTCGCCATCACCGGCGTCGTCTCGTACCTGGTCGGCTTCGGCGCCTACGGTTTCGTGGTCGGCGCCGGCGAATACCTCGACGCGTATCCCGCGGTCGCCCCGTGCGACAACCCGGGCAGCCGTTTCGGCTGGCCATACGAGGCGATCAACTACGACCAGGCCGACGACGTCCGTCTCCTGTCGGTGACACCCGACCCTTCGAAGTGCGCGTTCCAGGGCACCCTCGCCGGCGCGGCCGTCAGATCCGCTGACGGCACGAAGCTCGCGGGCTGGTACATCCCGGCGGCTCGTGGATCTGCAACCGGACCAACGGTCGTCCTCGTGCACGGCGGCAAGGCCAACAAGAGCGGGATGCTGGAGTACGCGCCACCCTTCCACGACGCCTACAACCTGGTCCTCCTGGACCTCCGACACAGCGGCCGCAGCACCGGTCGCGAGTCCACCGGCGGCCTGCGCGAGCGCCATGACCTGCGGGCGATGATCGACTGGCTCGCCAGGACGAAGAAACCGGGCTGGATTGCGGTGATGGGCAACTCCAACGGTGCGGCGACAGCGCTTGCCGAGGCGATCGACGACCCGCGCGTCGAGGCGCTGATCCTGGACTCGATGCACGCGACTGTGGAGCGCCAGCTGGCAAACGTCATCGCGACCGAGCGGCGCCTGCCGTCCTGGCCCGCGGCGCCGGCGGTCGTTGCCGGCGTCTCGGTTCGGCTCGGCGAGGCGCTCTCGTCGGTCGACCCGCTACGGACGATCGTCCGACTCCACGGCCGCCCGGTGCTGCTCACCCATGGGCTCGCGGACGAGATCGACCGGCCGAGCGAGAGCCTCGAGCTGAATGCGGAGGCCGCGCGCGCAGCCGGTCCCGAGGTGCGGGTCGAGGTGTGCGCCGGGGCGGGTCACGGAAAGGTGGTCGAGGTCTGCGGAGCGGCGTGGACCGACTGGGTTCGCGACTTCCTGGCCGCGCACCAGCCCAGCCCCCGAGGCGCGCCAGACTGACGCGCTGGTAGCATCGCCCGATGCTCGGAGGTACGGTCTGGATCGACGTTCCGGGCGGCCGAATCGCGGCGGAGGACGACGGCGCCGGTCCGCCGGTCGTGCTCGTCCATTCCGCGATCGTGAACCGGCGTGCGTGGGACACCCTGACGCCGCTCCTGGTCGATGCCGGCTACCGGGTCATCCGCTACGACATGCGCGGCTTCGGCGAGTCAACCGCCGAGGCAGTCGAGTTCTCCCCGCGTGACGACCTCCGCGCCGTCATGGACGCGCGCGGCGTCGCGAAGGCGGTGGTCATCGGCAACTCATGGGGTGCGATGAACGCGCTCGATGCCGTGATCGAGTCGCCGGACCGATTCGCGGCACTCGGCTGGCTCGGCGGCGGCGTCGGCGGGTTCGAGGGTGGCAACACGCCCGAGGAGCAGGAGTTCCTCAACGCCGAGGGCAAGGCCGAGGAGGAAGGACGAGCCGATGCGGCCGCCGATCTCGACGTCCACATCTGGGTGGACGGCGTCGGGCAGCCACCGACCCGGGTGCCCGCCGCGATCCGCGACGCGGTGCGAGCGATGGATCGCGAGATCCAGGAGCCCGGGCGTCAATTCGGGACGAACACACGGCTCGAGCCACGGGCGAACGAGCGCCTCGATGGCCTCGCCGTGCCGGTGCTCGCGGTGGTCGGAGCGCTCGACACCTCGGGCACGCGCAAGGCCGCGCGGCGCCTCGCTGATGCCGCGCCGAACGTGCGCCTCGAGGAGTGGCCCGACGTCGCCCACATGATCGCGATGGAGCAGCCCGAGCGGCTCGCGGCACTGCTCGTGGAGTTCCTGGGCCAGCTGCCGCGCTGGGGCTAGGGAGATGCCGCCGCGGCGCGGGCGTGCGCGGCCACCTGCCGCACGGCCCTGTGCGGGGCGGGGCGGAGACAGCGGCGGCGGCTCAGGCGCCGGCCCGGGTGGCGGCTCCGCCGTCGGCCGGATCCTCATCGACGGCCGCAACGTGCAGCACGCCCTCGCGCGCGACAGCGGCGGCTCGGCACTCCCCACGTCCGCCCTCGTCGCCCGCCTGCGGGCCGCGTTCTCGCCGCCGACCGAGGTCGAGCTGATCCTCGACGGCCATTCCGGCGGCGGCCCGAGCGGCCGCCTCGCAGCCGGGTTCACGGTCACCTTCTCGCGCCATGCCTCCGCCGACGCGGTCATCGGCGATCGCGTCACGGAGGCACTCCGGGCGCTCGGCCCGGCCGGGGCCTGGTCCGTCGTCGTGGTCACGAACGATCGCGAGGTCCGCGATCACGCGCGTCGAAACGGCGCCCGCGTGGAGGGCTCGGCCTGGCTCGCAGATCGCCTCGCCTCGCGCGGTTCCCCACCCGGACGCGCGGGCACCGGCATCGGCCAGAGTCGGCCACCGCGATCGCGCTAGCATTCCGACCGTGTCCGACGCCATCGGCCAGCTGTTCCAGGGCCTGATCAACTTTCTGACCCCGATCCTCATCCCGGATTGGAAGGCCCTGATCAACCTGCTTCCCGTGTTCCTGGTGATCGGCGTGGTCGGCCCGATCCTCAGCCTCCTCGTCCTCGGCTGGTTCGTGTACATCCTCGGCAAGCCGCGCTCGCGGATCCCGTACGTGGAACCGCAGCCACGCCCCGCCGAGATCGTCGACGGCGCGCCGGTCTACCCCTCGGGCGAGCCGTACTGCGCGTTCGATCACCTGGTCCTGCCGGTCGGCATGACCCGCTGTCCCGTCTGCGGGCGCGACGCCGCGGTGGTCTGCCCGAAGTGCGGGACGGGACGGGCCGCGTTCATCGATACCTGCGGCACGTGCGGCCTGGTCCTCCGGATCGACAGGACGGTGCCGGCACTTCGAGCGGTCGGGCCGCCACCTGGCGGCGCCGCCGCAGCCTGAGGCAGGCGCGAGCGAGAAGCCGAGCGAGAACCCGAGGTAGGAACGGACGTGGAACAGCTCACCCAGGCGCTCTTCGCGATCGGCACGGTCGTGCTGGTCCTCGCCTTCGCGGCAGCGATCGGGCATGCCGTGCTGCTGGCCAATGGCCGTCGCTCCCTCGCGGCGATGCTCGCGCCCCAGGGCGCCATCCGCCCCGCGTGGGCCGGCGTCGCAACCGGCTCGTTCGTCGAATCGCGGGCCGCCATCGCGGCTTCGGGGCCGGCGGACTTTGCCGCGCCCTCGCCGCTGACGCGACCCTCGCGTTGGCTGACCATCGCCGCGTTCGCGCTCCTCGCCGGGTCCATGCTCATCCGCGGCCTGATCGTCGGCCGAGGGCCGTGGGGCAACCTGTACGAGTTCTCGGTCGCGTTCGCGACATCGATCCTGTTCGGCTACATCGTGCTGTCGCGCCGCTACCAGATCAGCTCGATCGGGTTCATCCCGGTTGGCGTCTCGCTTGGGCTGGCGCTCTACGCCGCGTCACTGCCATCGGACCTCAAGCCGCTCGTACCGGCGCTCCAGAACGCGCCGCTGCTGACCGTGCACGTCGGGCTGGCCATGCTCAGCTACGGGATCTTCGCGACCTCGTTCGCCGCCGGCATCGGCTACCTCGTCCAGGGCAAGGCCGATCGCTTCGCCTGGCTGCCGTCGCACCGCGTCCTCGACCAGGTCGCCTATCGCGCGGTGATCATCGGCTTCCCGATCTTCGCGACCATGATCATCCTCGGCTCGTGGTGGGCCTCGATCGCCTGGTCCCGCTACTGGGGCTGGGACCCGAAGGAGACCGCGGCGCTCGTCACCTGGCTCGTCTATGCCATCTACCTGCACGCCCGGAACCAGCGCTCCTGGGCGGGTCGTCCCGCGGCGCTGCTGCTGGTCGTCGGCTTCGGGATGGTCCTCGTCACCTACTCCGGCTCGCTCTGGTTCAACGGCCTCCACGCGTACAGCGGCCTGTAGGCGGCGCCCACGTTCGAGGCGCGCTCGGCGGGACGGCGAGCCTCTGATCAGGTCGTGCGCGTGACCTTCGACAGGTAGCGCGGCTCGTCGGGATCCAGTCCCCGGGCGCGCGTCAGGTGATAGGCGAAGAGCTGCGCCGGGACGATCGAGACGATCGGGCGGAGCGGCTCCGGGATGCCCGGCGGCAGCTCGATCGACCAGCGGCCCAGGGTCCTCGTTTCCGCGACGTCCGACACGACGACCGTGTCGACCTCGCGGTCGCGCAGGTCGCGCAGCAGGTCGATCACCCCACTCGCGGCCGCGCCCGCGGGAGCGAGAACGAGCACCGGAATGCCCGGCTGCACGAGCGCGATCGGCCCGTGCAGGAAGTCCGCGGCCGAGTACGGATCGGCGAACACGCGCCCGAGCTCCTTGAGCTTGAGTGCCCACTCTCGGGCCGTGGCGTACTCGAAGCCGCGCCCGACGATGACACAGCGGTCAATCGCTCCCTCGCCCCTGGCCAGCTCGCCGGCGAGGGCCTCCACCTCGGGTTCGACGCGCAGGGCTTGCGCGATCGCGTTCGGGAGCTCGTCGAGGGCCGACCGGAG
This sequence comes from Patescibacteria group bacterium, assembly GCA_035495215.1. GTDB lineage: Bacteria > Chloroflexota > Limnocylindria > Limnocylindrales > CSP1-4 > UBA5189. The sequence goes on from DATJGH010000163.1 coordinate 32,196, forward strand.
GGCCTTCGGCTCGAGGTCGACCGGTCCGGCGTCGTCGGCTCGACCGGTGGCGGCGTCCCAGCGCGCCGGCGACTCGAGCGCCAGCGCGAGACGGGCGATCGCGAGCAGCGAGGTCGTGTACGTCTTCGTGGCGGCCACGGCCCGCTCCGCACCGGCGGCGAGGTCGACCGTGAACTCGGCGGTCGTGCCGAGCTCGCTCGCCGGCTCGTTCGTGATCGCCAGCGTCGCCGCGCCCTGGCGGCGTGCGGCGGCCACGACCCCGACAACATCGGGTGAGGCACCCGACTGGCTGATGCCGATCACCAGTGTCCGTTCGAAGCGCGGCTCGACGCCATAGATCGACACCAGCGACGGCGTCGCCAGGCCCACGGCGAGCCGGTTGATCGCACCGAGCAGGTACTGCGCGTAGATCGCGGCGTGGTCGCTGGTGCCGCGCGCGGCGATGACGACAGCGTCGACAGGATGGGCGCGCAGCCGCCCGGCCAGGCCCTCGATCGCGGGCACGGACGACGCCAGCTGTCGCCGCGCGGCATCCGGCTGCTCCAGGATCTCGTCGCGAAGGCTCACGCCGCAACGGTAGCCGCGCGTGCGGTCGGTGTGC
>DATJGH010000164.1:0-2471 GCA_035495215.1 Patescibacteria group bacterium
TCAGCCTGGCCAGCCAGCCCTGGCTGCGAGCAGGCACCTCGACGTGCGCTTCGCCGGTCGCCGCCGCCATCTCCGACTCCTTCGCGTGGGCAACGTGGCCGATCCGCCGATCGGCTGTTGCCGATGTCGGGAGTTAGCGGCGGGCGGGTCGCTCCGGCAAGTGCCGATTGGCCCAAAGCCGAGGTTTGCAGCGCGCGCGAGCCGGCGAATGCGACAACCGCGCTCCGCGGCGGCGCTGACCTCGCGATCAGCAGGTGTCCGGGTCGGGGACGCAGGTCAGAAGTAGTTCACCGTGATGCCGCCGTCGACCACCATCGCGGCGCCGTTGGTCCACTTCGACTCGTCGGAGGCGAGGTAGATCGCCATGCTCACGATCTCCTCGGGCTTGCCGAAGCGACCGGTCGGGTTGCGAGCGAGGCGGATTCGCTTGGCCTCCTCGTCCTTGACCAGCCAATCCATGAGCAGCGGCGTCTCCACGGGCCCGGGACAGATCGCGTTGGTTCGGACCCCGCGTGGCGCGAACTGGACGGCGAGCGACTTGGTGAGCGCGAGGACGGCGCCCTTCGACGCGGTGTATGCGTCCTGCGGGTTCGAGCAGCCGATGAGCGCGACGAAGCTGGAGATGTTGATCACCGAGCCCGAGCCCTGCTCGAGCATCTTCGGGATCGCGTACTTGCAGCCGAGGAAGACGCCGCGGACGTTCACCGCCATGACCCGGTCCCAGTCGTCGACGGCCGTGTCGATCACCGAGTGGTCGGCCTCGGGCATGATCCCCGCGTTGTTGTAGAGCACATCGACGCGGCCGAACGCGGCGACGGTCTCGTCGATCATCCGCTTCGCGTCGGGCTCCTTCGACACGTCGGCGACCACCGCGATCGCGGTGCCACCGGCCGCGGTCACCTCCTCGACGACCGATTGCGCCGCCGGCGCGGTCACGTCGGCGACGACGACCTTCGCCCCTTCCGCCGCGAACATGCGCGCGGCCACCCGGCCCATGCCGCTCGCGCCGCCCGTGATGATCGTGACCTTGTCCTGCAGCCGCGCCATTGAGCCCTCCTCGTCGATGGAAGGCTGATCGTAGCCCGCGGCCGGCACCCCGCGGACGCCTCGGCCAGCGGCGGGCCCGAGCGACGGCGATCAGCGAGTTCGAGGCGCGATCCCGCGGGCGAGCTCGGCCTCAGTCCGGCTGCGCTCGGACCTCGACCGCGGCGGCGAGCGCTGCGACCGATACCGGAAGCGACGCCGCGAGCCGAAGCACACCGGGCTCCTCGGGCGCCCCGGCGCCGCCGAAGGCAACGACGAGGTCCGGGTGCGCCTGGCGCAGGCCGCGCGCGACCTCCAGGGCGGCGCGCCGTTCCCGGCCGGTCACCACACCGACGACGGCCGCAGCGGCGCCATCCGCCGCGGTGATCCAGTCAGCGACCGGGAGGTCGGGCCCGAGATAGGCGACGGGGAGTCCGGCTCGCCGCGCGGCGACCGCGAACGCCAGCGCTCCGAGCTCGTGGCGCGCGCCGGGCGGCAGCCCGACGATCACGCGCGCGCCGCCCGTGCTCGGCGCCCCGGCGGCGTCCAGCGCGAGGCCCAGGCGCCGAAGCACCGCGTTGCTCGCGAGGTGCTCTCCGGCAACGGTGACGACCCCCGCAGCCCAGGCCTCCCCGAGACGCTGCAAGGCGGGGAACAGCAGTCCGTCTGCCACGCGCTCGAACGAGCCTCGCGAGAACAGGTCGTCGAGCACCGCGTCGACGGCCGGAGCGTCGAGTCCCGCCGCGGCGGACACCAGCCGCTCGGCCAGGTCGCGGGCGCCCGGGTCGCCGGCGGCAGCGTCGTCGTGCGCTCCCGGGCCGAGCGGACTCGGCGCCTGGGCGGCCGCTTCGACGGGGACGCGGCCCTCGAGGATCGCGGCAGCGGCGGCGCTCGGGGACCAACCGGCATCGACGAGCCCGCGCATCGTCCGAATCCGGGCGACGCTGTCATCGTCAAACCTGCGGTAGCCGGACGCCGATCGTTCCGGCCGGACGATCCCATAGCGTCGCTCCCAGGCCCGGAGCACGGGCACGGAGACGCCGGCGCGTCCTGCGGCCTGCTTGATGTTGTACATGGCCTGTACATGGTAGCGCGAAACAAACACTTGACAAGGCCTGAACGGACGCGCTAGATTCCAACTCGACCTTGAACAAAGGTTGGACAAGCACCGGGGCACTGGCCTCGGGTCCAGAGGAAGTGAGGAATCACATGCGCTACGTCAACGCTCTCGCCCTGCTCCTGGTCATCGTCGGCGCCGTCAACTGGCTGCTCGTCGGGATCGCCAAGATCGATCTCGTCGCCGCGGTGACCGGCACCAGCTTCGGGGAGACGAATGCCCTCTCGAGCATCGTCTACATCCTCGTCGGGATCGCCGGCGTCGTCCTCCTGCCCGTGCTCGGGCGGTGGGCAATGTCGAGCGACACGACCGCCGCTCGCTGAGGCGGTCT
>DATJGH010000165.1:0-5654 GCA_035495215.1 Patescibacteria group bacterium
GTCTCGCGCCGGAGGTCCGAGGCCGACGCCGTCGCCGAGGACATGGCGATGGTCTTCTCGCTCTTCCCGCTCCTGCGCGAGCGACTCACCCAGGCGGGCGGCACGCTGTCAGGCGGTGAGCAGCAGATGCTCGCCATCGGACGGGCGCTGATGAGCCGGCCGCGCCTGCTGCTGCTGGACGAGCCGTCGCTGGGGCTGGCGCCGCTCATGGTCGAGCGGATCTTCGAGACCGTCGCGGAGCTCAAGCGCCAGGGCCGGACGATCCTGCTCGTCGAGCAGAACGTCCATCACGCCTTCGAGGTGGCCGACCGCGCGTACGTCCTCGAGACGGGTCGGGTCACCCTCGACGGGCCGGCCGACGTCCTGCGCACCGATCGCAAGGTGGAGCAGTCCTACCTCGGCGTGGGCGGCGTGGCCCTGTGAGTTCGGTCGTCGCGTGAGCGACTACGCGATCCAGCAGGTGGTCAACGCGCTCAGCGCGGGGAGCCTGTACGCGCTGATGGCCGTCGGGCTGGCGATGGTCTTCGGGATCCTGCGCCTGATCAACTTCGCCCACGGCGACCTGATGATGATCGCGGCGTACCTCGCGGTGTTCTCGATCGGCGCCGGCTTCTCGTTCGTCGCCAGCCTCCCGATCATCATCGTCGGCACCGTCATCGTGGGCCTGCTCATGGAGCGGGTCGCCTATCGCCCGCTCCGCGGCGCGCCCGACGTGGCGGTGCTGCTGTCGTCGTTCGCGGTCGGGCAGATCCTCCAGAACGGCACGCTGCTGGTGTCGCGGCTCGCCAACAAGCCGCAGCTCATCGCGTTCCCCAGCCCTGATCTGCTCAACGGCGTCGTGACGATCGGCGCGATCACGATCCCCAAGGTCAACGTCGCGAGCTTCGTGGCCGGCATCGTCCTGCTCGGGCTGCTGACGCTGTTCGTGACCCGGACGAATCTCGGGCTGTCGATGCGGGCGGCCGCCGAGGACCTGCCCGCGGCGCGCCTGGTGGGCATCAACGTGAACCGGGTGGTGGCGACGGCCTTCGCGATCGGGTCGGCGCTGGCGGCGGTCGCGGGCGTCCTGTACTCGGTCCAGGCCGGCCAGATCAACCCGTACATGGGCTTCACGCCCGTGCTCAAGGCGTTCATCGCCGCGGTGATCGGCGGCTTCGGGTCGATCGCCGGCGCCGTGGTGGGCGGCTACGTGCTGGGCTTCCTGGAGGTTCTCGTGACCTCGCTCGCCGGCATCGGCGACCTGCTGCCCGCGGGCTCCGTCTCCCCGGAGGTCCGCCAGTTCCTGCACGACTGGCTGCCGAGCGGCCTCGCAAGCTGGCGCGATGCCGTGGTCTTCATCGTGCTGATCGTCGTGCTGCTCGTCCGGCCGCAGGGCATCCTCGGCAGGCGCCAGCAGGGTGACGAGGGATGACCGACCGCGCGGATCGCCTGCGGCGCGCTGCCGGCCCGGCCCTGGTGGTCGTGCTCGTGTCGATCGGGCTGGGGCTGCTCGACGCGAGCGGGCAGGCGTTCTGGCAGGGCCTGGTCATCAACCTCGGGATCTTCACGATCCTGACCCTCGCGTTGAACCTGACCAGCGGGTTCACCGGGGTCTTCTCGCTGGGCCAGATCGGGTTCATGGCCCTCGGGGCGTACGCCTCGGCGATCCTGACGCTGCACCTGCCCGAGAAGCAGGCCTACCTGCCGAACCTGCCGGAGTGGCTGGCCGGCATCCACCTCGACCAGGAGGTCAACGGCGTCCCGACCGGGTTCCTCCTCGCCACGATCGTCGCCGCGATCGCCGTGGCGGCGGTGGCCTGGCTGGTCGGGCGCGTGCTCATGCGACTGTCCGGCCACTTCGTCGCGGTGGCCACGCTCGGCTTCCTCGTCATCGTTCGCGTCGTCCTGTTCAACGCGGACACGTTCACGCGGGGCTCGAGGACCTTCTCCAACGTCACCCCGTACACGAACCTGTGGTGGACGTGGCTGTGGGTGCTCGCCACGATCTACGTCGTCTGGCGGATCAAGCGCTCGGCCTACGGGCGCGAGATGTTCGTGCAGCGCGACGATCGGCTGGCGGCCCAGGCCATCGGCCTGCGGGTGATGGATCCGCGGCTGATCGCCTTCGTCGTCGGCGCGTTCCTGTCATCGATCGCGGGCTCGCTGTACGCCCACTTCATCACCTCGTTCTCGCCCACGGTCTTCTACTTCGACCTGACGTTCCGGGTGATCACCATGCTCGTCATCGGCGGCATGGGCTCCGTCAGTGGCTCGATCCTCGGCGCGATGCTGATCGTGGGCGTCGCCGAGGCGCTCCGGCGGGTCGAGGACGCGACGCTGCTCTATGGCCTGAGCCAGATCGTGCTCGCGCTGATCTTCATCGTCGTGATCATCGTCCGGCGCGAGGGTCTCCTGGGGCAGCGCGAGGTGCCGCTGGATCGGCTCTTCGCTCGCCGCCGGGCTCGAAGCCAAGCCCCGCAGAGCGAGGCCCCTCAGAGCGAGTAGGCGGCCTCCGAGTTCCGCCAGAGCATCCGCTCGGCCCAGTCGAGCGCCGTCCGCTCGTCGAGCGTGCCCTCTGCGATGTGCTCGCCGAGCACCGTCGCCAGCGCTCGCCGCCCGACCCGCGCGCCGACCCAGTACAGCTCCGGCACCAGCGACGCGTCCGTGCTGAACAGCAGCTTGCTCGCCGGCGCGAGCCCGATCAGCTCGCGGTAGATCTGGGTCGCCTCCCCTGCCGCGAACAGGATCGTCTCGCCCATGTCGGCGTAGACGTTCGGGAACATCGCGGCGCAGTACGCGAGCGACCGGACGTACGGGTAACCCGTGTGGAGGAGCACGATCGGCGCGGCCCGGAACCGCTCCGAGAAGAGCAGCCGCAGGGCCGCCGGGTCGACGAGCGTCAGGTCGAGGTCCGGGTCACCGAGGCCGGTGTGGAACTGGATGGGCACGCCCTGGCGCGCGGCTTCCTCGACGGCGATGACCACGAGGTGGTCGAGCAGCGGCTTCGACTCGATCCGGAGCTTACCGGCGCGCAGGCCGTCCTCCCGGACGGTTGCGAACGCCCGCGCGGCGTCATCGGCGGCGACCTCGGCGACGTGCAGCCCGGTCCGGTACGCGATCACGGACTTCATCCCGACGATGCCCCGCGCCCGCAGGTTCGAGATCGCTGCGCGGTACGCGTCGATCAACGCGTTGAAGGTGCCCGACTCCAGGATCAGCCGCTCGATCATCGGCTCGAGCCGGATGACCTCCTCGACACGGACCGGGGCCAGCGCCCGGAGCTCATCGAGCGAGTAGGTCGTCTCGGCGCCGTAGCCGGTATCGATCAGCCACGTCCTGAAGTTGGCGCGGCGCACGATCTCGCGGGTCAGCCACTCGACGCCGCGCTCCCGCCGCGCTCCGTGGACCGCGTCTGGCGTCGGCGCGCACTCGAGCAGATCGGCGAGCTCGACGAGCGTCCGCCGGTAGAAGATCGACGTCGGGACGTGGTCCCGCGCGATCTCCTCGAAGTACGACTCGGTCAGGTGGATCCGGAAGGTGTCGTCGTCGGGCGGCTGCGTTCGCAGCAGCGAGTGGCAGTGGTTGTCGACGATCGGGATCGGGTCGAGATCGAGCCCCACGCGGACGCGCGCGTCAGTACTTGAAGAAGTGGTTGTCGAGCTCGAACTTGTCGTCCTGCTCGGCGTAGGCCGCGGCTTCGGCGCGACGGACCTTGAGGTACTCCGTCGCGAGGCCGGAGCCGAGGGCGCTCATCAGCACCTCGTCGCGCTCGAGCTCGTCGAGGGCTTCTGCCGAGGTCGTCGGGAAGCGGCGGACGCCCCGCTGCTCGCGCTCCTTGTCGGTCAGGTTGCCGGGGTCCTGCTGGATCGGATCGCCCGGATCGAGCTCGCGCCCGATGCCGTCCAGTGCGGCCGCGATCACGCCGCCGAGGGCGATGTACGGGTTGGCGCTGTTGTCGCTCGCCTTGAGCTCGAGGTTGGTGGTCCCCTCCTCGTCGTCCCAGTAGCGGCTCGGCACGCGGACGGCCGCCTCCCGGTTCTCGAAGCCCCACGCCGTGTACGCGGAGCTCCAGTAGTGCGGCTGGAGACGCCGGAACGAGTTGGTGCTGGGGGTCGTGAGCGCAAGCAGCCCGGGCAGGTGCGCGAGGACGCCGGCCACGGCGTGGCGGCCGAGCTCGCTGAGCCCGCCCTCGGCGCTCGCATCGGCGAGCCGGTTCTGCGTGTGGGACGTGTTCCAGATGCTCCAGTGGAGGTGCGAGCCGCTGCCGGCCTGGTCCGCCCAGGGCTTCGGTGCGAGCGTGCCGACCATCCCGTGCTGGGCCGCGACGGCGCGAACGGTCTGGCGGTACGTGACCTGGTTGTCGGCGGCGGTCACGGCGGGCGCGTGCCGGATCGACAGCTCCTGCTGGCCATGGCCGAGCTCCGGGTGCGAGAGCTCGACGGTGATGCCCTGGTCGGTCAGGGCCGCGATGATGTCCTGGATGACCGGCTCGGTCGACTCCATGCCGATCGCGCTGAAGCACAGGCTTCGGTCGACCGGGACGAAGCCGTCGTCGCGGCGGTAGGCCAGGTAGAACTCGTTCTCGAAGGCGGCGTCGAAGGCGAAGCCGGTCTGTGCCGCCGCTGCGACCATGCGCTGCAGGAAGTGCCGTGGGTCAAGTGCCCACGGCTGGTGATCGAGCTCGACCATGTTCGCGATCATCTGACCGCTGCGTGGCGCGTAGGGCAGGACCACGAACGTCGCGGGGTCGGGCACGAGGCGGATCTCCTCGACCGGTCCGTAGCTCGCGTCCGGTGCCAGGGAATCGAGGCTCGTGAAGGACTGCATGCCCTTCACGAGCCCGATGCCGCTCGTGATCCGGCGCCGGAGCCCGCTGATGTGCGTGCTCTTGCCGCGGATCACGCCGCCGTTGTCGCAGTACAGGAACCGGACGAGCTGGAGGCCCCGTTCCTCGGCGGTCCTGACGATCTCGTCTGGGTTCATGGCGATGGTGCTCGAAGGCTGGCTACGGTGCCGGCACCTTCTCGGGCACGACCTCCGCGCCGAGCGTGAACTTGCTGTCCTTCACGGCGATCACGGTCACGCCCTTCTGGGGCACGTGTGAATCCGCGGAGAACGTGATCTTGCCGGTGATGCCCGGGAAGTCCTTCGTCGCCTCGATCGCCGCCTTGACCGCCGCCGAATCCGTGCTCCCGGCGCGCTTGATGGCGTCAACCATGAGGTAGACCGTGTCGTAGCCGAGCGCCGCGAAGGCGTTCTCGGGGTCGTGGCCGTACTCGGCGTTGTAGTCGGCGATGAACTTCTTGATGCCATCCGTGCCGCCGGTGGCGTCCATCAGCGCGTGGGTCGTGAAGAACACGTTGTCCGCCGCCTTGCCGGCGACGCTCACGAGGTCGGGCGTGTCGTAGCCGTCGCCGCCGACGATCGGGCCGGAGATGCCGGCGTCGCGGAACTGCTTGACGAGCGGGCCGATGTTGTATGGCATCGCCGCCACGTAGTAGAAGTCCGGCTGCGGGTTGAGCGCCTTGATCTTGGTGATCTGGGCCGAGAAGTCGGTCGCCTTGTCGTCGTACGAATCCTCGAGCGCGATCGTCCCGCCGAGCTCCGTGAATCGGGACTTGAAGTACTGCCCGAGAAGCGTCGTGTACTCGACGCCCTTGTCCCACAGGAAGTAG
>DATJGH010000166.1:0-35425 GCA_035495215.1 Patescibacteria group bacterium
ATCGACGGGATGTCGTCGGGGTCCATGAGGATCGGCCGGTGGGCATACGAGCCGATCTCGAACTCGTTGCCGTGCTGGCGCTCGTACATGTTCGTGTCCATGTCCCGGATGATCGGGAAGCCGACCGGATCGGTGATGTGCTCGAACGCCGCGACGGGTCCGATGTCGATCATCTGGTGCACCGCGGGCGTGAGCGGGATCGATGCTCCGGCCATCGCCGCGATCCTCGGGCTCCAGATGCCGCAGGCGATGACGACCGTTTCGGCCTCGATGTCGCCCTGGTCGGTGCGGACGCGCCTGATCCTGCCGTCGACGGTGTCGAGCCCGGTCACCTCGACGCCGGAGGCGACCGTCAGCGCGCCCAGCTGCTGTGCCCTCTGGCGCATGAGCGTGCCGGCCTGGAGCGAGTCGACCACGCCGACGCCGGGCCAGTACACGCCGCCCAGGATCACGTGCTCGTCGATGAACGGGACCTTCTCCTTGACCTGCGCCGGCGTGAGCAGCTCGACCGGCTCGATGCCCCACGCCTTCGACGACGTGACGCGTCGCGTCAGCTCCTGCATCCGCTCCTCGGTCCGGGCGACCTCGATGCCGCCCGTCTGCGTGAACACGCCCAGCTCGCGGTACTGGACCACGCTGTCGAGCGTGAACGCGGTCATCTCCTTCGAGTGGTCGGTCAGGAAGATGAAGTTGGAGGCGTGGCCGGTGGACCCGCCGGGGCTGGGCAGGCTGCCCTTCTCGAGCAGCACGATGTCGCGCCAGCCGAGGCGCGCGAGATGCCAGGCCATCGAGTTGCCGACGATCCCCGCGCCGATGACGACGACCCTCGCCCGATCGGGCAATGCGGCCATGTGCCTCCTCCAGTCTCGAACCCCGGTCCCTGCCGGCCCTCGCGGGCGCGGCGCTCAGGCGAGGTTCACCACGATCGTCTTGAGCTCGGTCAGGCGCTCGATCGAGAACCGCCCGCCGACCCTGCCGAGGCCGCTCTGCGATCCCGCGCGACCCCCGAACGGCAGGTGCGACTCCCAGTAGTTCGTGCCTTCGTTGATGTTGACCCATCCGGCGCGCGCCGACTCGGCGAACCGCAGCCCGCGTGCGAGGTCGCGCGTGAAGACGCTGGTCAGCAGGCCGTAGGGCGATGCCTCGACGACCTTGAGCGCCTCCCGCTCGCCGTCGATCGCCGTGATCGGGACTACGGGTCCGAACGTTTCCTCGCGCGCGATCTCCATCGACTCGGTGACGCGGTCGAGGACCGTGGGCTGGAAGAACAGCGCGCTCCCGAGCTCGGGTGCGCGTCGGCCACCGGCGTGCAGCGTCGCGCCGCGCTCGATGGCCTCGCCGACCTGCCGCTCGGCCTTGGCGGCGGTCCGCTCGTTGTTGAGCGGGCCCATCGTCGTCGCGCCGTCGGTGGGATCGCCGAGCCGGACCTCGCGGACGACGACGTCCACGAGCCGCTCGAGATAGGCGTCATGGATCGAGCGGTCGACGAGCACGCGCTCACCGGCGGTGCAGCTCTGGCCGGCGTTCAGGAAGCAGGCGGTGATCGTCGCCTTGACCGCGGCGTCGAGGTCGGCGTCGTCGAGGACGACGAGCGGCCCGTTACCGCCCATCTCGAGCAGGAGCTCCTTGCCGGCAGCGCGCCGGGCAATCTTCGCGCCGGTGATCGTGGAGCCCACGAAGCCGACCGCGGCGACCCGCGGATCGCCCGCGATCTCGTCGCCGACCTCCTCGCCCGGCCCGGTGACCATGTTGAAGACGCCGTCGGGGAGACCAGCCTCGGCGATGCACCCGGCCAGCGCCACCGAGCACCACGAGGTGAACCGGGCCGGGTTCCAGACGACCGCGTTGCCGGCGGCCAGCGCCGGGGCAATGAGCTCCGCGGGCATCGTGTACGGCCAGTTCCAGGGCGTGATCACGCCGACTACGCCCTTGGGCACGCGGTACACCAGCACGCGCTTGGCGGGATCGACCGACGGCGGGATCAGGCCCTCGATCCGGGTCGCGTCGGCGGCCGCCATCCGGAAGTACAGGACCAGCTCCTCGACCTCGCCGTACGCCTCGGCCTGGAGGGGCTTGCCCTGATCGAGGGTCAGGAGCCGGGCCAGCGCATCGCGCCGAGCCTCGATGGTCGCGGCGATCCGCTCGAGGGCCGCGGCGCGCTCGAAGGGCGAGGTGCGGCCCCACGCGGCTGCGGCTCGCTGTGCCGCCTCGATCGCTCGCGAGGCGTCTGCGCGGCCGCCCTCGGCGAGCGCGCCGATCCTCGCTCCCGTGGCCGGGCTGGTGGCTTCGAACGTCGCGCCGGAGGCGGCTGCCTGCCAGGCGCCGTCGATGAACAGGGTCGACGCGTCGCCGACGGAAGGATCGACGACCGCGGAAGCCGTGACCGCGGCTGGCTTGGGGGGCACAGGGGCTCCTGGGTCAACGCTCGTGGGCTTGCTGCACCCCAGGCGACCCGTCCTCTCGGGCGCCGCGACAGTCTGCCCCTGCGGACCGTCCCTGCGCAACTCGCCGGACGGTGGCGCGCCCTGTGGCGTCAGCGGCGCAGGCGCAGGCCCCGCAGCAGCTGTGCGTTCGCGGCGACGATGATCGTGGACGCGCTCATGGCGATCGCCCCGACGGCCATCGGCAGGTCGATGCCCCACGGCACCAGGATGCCCGCCGCCACCGGAATGGCGACCAGGTTGTAGCCGGTGGCCCAAACGAGGTTCTGGACCATCTTGCGGTAGCTCGCCCTCGACAGCTCGATGGCGCCGACGACGTCGCGCGGGTCGCTCCGGACGAGCACGATCCCGGCGCTCTCGACGGCCACGTCGGTCCCGGCGCCGATGGCGATGCCGACGTCCGCGGTGGCGAGGGCCGGCGCGTCGTTGACCCCGTCGCCCACCATCGCGACCCGGCGACCGCCCTGCTGGAACCGCCGCACCGCAGCCACCTTCTCGGCGGGCAGGACCTGGGCGGCGACATCGTCGATGCCCAGCCGTTCGGCCACCGAGTCGGCCACGGCCCGGCTGTCGCCGGTGATCATCGCGACCCTGATGCCGAGTCGGTGGAGCTCGTCGACGGCTTCGCGTGACTCCGGACGGATGGCGTCCTCGACGGCGATGGCGCCCGCCACCACGCCGTCGACGAGGACGTGGAGGACGGTCCGCCCCTGGCGATCCCAATCGGCAGCGACCGGGTCGGCCGCGGCGCCGCGCTCCTCGAGCAGGCGCGGGCCGCCGACGGCGACGGCTCGGCCCTCGACGGTGGCCTGCGCTCCGCGGCCGGCCAGCGCCTGAAACGCCGTCGCCCCGGGGATGGCGAGACCGCGCGCACGCGCACCGGCGACGACGGCCTTCGCGAGCGGATGCTCGGAGTCGGCCTCGACCGCCGCCGCGAGTCGGAGCGCATCGTCGCTCGTGGCGTCGGCCAACTCCGGCTGACCGCGGGTCAGCGTGCCCGTCTTGTCGAAGATGACCGTGTCGAGGCTGCGCGCCCGCTCGAGCGCGAGGCGGTCCTTCACGAGCAGCCCGTTGCGGGCCCCGAGCGAGGTCGAGATCGCGATGACGAGCGGGATGGCAAGGCCGAGCGCGTGGGGGCACGCGATCACGAGCACGGTTGCCGTCCGGACCAGTGCTCCCTCGCGATCGCCGATGAGCCACCAGCCGACCAGCGTCACGAGGCCAGAGGCGACGGCGACATAGAACAGGAACGCCGCCGCCCGGTCCGCCAGCGCCTGCGCCCGCGACGCGGAGGCCTGCGCCGACTCGACGAGGCGCATGATCCCGGACAGCGCCGTCGCCTCACCCGTCGCCGTGACCCGGACTCGCAGGGACCCGCCCGCAGTCACCGTTCCGGCGATGACCGCATCGCCGGCGCCTTTCGGTACCGGGCGCGACTCGCCGGTGATGAGCGACTCGTCGACGTCGGCCGTGCCCTCGACCACGTCCCCGTCGGCCGGCACCCGGGCGCCGGGCCGGACGAGGACCACGTCGTCGTCGCGAAGCTCGGCGACGGCGATGTCCTCGATGCGCCCGTCGGCGGTCACCCGCTCGGCGGTGTCGGGCAGCAGCGCGGCGAGGGCTGCGAGCGCGCCCTGGGCCTGCGCGATCGAGCGCATCTCGAGCCAGTGGCCGAGCAGCATGATGGTGATGAGCGTGGCGAGCTCCCACCAGATCTCGACCTCGAACAGCCCCAGCGTCCCGGCCCATGAGGTCACGAACGCAACGACGATGGCCAGCGAGATCAGGGTCATCATCCCCGGCGACCGATCGGCCAGCTCGCCGCGCGCGCCGCGGAGGAAGACGAGGCCGCCGTAGATGAACACGACGGTGCCCAGCGCCGCCGGCAGGAGCGTGTCCCCGGGAAAGGCCGGCAGCGAGTAGCCGAGCCAGGCCTGGATGTCGCGGCTCAGCGCGACGACCGGCAGGGTCAGGAGCAGGCTCAGCCAGAATCGGTCCCGGAACATCGCCACCGAGTGCCCGGCGTGGCGGTCGTGGCCGCGGGCGTGCCCCTCGTGTTGTCCAACGGTGGGGTCCACGGGCGCGCCGGCGGGGCCGCCCTCGGCGAGATGTCCCGCGTGCTCCTCGCGGGCCGCCTTCCCATGGCTCGTGTGGTGATCGTGATGCTCCACGTCGTCTTCCCTGCTGACCGGTCGAGTGGCGAGCGCGCCGAGAAAGGGGCGGCCTTTCCAGGGATCCCGATACTCCCTGGGAGTATTGTCGCAGAGGCGGCAAGGCGGCGCCAGGAGACGATCGAGACGGTGGCGAGGCTCGTGCCGGCCCCGGATCAGCCCGGGAAACAACGCAGGAGCAGCCCGACGGGAGCGGCAGGAGAATCAGGGCGAGTCACTGCGGCGGAGTACGGCCGAAGCCGGAGATCCCCGGGCGCCTTCACCGGAGCCGTGAATCGCGAAGGGCGCCCGGCGGGCGCCCTTCGTTCGGTGCGAGGTCGGAGGTGACTCTCCGACGCGGGGATTACTCCGCAGGGATCTCCGCGTGGATCGCGTCGAGGTCGATGCCCTGCGAGCGCCGATAGAGGCGCGCCACGACGAACACGACCGCAGCGATTCCGTAGAGCGCGCCGAGGAACTCGATCGATGTTGCATTGCCGATACCGATGCCGTACGCGCCCTCGGGATCCCAGATCCACAGCCAGAGCACCCAGCCCAGGAAGATGGTCGTGATCGCGCCGGCGAGGCTGATCACCGGCAAGCCCGCGATCTTCATGCGGGCGAGTGGCGAGCTGTTGTAGATGTCGGGCTTCCACCACGGCAGGATCGTTGCAGCGACCGCGCTCCCCAGGAATGTAACCGCGATGACGAGCGACGCATCGAGCGTCAGGGCGGCGAAGTCGCTGGAATACGCGTAGAGATATGACAGCACCACCGACGGCGCCATGATCAGGATCAAGGCGACCCACGGCACACCGCGGCCCTCCGAGACCCGTGCCGCGGCTTCCGGCAGGATCCGGTCGAAGGCGGCCGCGAAGATCATCCGCGTCGACGACAGGAAGAGCGTCCCGGCCCAGCCAAGGAACCAGGCCCCGGCGAGGATCACGACGGCGATCTGGATGATGTGGCTGTCAATGAGGAACGATCCGAGAAGGATCGGGTAGCTCCAGATCGGGATGACCTGCGCCGGCGCTCCGTCGACCGCGTAGAGGTTGTCCATGAAGTTCGCCTGCGTCGCCTGGAAGAACTCCCAGCCGAACGTCTTGGCGGCGAGCAGGATGAACACGACCGCGAGGATCACGGTCACCCAGATGCCGGCGATCATGCCCCGAAGGACCTTGCGGAAGTCGCCGGCGCCACGGACCTCCCCGTACAGCGTGGCGCCCCAGTTCGGATACAGGATCCAGAACATCATCAATGGAATCAGCGCCCACGTACCGGCGCCCCCGAGCGAGAGCGGATCGAGGCTCGGGAAGGAGTACCCGAAGCTCGTCTCGGCGTCGAGGGTGGTCTGATAGGCGTTCTGGACGTTGAACAGCGCCGCGCTCTCGCGGTCGAATGCCGCCTTGAATCCGTCCTGGCTCGAGATGAGCATGAGGACCGCGACGAACGCGAGCACCAGGAGGCCGACGTAGAAGCTCCAGCGCTGGATCCGCGCGTACCCGGCCATGCCCAAAGCGACAAGGACGCTCGTGATCACGATGACCAGCAGCGACACCGCGAAGACTCCCTCGGGCTTGGCGAGGAACTCCGTGAGCCCCGTCTGGCCCGTGAGCGCGGCGAGCGGCTGGGCGACTTGCTGGTTGAAGATTGCGCCGTAGATCGGAGCCCACAGCGCGAGGATGAACCACCAGCCGGTGGCGGACAGCACGAAGCCGATGCCGCCGCGCGTCAGGCCGAGGAAGCCGCCGACCAGCACGCCAACGATTCCGCCGACCAGGGCAACGGTCGTGTCGAGGCCGAGCGCCCCGGCGACGAGGTAGGCGGCGATCCCACCGACGACCGCGCCGACGACCGCTCCAGGCGGTCCGTCGAGCACCCGCGTCTGCCACACGTAGTCGCCGCCCGCGCGGGGCATCACCGCGATGAGCCCCGCGTAGGTGATCGCGAGGAACGTGACGGCGATGCCGGACAGGACGATCGATGCAATGGGGGCGCCGTCCGTGTGCCACCCGAACACCGTGAAGCTGTAGTACATGCCCAGGGTGACCAGGTTCACCGACATGAACGAGTAGACGAATGCGTCGAACCCGGACCAACCCTTGACCAGGCCGGTCGCGTTCCGCAGGAACAGCGCCGGCGCCTTGGCCATCTCTCCCGTTGTCATCGAGTCTTCACTCCCTCCACTTCCGTGACCCGACGTCAGCCATTGATCAGCAGATAGCGCTTCACCTCCGCTAACTTGGCGTCGACGTCGACGATGGCGGCCTGCAGGACCCCGTCCTCGTAGGTGGACCCGGGGTTGACCGCGAGGGTCTTGCCCAGCTTCACCGCTCCACGGCCCTCGTGGATGTGCCCATGGAGCGAGAGGACCGGCCCGTATTCGAGGATCGCGTCACGGATTGCGCGCGAACCGACAGGGATCAGCGCCTGGCCGCCAGAGACGTATCGCATGTCGGCATCGATTTTCGGGGCGTTGTCCAGATTCGAGCCGAATGGCGGCGCGTGGAAGTTGAAGATCGCGCGGCGGCGATCCGGTACGTCCCTGACGAGCCCGTCGATGCGCTCGCGCAGCTCCCCCTCCGGCAGCTCGCGGAAGGTGTTCCACGGGGTCGGGTTCGCCCAGCCGGTCGAGACGAGCGACAGGCCGTCGAGGTCGATCAGGTTGCTCTCGCCGAGCTCGACCTCCTTTGCCGCGGCGATGATCGGATCGATCTCGAAGATGTCGTCGTTCGCGGGCGAGACGATGCAGCGGATGGCCTTGCCTGCCAGGCGCTCGTCGGCGAGAGCCATCCAGCGCGTCACCTGGTCGAGCATCTCCTGCTTGAACCGGGCGTCCACGAGGGACTGGTCCGCCTGCCAGGCCTGCATCTCGTCAGGGCTGAGGCGGATCGGGTAGTAGCCCCGGTCGGCGATGCGCTTCTCCATCGCGGCGACCTCCGCCTCGCCGCTCATGACGGTTTCCTGGTCGCGCAGGTTGACCCGCCACGTGCCGTTCGCGCCGGTGATCGGGACCATGGCCTTGCCGGTCATGTCGCCGCCCATGATCAGCACGTCGGCCTTGTGGAACGCGCCCGCGTTCAGGAACTTCCGCCAGCACACCTCTGAGCCGTGGATGTCCGTCGCGAAGAAGAGCCGCACCGACGTCCTCCGATCGGGCTAGTTGTGGCCCACTTCCTCGGGCTCGACGTACCACTGCTGGCGCTCGCCGACCGTCGACCGCAGCTTCCAGCGCGTGGACTTCGGGGCTGCGTCGATGGCCGCGCGCAGGGCCGCGACCTGCGCCCGTGGGTCGAACAGGACCGGCCGCGCGCCGCCGATGTCCACGTCCTCGGCGACGAAGTCGGTGTCGAGGTATTGCTGCAGCTTGTCGAGGTTGCCGGTCACGGTCCGCCACCAGCCCCAGTCGTTCGAGGTGAAGGAGAGGATCCGGGGCAGGCTGATCGCGGCGAGGCCGCGGCTCGAGTCGACCTCCCCGTCGTCCTGCCCAAGCGGGTGCTCCGCGAGGAGGATCAGCGCGTCGAGCACGTCCTTCTTGTTGATCTTCACGATCTGCAGCTTCGACAGCAGCAGCTCCGCCACCGGCAGGGTCGGGGTGGACTTGCCGAGCCGGTCGCCGAACTCGAAGCGGTGGCACATCTCGAGCTTGTCGACGAGGACATCGACCGGTCGGGCGTGCGCCTCATCGACGAAGTAGCCCTGGTGCTGGCCGAACAGGGCGTTGTGCCGCCTGTCCGGCGTGTAGCCCTCGCGCTCGAGCAGGGCGAAGACCGCCTTGCGGTCCTTGCCCCGTGTCGCGAAATCGATGTCGACCTCGCGGCGCCGGGTGCGATGGGTCCATTCGGGAGCGTGCGCCCGGACGGCCATGCCGCCCATGAGCCGGAGGAGCAGGCCCTCCCGGTTCGCGACGTCGACGATCCGCAGCGCCTCCGCCAGCGGGTCTTCCAGCGTCCGCGAGCCCGGTTCCATCGCGCGCGGAGTATAGGCAGGCTCCTCGCGTGAAAAACGCTTGCATCCCGTTAACGCCGCGGCGAAGATGGCGCCCGACGATGCGCTCCGGGACCGGAGGCTCGGCGCCAACGAGGCCCGACCGCTTTCCGCCTGCAAAACGCTGCGACGGGTGGCCCGCGCCCATCGTCAACAGCGGCCGCGCGCAATGAAGTCGCGCGCCAGAACGTGGAGGAGGACTTGACCACGACCCGCTCATTGCCCCGGCTCCTGACGCTCGGGGCGGCTCTCGTGCTGGTGGCCTCGGCCTGCAGCTCGCCGGGTGGATCCGGCGCGCCGGCAGGCTCGGGAGGCACCGGCGGCGGACCTACCTGGACGCCCGACGCCACCCTCCTCGCCGCGGCGAAGGCCGAGGGCGAGCTCAACGTCATCGCCCTGCCGCACGACTGGTGCAACTACGGCGATCAGCTGAAGAACTTCAAGGCCACGACCGGCCTGAAGGTCAACGAGAACGATCCGAACGCAGGTTCGGGCACAGAGATCGACGCGATCAAGAACAATCCAAACGGAGGCCCGGCGGCCCCGGATACGGTCGACGTCGGCTACTCGTTCGGTGACGCCAACAAGGACCTGTACCAGCCGTACAAGGTCGCGACGTTCGACTCGATCCCGCCCGAGCAGAAGGCTGCCGATGGGAGCTGGGTCGGCGACTACTACGGCGTGCTGTCGTTCGAGATCAACAAGGACATCATCAAGGGCGACAACCCCAAGGACTGGAAGGATCTTCTCGATCCCAAGTACGCGCACTCGGTTGCGCTCGCGGGCGATCCGCTCAATTCGAACCAGGCGATCCAGTCCGTCCAGGCGGCGGCCCTGGGCAACGGCGGAACGCTCGACAACGCCCAGGCCGGCCTTGACTTCTTCAAGAAGCTCAACGACGCGGGCAATTTCGTCCCCACCGTCGCAAAGCAGGGCACGCTGGTCAACGGCGAGACGCCGATCGTGATCACGTGGTCCTACCTTGCGCTCGCCGACCGGGACAAGCTCAAGGGTACGAACAACATCGAGGTCGTCATCCCGGCGACCGGCAAGTTCGGCGGCATCTACGTTCAGGCGATCAGCAAGACCGCGCCACATCCAAACGCCGCGAAGCTCTGGGAGGAGTACCTGTACTCGGATCAGGGCCAGCTCGTCTGGACCAACGCCTACTGCTACACCACCCGATACAGCGACCTCGTCGCCAAGAACGTCATCTCCGGCGACCTCAAGGCCAAGCTTCCCGACGTCACCGGCACGGTCTTCCCGACCAACGACCAGCTGACGGCGGCCAAGACCCTCATCACCGGTCAGTGGGCGTCGGTCACCGGCCTCGGCCCGCTCAAGACGCCACCGCCCGCTCCGTGAGCGACGGCTCGGTTACCACGACATCGCGCTAGGAGCCCACGTTGACCGTGGCTCCCGACGCAGACATCGTCCCGGGCGCGCCAGCGCGCCCGGGACGTCGTTTCGGGGCGGCCTGGCTCGGGCTCGTCCCGTTCTTCGTCTTCTCGCTGGCGTTCCTGCTCATCCCGGTCGGGTTGCTCCTCGCCGGCAGCTTCGCGGACGCGAAGACCGGTGCGCCGACCCTGGACAACTACGCGCAGCTGTTCCAGCCGCAGGTCGTGCAGGCATACCTCACGAGCATCGAGATCAGCCTCGTCACGGCAGTGGTCGGCGGAATCTTCGGCTTCCTGCTCGCGTACGCGGTCATCCTCGGTGGCCTGCCGCGGTTCCTGCGGACACTGGTGATGACGTTCTCGGGAGTCGCCTCGAACTTCGCCGGCGTGCCACTCGCCCTGGCCTTCGTGTTCACGATGGGCTTCCAGGGGATGGTGACGAAGTTCCTGCTGAACTTCGGGATCGACCTCTACGCCAAGTCGACCGGATTCAGCCTGTACACGAAGCTCGGCATCGAGATGGTGTACCTGTACTTCCAGTTCCCGCTCATGGTCCTGATCATGGCGCCCGCCCTTGACGGCCTGAAGCGTGAATGGCGCGAAGCGGCCGAGAACATGGGCGCAACGCCGCGCGAATACTGGCAGCGCGTGGCACTGCCCATCCTCACGCCAACGCTCCTGGGCACGATCATCCTGCTCTTCGGCAACGCATTCGGAGCCCAGGCGACGGCATACAACCTGGCGCCGCTCGTCCCGCTCGTCACCACCGTGATCACGGCCCAGATCAGCGGCGACGTCTTCCACAACCCCGGCCTGGGCTACGCGCTCGCCATGGGCATGGTCGTGATCATGGCGATCGCGATCCTGGTCTACTACCGGCTGCAGAAGATCAGCGAGCGGTGGCTGCGCGCATGACTGGACCTTCCCTCGGACCGCGAGCACCCGGTGCCATGGAGGCGGTCGGCAGCAGCGCGCGAGCGCGATCACGACGCGGGATCAGCGGCGGCCGGATCGGCGCCTGGATCGTCTTCATCGCAGGCGTCCTGTACTTCTTCCTGCCGCTCGTCGCGACGCTGCTGTTCTCGCTCCGGCTCCAGCCCACGGGCCAGGCCTACGTCAACGTGCTCGTCGACGACGACCGTTTCACCTCGACGCTCATCTACTCCGGATTGGTCGGAATTGCGACGATCGTGCTGAGCGTCCTGCTCATCGTGCCGACCGCGTACTGGGTCAGGCTCCGCCTTCCCAGGGCGCGGCCGTACGTCGAGTTCATCACGCTGCTCCCATTCGTCATCCCGCCGATCATCCTGGTCTTCGCCCTGCTGCGCGGGTTCAGCGGCCCGCCGTTCCATCTCACCGGGTCGCACGACGGTCTGAACGTGCTGGTCACCGCGGCCTACGTGGTGCTTTCGTTCCCGTACATGTACCGAGCGGTCGACAGCGGCCTGCGGGCGATCGACGTCCGCACGATGACCGAGGCTGCGCAGAGCATGGGCGCGGGCTGGGGCCGGATCCTCTGGTCGGTGATCCTGCCGAACCTGCGTGTCGCACTCATCAGCGGCGCCTTCCTGACCCTGGCGATCGTGATCGGCGAGTACACGATCGCGAGCCTGCTGGGACGACCCGCCTTCGGGCCGTACCTCGGCCAGCTCGGCCGGGACAAGGCCTACGAGCCCGCGGCGGTCACGATCGTCAGCTTCGGCGTCACCTGGTTGGCCATGGGCATGATCGCTTTCCTCGGGCGGGGCTCCCGCCAGAGCGTGCAGGTCGCCGGGGCACGGTAGGAGAAGGCACCCGATGAGCTATCTCGTGCTTGAGAACATCCGCAAGGAGTTCGGCGACGCAGTCGCCGTCGAGTCGTTCAACCTTGCTGCCGAGCAGGGCGAGTTCGTATCGTTCCTCGGCCCGTCCGGCTGTGGCAAGACGACGACCCTGCGCATGATCGCGGGCTTCGAGAAGCCGACGGCCGGCGTCATCACGATCAACGGACAGGACGTCACCTACGTGCCGCCGAACAGGCGCAACGTCGGGATGGTCTTCCAGTCGTACGCGCTGTTTCCGAACATGACGGTCGCCGACAACATCGGCTTCGGGCTTCGGGTTCGCAAGCGCTCGAAGGACCAGATCCGGAAGCGGGTCGGGGAGCTGCTGGAGATCGTCAACCTGCCGGACAAGGGCAGCCGCTACCCGTACCAGCTGTCCGGCGGCCAGCAGCAGCGCGTCGCACTTGCGCGTGCGCTCGCCTTCGAGCCGCAGGTGCTCCTCCTCGACGAGCCCCTGTCCGCGCTCGACGCCAAGATTCGCGTCGCGCTGCGCCATGAGATCCGGGCCATCCAGCGCCAGCTCGGGATCACCACGGTGTACGTGACCCATGACCAGGAGGAGGCGCTGTCGCTGTCCGATCGCGTCGTGGTCATGAGCGAGGGCCGCATGGAGCAGGTGGGCACCCCGTTCGAGATCTACAACTTCCCGTCGACCGCCTTCGTGGCCTCGTTCGTCGGAACCCTCAACCTCCTCCCGGGCGTGGTCTCCGACGTGACGACAGGCGGCCTCACGATCTCCGGCCAGCAGGTCCGAGTCGCACGGGGCTTCGAGGGCAGGGCCGGCGGCAACGTCAGCGTGGCCCTGCGACCAGAGATGGTCTCGCTGGGGGCCGGGCCGGAAGGTTCCAATCGCCTCAGCGGCAAGGTCTCCGACGTGAGCTTCCTCGGGTCCATCGTGCGCATCCGGGTCACCCTTGGCGAATCCGGGCCGACGGTCGTGCTGGACGAGTTCAACGAGCCGACCCTCACGCTGCCCCAGCTCGGCGAGACCGTCACGGTCAACTTCCCGCAGGACGGCCCGCTCGTGCTCGACGCGAAGGCGCCGGTTGAGTCCGTCGAGGCGCTCATCGCCGAGGCGTGACGCGGCCTGGCGCGGCTCGGCTCGAGCCGAGCGACCCGCTCGACGGGGTCGAGCTGCTCATCTTCGACAAGGACGGCACGCTCATCGAGTTCCACCTGATGTGGGGCGCGTGGGTGGCCGAGCTCGCCAACCGCCTCGAGGCGGCGACCGGCCTGGCCCTCCGCGACGGGCTGTACCCGCTTCTGGGCGTGGAGCCTGGATCCGGCATGGTCCTCGCGCACGGGCTCATGGCCGCAACGCCGATGCGCCGGATCCGCGAGGTCGTCGAGGCATATGTCGCCGCTGCGGGCGCGGGGCCCGACGCGGCCGCGGCCGCGGTCGCGGCCGCCTGGCACGCCCCTGACCCGGTCGCGCTGGCCCGGCCGGTCACGGACCTCAAGGCCCTGTTGGGTCGGCTGCGCAGGCGCGTACCCACTTTCGCCGTCGCGACGAGCGATGACCGGGGGCCGACCGAGCGAACCCTCGCCGCGCTCGGCGTCGCCGCCGAGTTCGCCGCGTTGTCCTGCGCCGATGACGGCCGGCCGACCAAGCCGGCGCCCGATCCGGTCCTGTACCTGTGCTCGACGCTCGGCGTGCCGCCGGCGAGGACGGCCGTCGTGGGCGACGCCCCGGCAGACCTGCGCATGGCTCGCGCCGCGGGCGTCCGTCGGGTGATCGCCGTGCTCACGGGGGTCGGGGACCGGGCCAGCCTCGAGCCGCTCGCGGACGTCGTCCTCGGCTCGATCGAGGAGCTCGTGCCGGCGTAGCGGGTTCAACATCGACCCTACCCCCGGACGAGCGGCCCGGTACTCCATTCCTATCGTTCCGAACCCCACCGCACCGTACGGTTCCGGACGAAGACGCGGGGTCGCACGCCCGCACCACGAATCCACGGCACCGACTGGTGCCGAACAGGGAGCTGCGCCAAGCCCGATGGCCCTTGCTGCGCGGCCGGGATCGGCCGCCGAGCTGCTTACGCTGGGCGAGGCTGCCCGGCTCGCCGGCGTGCATCGGGAGACCGTGCGCGGCTGGGCGCGGAAGGGCGTCCTCCGGACCGTTCGCCCCGCCGGCACCCGCGTGGACCGTGTCCGCCGCGTCGACCTCGAGCGCCTCCTGGAACAGCGGCGACCGCAGAAGGCCGCGGCCAGGCGCCGGCCCGTCCCGCGGCCCGCGCAGCAGCCGAGGTCCCTCGATCCCACGGGCTCCGTCGCCCTGCGCCGCCTCGCGTCCGAGCTGTCCGGCTCGGAGACGCTCCAGCGCGTGCTCGAGGAGGTCCTCGACAACGCGCGGAACCTGTTCCATTCAGACCGAGCCGGGATGTGGCTGTGGCACCCGAGCCGCGAGCACCCGCTCGAGCTCGTCGCGCATCGCGACTTCCCCGAGGACGTCGCCCAGCGCGTGCTCCAGGCGACCATCGATTCGAAGATGGCGGGCTTCGAGGCGCTCCGACGCGAGACCGTCCTCGTCTTCAAGGACGCCCAGGACCCACGCGTCACGCCCGACATGCGCGAGGTCTACGCCCGCAACGGGATCCGCTCCCTGTGCTTCGTGCCCGCGATCTATCGCGGCACCCCGCTCGCGCTCCTCGTGCTGTACCACGACACGCCATACGAATGGTCGCCCGAGGAGGAGGCGCTGGCGCGCAGCTTCGGCGACACCATCGCGACCGCGATCGGCAACGCCCGGCTGACCGCCTCGGTGGAGGATCTCGCGGCGCGGCTCCGGGCGATCCAGGACCTGTCGGCCCGCCTCTCGGGGATCCAGGACGTCCGCGGCATCGGCGAGGCCATCGTGACCGAGGCCCGGGCCCTGATCGCCTATGACACGGTTCGCGTGTATCGCGTCGATCACGACACCGGCTGGTGCGAGCCGATCGCGTTCCAGGGCGTGTTCATGGGCCTGCCCGACCCCGAGCCGGAGCTCCTCCGGGTGCGCATCGGCGAGGGCCTCACCGGCTGGGTTGCCGAGCACGGCGAAACCCTGCTCCTCGGCGACGCCCACGCGGATGAGCGGAGCCTGGTCGTGGGCGAGACGGGCGGCCCCGAGTCGATGCTCGTCGTGCCGATGACGTACGAGGGCCGGGTGCGGGGCATCGTCGTCGCGTCCCGCCTGGGCAAGGACCGGTTCGGGCCGGATGACGAGACGACCCTGAGCATCTTCGCCGGCACCGCGGCCCAGGCGCTCGTCAACGCCGAGCGGCTGGAGCAGCTGCGCACCCAGCAGGTCGAGCTCGAGCACCAGCTCGTCAGCCAGCGCCGGCTCATGGCCGTCAATGAGCGGCTGCTGTCGACCCTCGATCCGTCGGGCGTCCTGGAGATGATCGCCGACTCGCTGAAGACCGTGGTCGCGTACGACTCGCTGACCATCTACCGGATCGACAAGGAGCGCGGCGTCCGCCGGCCGGTCATCGCCCGCGACCGCTTCGCCGAGCTGATCCTCGGCTACGACGCGCCGCTGGGCACGGGCCTGACCGGCTGGGCGGTCGACCATCGCGAGCCGGTCCTCGCCAACGACGCCCACATGGACGAGCGGTCGGTGCAGATCCCGGGCACCCCCTTCGAGCCCGAGTCGATGGTCATCGTCCCGCTCATGGCCGAGGGCGAGGTCCTGGGCACACTGAACATCGGCCGGATGGGCACGGACGAGGCGCACTACAGCCAGAACGAGTTCGAGCTGACGAAGCTCTTCGCGGCGCAGGCGGCCATCGCCCTGCGCAACGCCGAGGCGCACGACGAGGTCAAGGTCCAGGCAGAGCGAGATGCGCTGACCGGCCTCCGCAACCACGGCGCGTTCCAGCGCGAGCTCGACGGCTACCTCGCGGCCGGGACGGGCCGCCAGGTCGCGGTCCTGATGATGGACCTCGACCGGTTCAAGGGGTTCAACGACCGGAACGGCCACCCCGCCGGCGACGAGCTCCTCGTCGGCGTCAGCCGCGCGATCGAGTCGTGCATCCGCCAGGGCGACCGCGCCTACCGCTACGGCGGCGACGAGTTCGCGGTGATCCTGCCCGATTGTCCGCGTCAGCCGGCCGAGGAGGTCGCGCGCCGGATCCGGGCCGCGGTCGAGGCAATTCCCGACAGCACCGGCGGGCCCCACGTGACGATCAGCGTGGGCATCGCCTGCCACCCCGAGGACGCCACCGACAAGGACGCCCTCGTCGAGACCGCCGACCAGGCCCTGTTCCTGGCCAAGGGCGCACCGTTCCGCAGCACGCGCGACCAGTTCGTGGCCGCGCTCGACGAGACTGCGATGGGCCTCCTCCACGGCAGCGGCCCGGAGGAGGTCCTCGACGCGATCCTGAACCGGGCGGCGCGGCTCCTCGGCGTCCGCGACGGCTACGTGTACCTCGGCGAGCCGGGCGATACGCACATCACCGTCGCCGCCGGGATCGGCGAGACGGCCGGCGACAAGGGCTTCCGGATGCCGGTCGACCAGGGCGTCGGCGGCAAGGTCTTCCGCACGGGCAAGCCCGTCGTCGTCGACAGCTACGACACCTTCGAGGGCCGCCATCCGCGCTGGGTCGGCCGCGTCGGTTCGGTGATCGGCGTGCCGCTCCAGATCAATGGGCGGGTCGTCGGCGTCCTCGGCCTCGCCTCGGGCTCCAACGATCGTGTCTTCCGGCAGTCGGAGGTCGAGGCGCTGACGAGGTTTGCGCAGCTCGCCTCGATCGCCCTCGAGAACGCCCGGCTCCACGAGCAGGCACTCTCACCACGCGATCCCGTGACCGGCCTGCCGACGCGGGAGACCCTGATCCAGCGGGTCGTCGACTCGCTCAACCCGATGCCCCTCGGCGCCGAGCACGGCCCGGTCGCCGTGCTCCTGATCGACGTCGACCGGTTCGAGATCGTCAACGAGAGCCTCGGGCACGCGGCCGGCGACCGGGTGCTGCGCGACGTCGGTGAGCGGATCGCCGCGGTCGTCGGCCCGAACGACACGGTCGCACGGTTCGGCGGCGACACCTTCGCCGTGCTCCTGCCGGGCAGCGACACGGACGCCGCCCTGGCCTTCGCGGACCGAGTCCAGCTCGAGCTCAAGCCGCCGTTCGATCTCGACGGTCGCACGTGGTTCATCAGCGCGAGCATGGGCGTCTCGGTCGGGGCGCCTGGCGCGACGGGCGGCGGCGACCTGCTCCAGGAAGCCGAGATCGCGCTCGTCGGCGCGAAGCGCAACCCGACCCAGCGCGTTGCGCTGTTCGACCCGTTGAGCAGCCGCCACGCCCGCGAACGCCTCGACGTCGAGGCCGAGCTTTGGACGGCCCTGGAACGTGATGAGCTGACCGTCCACTACCAGCCGATCCTCGATCTGCGGACGCTGCGCGTCGTCGGATTCGAGGCGTTGGCGCGCTGGCAGCACCCGTCGCGCGGCCTCGTCCTTCCCGTCGACTTCATCGCGCTGGCCGAGGAATCCGAGCTGATCGTCGCGATCGGCCGGGTAATCCTCGAGAAGGCGTGCCACCAGGCCCAGCTGTGGCGGACGCGGTGGCCCGACGAGCACCTCGTCATGAGCGTGAACCTGTCGCCCCGCCAGTTCGCCGATCCGGACCTCGCCAACGGCATCCGCCAGGTCCTGCGCCGGACGGGCCTCGAGCCCAGCGCCCTCGAGCTGGAGATCACCGAGTCGAGCGTCATGGACCGCTCGGAGACGAGCCTGGGCGTGCTCCAGCAGCTGCGCTCGCTCGGCGTGCGCATCGTCCTCGACGATTTCGGGACGGGCTATTCCTCGCTCGCCTACCTGCGCCAGTTGCCGCTCGACACGATCAAGGTCGATCGCTCGTTCGTGACCGACCTCGACGTCCGCGACCCGAACGTCGGGATCATCCGCGCGGTGGTCTCACTCGCCCACGGCCTCGGGATCACGGTCGTCGCCGAGGGCATCGAGACCGACGAACAGGCGCGCCGCCTGCGTGAGCTCGGCTGCGACATGGGCCAGGGCTACGCCTGGGCGCATCCCGCCGAGCCGATCCGCGTCGGCCAGTTCGTGACCGGCCGCCTCGAATCGAGGCAGCAGTCACGCAGGAACGGTCAGCCCAACCAGGGCCGCGCCCGCCGGCCGAAGGCGGTCGGCGGGATCGCGGCGCGGCTCAGCGTCGGCCGCCGAGCAGCCGCAGCAGGAACAGGAACAGGTTGATGAAGTCGAGGTAGAGATTGAGCGCGCCGATGACGGCCGCCTTCTCCACCGACCCGAGCCTGCTCACGAGCTGGCCCGCCGCGATCCGCTGCACGTCCCACGCGGTCAGCACCGTGAACACCAGCACCCCGATGATCGAGATCACGAACCCGAGCGGGTTGCTGCCCAGGAAGACGTTGACGACGATCGCGACGACCAGCCCGAACACCGCCATCGAGGCATAGCCGCCGATCGTCGCCAGCGAACGCTTCGTGGTATAGCCGTAGAGCGCCGCGCCACCGAACATCGCGCTGGCGGAGAAGAACGCCGTCGCGACCGATGCGCCCGTATAGAGCGACACGATCAGGCCGATGGTGATGCCGAGGCTTGCGGCATAGACGAAGAACAGCCCGAGCGCCGCGGTCGCGCTGAGGCGGTTGATGCCCGCCGAGATCACCACCACCAATGCCAGCTGACCGAAGAAGAGCAGCAAGAAGTTGTTCGCGGCGAACTCGATCAGCGACTCGTTGAGCAGGACGGCCGCCGAGACCGCCGCGCTGAGCAGCAGGCCGGCGAACATCCAGAAGAACGCCTGGGTCAGGAAGGCGCCCTCGACGGCGACGGCCTGGCGGGCCGGGATGGCCACGCGGTCGGTGTCGGTCTGCCCTCGCAGGCTGCCCTCGCCCGGGTTTGGCTGGAACGTCACGTTCTTGTCTCCCTTCGATTGGCGGCTCCGGGCTTTCGGGCCGGCGTCGCCGATCTCGATTCTGCACGTTCGGCCGCCCGTGCCAAGACCCAGACGAGGTCCGCAAGGCGGTTCAGGTACGGGATGAGGTTCGGGCCGGGCACGAGACCCTCGCGCTGCAGCGCGACCGCGCGCCGCTCCGCCCGGCGCAGGATGGTGCGCGCCAGCTCGAGCGCGGCGCTGGTCGGCGTCTCGCCGGGGACCACGAACTCGCGCGGCATCTCCGTGTGCCGCTCCAGCTGGACGAGGTCTCGCTCGATCGCCTTGACCATGCCCTCCGAGACGCGGGTCGTGCCGTCCTCGAGGCGGTCCCACGCGGCCGGATTGGTCGCGAGCTCCGCGCCGACGACGAACAGCTCGCGCTGCAGGCGCAGGATCAGCGGCGCGAGGCCGCCGAGGCCGGCGGGCAGGGTGCCGATCTTGCGCTTCGCGCCGAGGTTCGCGCGAGCGACGCCGAGAGCGGCCACGGCCTCGTCGATCGTGCCGTAGGCCTCGGTGCGCGGGTCGTCCTTGCCGATGCGCTCGCCACCGAAGAGCAGGCCCGTGGAGCCGTCATCGCCACGCGTGGTGGCGACAACCGAGTCGATCGGGCTGCGGCGATTGGTCACGTGGTCAGGATTCCGAAGCGTCAGGAACGCGCCGCCGCTTTCGGGCCTGGCAACGGCACCGTCACCACATGAGACCCGCGTCGCGCGGGTCCCAGCGCTCGGCGAGGAGCGTGACCTTGACCGGGTGCTCGACCACCGACTCGACCTGCTCCTGGACCTGCTGGATCATCGATCCCGCGTACGGGCAGAACGGCGTGGTCAGGATCATCTTGACCTCGGTCTCGTTCTGGCCGAGCAGGATCTGCTTGATCAGCGCCAGCTCGACCACGTTCATCCCGATCTCGGGATCGACGACCGAGCGCAGCGCGTCGAGGATCGCCAGCTCGGTCGCGCGCCGCTCTGCATCGAACAGCGGCTCCTCCGAGGTCTGCGCAACCGCCGGTTCGGTGGCGGTGTCGGTGGCCGGCACGGCGGCGATGCCAGTTGCCTGCTCGGCGGCGATGCCAGTTGCCTGCTCGGCGGTCTCGTTCATCGTCGATCAGGTTACCACCGAAAGCCGTCAAACCCGACTCGCCCACTCGGGATTAGGCTCGAGGCTGGGCGCGGGTTGCACCTGGGCCTCGTGATCGTGTGGTGTTCATTTCGGGGACATCCAGCGCGATCGCCGCGATCCCTCGGCCCGTGAGTTCTTGGCGTTTGGTGGACTGCGGGGTCCTGTGCGCACGATGTGTTCAAACGAGCCGCCAAGGCGCGTGCGGGGGGCATCGGGCGGGCCGTGTCGTCTCTTGTCGCCTCGACAGCCAGGCAAATGAACACGTAGCGATCTCCACAGGCGCCGACCGGTCCTCATGCGTTCGACGTCCTTTCGGATCAGTCCGAGCGGGCTCTGCCGAGAGCTCAGGCGGGCGTCGGGAGCGAGATTCGCAGCGTCGTGCCCGCGCCGTCGCGGCCGGCCGCGGCCTCGATCGTGCCGCCGTGCGCGGTCACGATCGCGCGGGCGATGGCGAGCCCCAGGCCGGAGCCGCGCGATCCGGCGGACTTGGTGAACCGTTCGAAGAGCGTCGAGCGCAGCTCGGGCGCGATGCCCGGCCCGGTGTCCGTGACCTCGATGACGAGCGCGTCCGGCTGCGCCCGCGCCGAAATCGAGATCGATCCGCCGCCGGGCATCGCGCGGATCGCGTTCTCGACCAGGTTCGAGATCACCTGCTTGATCCGCATCGGGTCGACGTCCACGGGTGGCAATTCAATGGCCGCGTCGACGCGGATCTCGATTCCCGCCGCTGTCGCGTTGGCGCGGTGTGCCGCCGCGACGTCCTCCAGGAGCACGGCCGGCGCCGTCGGCTCGCGATGGAGCGGCAGCGCGCCGGAGTCGGCGAGGCTCAGGGTTCGCAGGTCGTCGACGAGTCGCTCGAGCACCTTCGTCTCGTCGAGGATCGGTCGCAGGTGCGCCTCGTCGGGCGGATAGACCCCGTCGACGAGCGCCTCGAGGTTGCCCTGGATCACCGCCAGGGGCGTGCGCAGCTCATGGCTCACGTCGGCCAGCAGCCGCCGTCGCGTCGTGTCCTCGGTCTCGAGCCGCGCCGTCATCGCGTTGAATGCGCGACTCAGGCCGCGCAGCTCGCCGCGCCCCCGTGCCGGCTCGGGCACCCGCACCGAGTAGTCCCCCGCCTCGACCTTGCCGGCCGCGTCGACGAGGTCGGACAGCGGGCGTCCGACTCCGCGGGCGATCCGGATCGCCACGACCAGCGCGATGAACCCGACGACGAGGACCACCAGCGCGGCAGGCCGGGCGACGAAGCCGAGCGGCTCTTCCGAGGAATTGCCGAGCAGGCTGGCAAGCAGCCACAGGACGAGGACGCCGACCGACACGATCAGCGTCGCGAGCATGACGATCAGGCACCCGAACCCGCGCCGCAGCCCGCCGCGGCGGCCGGGGCCCCACCACGGCGGCCCGCCCCACGAGCCGCCCGGACCACCCCAGGCGCCGGCCCGCATCGGCGGCGGCCACGGCTCGTTCTCGGGCCACCACGGCGGCCGGTGACGCGGCGGCATCAGCCGGCCTCGGTTTCCGGCGCTTCCGACGGCGGCTCGGCGACCCTGTAGCCAACGCCGTAGACCGTCTCGACGAACCGGGGCCGCGCTGGATCGGGCTCGAGCTTGCGCCGGATGTTCTTGATGTGCGCGTCGATAGCGCGCTCGTAGCTCTCGAACGCGACGCCGTGCACGGCATCGAGGAGCTGCGACCGGGTGAAGACGCGGCCCGGCTCGCGGGCCATGGTGGCGAGGAGCTGGAACTCGGTCGCGGTGAGCTCGATGGGGCGACCGGCGACCGTGGTGCGCAGGCGAGGGACATCGAGGGCGAGCTCGCCCACGTCGATGCGCTCGCGCGGCTCCGACGGGCGCTCGCTCCGGCGCAGCACCGCCCGCACGCGCGCGACGAGCTCGCGCGGGCTGAAAGGCTTCGTGACGTAATCATCGGCGCCGAGCTCGAGGCCGAGCAGCTTGTCGAGCTCGGTGTCGCGCGCCGTCAGCACGACGACGGGCATCGAGCCCGAGGCGCGGATGGAGCGCATGACCTCCAGGCCATCGACGCCAGGCAACCCGAGGTCGAGCACGATGAGGTCGGGCCGGCGCGTTCGCGCCGCTTGCAGGGCCGATGGGCCATCGCCCGCCGTCAGCACGGCGAATCCGGCGTGCTCCAGGTAGTCGCGCGCCAGCTGGACGATCTTCGGCTCGTCATCGACCACGAGAACGGTGGGCATCGGCGGTCACTCTAGAAGCAACGCAAAGGCGGCCGTCGCGTCGACGGCCGCCTCGCCCTTGGTGCAGCTCGGCTCAGCGGGCCGCACCCGATGGGCCGGTCCCGCCGGTCCCGGTGCCGCCGCCCGGGGTCGTGCCCGGGTTGGCGTCCTCGTCGTGGAGCCGCCGGTGCAGATCGGAGATCTGCCGCTCGCGCTCCTCGCGCCAGGTGTCGGGACCCATGCCCGGGCCGTAGCCCCTGCCCCAGTACCCGCGGCCGCCCCATCCCGGGCCGGAGTGCCGGCCCCGCCCGAAGGCGGCGCGGACCAGACCGAAGATCAGGAACAGGAACAGGATCGGGAAGAGGAGGCCGAGGAAGCCGAAGCCGTGGAAGCCCCAGCCGTAGCCATAGCCGTAGCCCGCGACCGGGACCACCGCGCCTGCGGGGAGCCGGCCGGCGTCGACGACGCCCTGGGCCAGGCCCGCCTGGTAGATGCCGACCCCGACGCCGACGAGGATGCCGACGACGATGAGGCCGACGAGGAAGCTGACGATTGCTCGTCCGTTCATTTGGTGCCATCTCCTTTCAGAAGGTCGATGGCGTCATCCTCGGCGCGGTACGTGAAGGAAATGTGAACCCGGGATGGAGGTCCCGCGAGTTCGCGCGGTCGCGCGGTCGCGCGGTCGCGCGGTCGCGAAGGGACCCTAGCCGGAGGCCGGCTTGATCACCACGCCGGGGAGGCGGTACTGCTTCGGCAGGCCTTCGGCCTCCGCCTCGGTATAGCCGGGGCCGCGGAGTGAGCCGTCCTTCTCGAAGAAGTCGGCGTAGCGGGCCCGATTCCGCGCCGCGTAGCTGTACGCGGCGGCAACGCCCATGCGCCGCAGCTCGGGATGCTCCTTGAGCATGCGCGTCAGGTTGTATCCCGCGCTGCGGAGCTCGAGGATGTTGCGCACCGTGAGGCGCGTGCCATAGCAGAAGGGCTCGCCGTTCATGACGAGCGGATCGACCTGGACCCACTTGATCGTCATCGCGCCGCGCCTCAGGCGCCCTTGTAGATGAACGCCAGGAACGGGTTCCGCTTGCGCGCGTCACCGGCGAGGCGTCGATGCCACTTGAACACCGCGATCGCCTCGTCGAGGCCGGCGTCGATCGAGGCCATTGCGCCCGGCTCGACAACCGCCGCCGCCGCGCGGCGCAGGCCGTTGCACAGCGTGACCAGGTCGTCCATCGGGATCTTGCGCTTGCGGTAGCGGACGGCGACGAGGTCGGCGAACGTGGCCATGGCGCGTGGCTCCCCGCTCGCCACCGCGGTCGCGAGACGGTCGACAAACGCCACGAGGTCGGCGTGCAGGGCCTGGCGCCCGAGGTCGTCGTGGCGGTCCCGCAGCGTCGGGTCGAGGTCCAGCGCCGCGTCGAAGGCGCGGGCACGGAAGCGCGGACCGCCGCGCTGCAGCGCCGCGGCAGACGCGGGATCGCCCGCGCGCAGGTCGCGTGGCGGCAGGCCGAGGCTCGGGTGGCTCACGGCCGCGAGTCTACCGTGCGACCTCGGCCGTCGCCGACGCCGGTACGATGGCCCGATGGCAGCCACCGAACCGGGCGAACGACCTCCCGACCCGGCGAGCAGGTCCCAACGGCAGCTGGAGCGTCCGCCCGGCGAGCGCTACGCAGCACCTCGCGAGAGCGAGCGAGGCGGTCGTGTGCATGTGCTTGGCCCGGTGCTGCGGGCCTCGCTGGCGGCACTGCTCGGGAGCCTGGCCCTCTACGCCGTGGGCGGCCTCATCGCCTCGACCGGCGGGCTCCTGTTCGTCGCCGGGGTCACCGGTGCCGTCGTCGGGCTGCTGCTCGCCCGCGCCGCCGCGCCGGCCGATGGTGGCCCGCCCGCCCTGTCCCGGCGACAGGCCACCTGGGTTGCCGTCGCCCTGTCGCTCGGGGCGATTGCCGTTGCCTCTGTCGCGATCTGGCTCCATGCAATCGGCGAGGGCGGCACGCTCGGATTCATCGACTACCAGCTCGAGACGTTCGGGCCGTTCATCCCGGGCGAGGTCGTCATCGGCTTCCTTGCCGCCGCCTGGGGCGCGCGCGCCGGCCCGATCCAGGGCTGATGGACCACAAGGGCCTCGAGGGCGTCACCTTCCGCCGCCCGGTCGAGACCGACTACCCGGCGATCAGCGCCGTCATCGACGACTGGTGGGGCGGCCGCCAGCTGGACCACCTGCTGCCGCGGCTGTGGCTCCAGCACTTCACCGGGACGTCGTGGCTGGCCGAGACCGGCGATGGCCGGCTTGCCGGGTTCCTGATCGGCTTCCTCTCGCCGGACCACCCCGACGTGGCCTACTGCCACCTCGTCGCAACCAGCCCGAACCTGCGCAGGCGGGGCCTCGGCCGGGCGCTGTACGAGCGCTTCTTCGATGACGCCCGTGCCGGCGGCCGGCGGACCGTCACGGCCATCACCTGGCCCGCCAACCGGTCCTCGGTCACGTTCCACCGCGCCCTCGGATTCGTGGTGCAGGGAGGCCCACAGAGCCAGAACCTCTATGGAACGCCGGCCCTGGCCGGGTACGATTTCGAGCGGGAGGATCGGGCAATCCTGGTCCGCTCGCTCTGACCGCCACATCGCCGCGCCGCCCCGCCGCGACGGTCAGTCGCGGGTCTCGCCGACGAATGGCATCCCGTGGCGGGTGAGGGCCTCGACGCTCATCCGCAGCACCGCCGTCTTCGCTGCCGCCACCTCGCGCACGTAGCCGGCCTCCTCGTCGAGCGTCATCGGCCGGCCGCGGATGGCTTCGCTCGGCCTGCCGACCTGGAGCCAGGCCAGGTGGTACCGGTCCATCGACCCCCACGCGTTCGCGAGCAGCTCGTCGGTGAGCTGCAGCCAGACCTTGAGCGCGGCGTTGCTCGGGTTGCCGACAAGACGGTCGCCCTCGTCGATCAGCTGGCGGGTGCCGCGGACGAGCTCCTCCCGGGTCACGAGACTGCGGCCGGCGCTCCGGCCGGCCCCGCGGGTTCGGGCGGTTCGGGCGGTTCGAGATCGCCGCGGATGAACGCCTCGCGCGCGGCCCGTGCGCGGAGGGTCCACGGGCCGGGCGCGCCGGAGCCGATCGGCCGGCCCTCGAAACGGGTCACCGGCAGGACGCCGGCGACGCTGGAGCACAGGAACGCCTCGTCCGCCTCTGCCAGATCGGCCGGCGTCAGCCAGCCCTCGACCGGCGCGAGCCCGGCGCGCCCGGCCCAGCCGAGGAGCCACGTCCGCGTCGTCCCGGGCAGGATCGCGCAGCCGAGCGCCGGCGTGGCGAGCTCGGGTCGGGATCCGGCGGCGCCTCGGCGGACGAGGAAGAGGTTCGCGCTGGTCGCTTCCGAGAGGTTCCCGTCGATGGTCAGGAACAGCGCATCGTCGGCGCCGGCCCGGCGGGCCTCGAGGCGCGCGAAGACGTAGTCCGCGCGACTGGTGGTCTTGAGGCTGGCCAGCGGGTTCTCGGGATCGCGCCGAACGGCGCTGGCGACGAGGTGGAGACCGAGCTCGAGGTGGTCGGCCGGGGTCGGTGGCACGGGCCACGCCTGGATCGCGACCGTCGGTGCCACGTGCTCGGCCGGCAGGAGCCCGCGCGCCGTGATCGCGCCGCGGCTCACGGTGATCCGGATGGATGCGTCGCCCTCGGGGCCACCGAGACCCTCGGCCTCGAGCAGGGCGGCGATTCCCTCGGCGAGCTGCGCATCGACCCCGGCCGGCAGCTCGATGTCGAGGCCGGCGGCGGACCGCCGCAGCCGCTCGAGATGCTCGTCCAGCTCGGTCGGCCGGCCGCCGCGGGCCCTGAGCGTCTCGAACACGCCATCGCCGAGCTGGAAGCCGCGGTCGAAGACCGAGAGGTGGAGCGCGTCGGCGGGCCGCAGCTCCCCGTTGACCCACACGTGGCGACCGCCCAGCCTCGCCGGTCCGGCCGGAAGCGCGTGGTCGCTCACCTCACCTCGCGGGCGCCGATCGCCGAGAGCGGACCGCGGGCCTTGGCCACCGTCTCGTCCCACTCCGCCGCCGGATCGCTGCGCCACGTGATCCCACCACCGACGTGCAGCGTCAGTCGCTCGCCGTCGGCGACGAACGAACGGATCAGGATGCTCGTGCTCATCGCGCCATCTGGCCCCAACCAGCCCGCGGTTCCGGTGTACGGCCCTCGGCGGACCGGCTCCAGCTGCTCCAGGAGCTGCATCGCCCGGATCTTCGGGGCGCCGGTGATCGAGCCGCCGGGGAACGACGCCGCGAGCAGGTCGAAGGCATCGCGGCCCGGCGCCAGCCGACCGGTGACCGTGCTCACGAGGTGCTGCACCGCGGCGGTCCGCTCGAGCCGGCACAGCCGCGGGACGCGGACGCTGCCCGGCCGGCAGACGCGGCCGAGGTCGTTGCGCAGCACGTCCACGATCATCACGTTCTCGGCGCGGTCCTTGGCGGAGCCGAGCAGCTCGCACGCGAGCGCCCGATCGGTCGCGCCGTCGCGGCCGCGCGGCCGGGTGCCCTTGATCGGGTTCGTCTCGACGAGGCCGTCCCGGGTCACCGACAGGAACGGCTCCGGCGAAGCGGACGCGATCGCACGCGGCGCGCCGGTGAATGGGCTCGCGCCGAGGTCGAGGAAGGCGGCGAACAGCGCCGGGTCGCCAGTCCGCAGGCGCCGATACAGCAGCCAGGGGTCGCCGCGGAACGGCGCCTCGAGCCGGCGGGTGAGGTTGGCCTGGTAGATCTCGCCGTCGGCGATCGACTGGCGGATCGACTCGACGCCGGCTTCGTACCCGGCTCGGCCGAGCCCCGATCGCATCTCGATCTCGCGCGGCGCATCCGCTGGCTGGCGCGACGGCGCGGCGGCGGCGAGCCGTCGGCGGACGGCTGCGAGCCGTCGATCCAGCCCCTGGACCAGCTCGTCGACCGCCCGACCGGCGAGCCAGGCTCGGCCGTCGCGCCGATCCCAGGCGATGACCCAGTCATGCAGCGCGAGGCGCAGGATGGGCAGCTCCTGGTCGGCGACGGCGATCGAAGGGAGCCGCTCCAGCTGCCGCCCGAGGTCGTAGCCGAGGAACCCGACGAGGCCGCCCAGGAACGGCGGCGCCGACGCATCGACGACGGGGTCGGCCGCGAGGCGACCGAGCAACCGCCGCGCACTCACGAATGGGTCGGGACCGGCCGAGGGTGCCTCGATGACCGCCACCGGATCGGCCGTCAGGTACGTCCAGCGGGCGTTTCGACCCGGCCGCGCACTCTCGAGGAGCGCAAGGCCCGGCAGGTCGCGGAATCGTTCGGCGACGTCCATCGGCGCCACGTCCGCGAGCTCGGGCATGGCCTCCAGGCGGATGCCGGGCTGCGTCCGGACGAGGTTCCGATCCATCGGCCGATCATATCCGGGAGGGATTGCCGTCGATACTACGGAGCCGTAGTATCTCGTCGATGGCAGGGATACGACTGCGTGTCGCCGGCGTCCTCGCGATCGTCGCGCTCCTGGCCTGCTCGACCACGGCCCCAACCGGCCAGCCGAGCGCAGGTCCTGCGGCCACGGCGACGCAGCCGGGGTCCACGTCGACGCCCGCGCCGTCGCCGACCGCCGACCGGAACGCCGGCTGGCGGGCCGACCTCCAGGCGCTCGTCCCGGGCATGGCCCAGCTCCACCCGAACCTGACCCACGGCACCTCTCGCGCGGCCCTCGACGGCGCCGTCGCGGATCTCATCGCCGGGATCCCCGGGTCAACCGACGACGACCTGATGGTCGGCGCCCTGCGGGTCGTCGCGATGGTGAGCGCCAGGGGCTGCGACGCCCACACCGGCGCGTTCATCTGGGGCGCCGGCACGTATCCCGTCGAGAGCCTGCCGTTGCGGCTGTGGCTGTTCCCGGGCGAGCTCGGCGACTCGCTCGTCATCGTCGACGCGCTGCCGCCCTACGAGGACCTCATCGGCTCGACCATCGCCCGGATCGAGGACCAGCCGGAGGGAGACGTGCGCATGCAGCTCCGCCCGATCGTCCCCCGGGACAACGATTCGACGTTCCGCTTGCTCGCGCCGCGCTACCTCCTCATCCCGCAGGTGCTGCGAGGCCTGCATGTCGCGGACGACGGACCGGTCACGCTGGGCCTGACGATGCCCGATGGTGCCTCGCGAACGGTCGATGTCCAGCCGATCCCGATGGCCGACTACAACGCCTGGGCCGGCGCGTACGGGCTGCACCTGCCGGCCGATCCCCAGGTCCTGTACCTGTCGCGCATCGACGACGCCCTGTGGTGGACCCGCCTCCAGGACACGGGGACGTTGTTCGTCCAGTGGAACCGGGTCGACCACCTCCCGCTCGGGACCGTCCGGGACCTCCGCGACGAGCTGCACAAGTCAGATGTCACGAGGGTGGTCCTCGACGTGCGCCACAACTACGGCGGAGAAGTCTCCGCCGTGGATCCGATGCTCGAGCTGTTCACGGACCCGGCGATCGACCAGCCCGGTCGTCTCTTCGTGATCACCGGCCGGAACACGTTCTCGGCGGCAAGCCTGTTCGTCGCCCGCCTGGTGCGTGACACCGACGCGGTGGTCGTCGGCGAGCCGATGGGCGGCTGCCCCACCTCGTACGGCAACTCGCGCGACATGACCCTGCCCTTCTCCGGGATCGCCGTGAGCGTCGCCACGCTGCTCGAGGTGGGTGTCGCCGCGGACGACAGCCGGCCGACGATCGAACCCGACGTCGTATCGCTGCTCACGGCGGAGAACTGGGCGAATGGCAGCGACCCGGCGCTCGGCATGATCACGACGCTCGTGCCGTGAGCTCGCCCGACGGCATGCCGATGCGCCCGGACCCGCTCGACACCTCGCTGCTGTTCGAGGTCTTCGCGCTCAACCAGTCGGTCGGCCGCTTCCTCGCCGAGGCGATGCGCGACGGTCCGCTCAGGCCCACCGAATATGCGGTCTACAGCGCCCTGTTCGAGCTCGAATCGGCGACCCCGACCGCGCTCGCCGCGCGCCTCGGGATGCGCCTGACCACGTTCATGGACCAGCTGCGCCTCGTCGAGTCGCGGGGGCACGCCCGGCGGATGCCGAACCCGCGGGACCGCCGTTCGCAGCTGGTGACCCTCACGGCGCCGGGGCTCGAGGCGCACCGGGCGGCGAATCGCCTGTTCGAAGCGGCCTACGCCACGTTCCTCGAGGAGCTCGGTGGCGACGAGGCGCCTGCGAAGCAGATCCTCGCGGACATTCGAGCCGCGGCGGAACGCGCCCTGCGGCGGCGCCCGGCGGAGCCGGTCAGCCCTCGCCAGACCGCCGATCGCGCCGGCTGAACGCGAGCAGCTCCTCGCGACACGCGTCGGCGAGGCGCTGGGCCTGGCGCACGATCCAGGGATCGACGCGGGTGGAGTCCTCGATCGTCAGCATCGCCCCCGTCGGGCCGTCGTCGATGACGATGCCGCTCGAGTTCCGATAGTCCGAGAGCCAGTTCGCCTGCAGCTGCACCAGCGCGTCGGCGACGACACGCGGCTCGAACAGCCAGTCGAGGTACATCGCGTTCAACCGATCGACGATCGCGGACAGCGCCACGGCCCGACCCCGCGGAAGGCGGCTGACGAGGTCCACGACCCGCAGCGACGCGAACGGATCACCGGACTCGGCGATCACGGGCGGCGTCAGTGATGCCGCGGGCATGCCCGGAATCGGCGTCCGAAGGTCGTCCACGAAGGACTAGAGCAGCTCTCCATGGGCCGAGCCGGTTGGCTCGCCCTCCCGGGGCCGTGGCTCCTCGCCCGGCGCGTACACCTTGCGCTGCCGCGCGCGCGCTTCCTCCGATTCGAGGTCGCCCGGCTCCACGATCCCGGCGTTGGTCTCGGTCGCCGCGCGCTCGCCGGCATCGAGCAGGTCCGTCTCCCCGCCCGGGAGGACATTGAGGTGGCGCGCCGCCTTGCCCTCGATCGCGCCGACGCCGAAGGGCACCCACTTCGAGGGGTCCTGGAGGCGATGCGCCTCGGTGTTGCCGCGGCTGTGAATGTCCTCGAAGCCCTTCGGCTCGATCCACATCCGCTCGCCCTCGAGCAGGCCCAGGACGCCGGACTGGCCCGGCTCGGGCCGCTCGTGCTGGCAGTAGGCGCACGCGGCCTGGTCGTGCTTCTGGTACTTCTCCGGCTCCTCGTAGGTCGTGATGTACCCCTCGTAGTTCCGGAGCACGACCTTGTGATCGGAGTAGCTGATCAGGTAGTTGGGCATGACCGGGATCTTGCCGCCACCGCCCGGCGCGTCGATGACGTAGGTCGGGACGGCGTAGCCGCTCGTGTGGCCACGCAGGCCCTCGATGATCTCGAGGCCCTTGCCGACCGGGGTCCGGAAGTGCCCCGAGCCCTCGACGAGGTCGCACTGGTACAGGTAGTAGGGCCGGATCCGGTTCTCGACCAGCTGGTGCACGAGCGCGCGCTGGATGTGCACGCAGTCGTTCACGCCGGCGAGGAGCACGCTCTGGTTGCCGATCGGGATGCCTGCGCGACTCAGCCTGTCGACCGCGCGTGAGACCTCGGGGGTGATCTCGTTCGGGTGGTTGAAGTGCAGGTTCATCCACATCGGGTGGTACTTGCCGAGCATGTCGCACAGCTCGTCGTCGACCCGCTGGGGCAGGAACACCGGCACCCGGGTCCCGATCCGGATGATCTCGATGTGCGGGATGTCGCGGATCCCGCGGATGATCGATTCGAGGAGCTTCGGCGCGAGGGTCAGGCCATCCCCGCCCGAGATCAGCACGTCGCGGACCTGCGGGGTGCGGCGCAGGTACTCCAGCTGTGCCTCGTGCTCGCGCCGGTTGAAGTTCTGGCTCGGGTCCCCGACGATGCGCGACCGCGTGCAGTAGCGGCAGTAGCTCGCGCACTGCGTGGTCACGAGCATGAGGACGCGGTCCGGGTAGCGGTGGACGAGGCCCGGGACCGGCGAGTGGCGGTCCTCGGCGAGCGAGTCGGCCATCATCGCGGTGAAGGCCTGCTGCTCCCGCCCGAGCGGGATGACCTGGCGGCGGATCGGGTCGTCCGGGTCGTCGGGGTCGATCAGGCTCGCGAAGTAGGGCGTGATGTCCACGCGGAACTTGTCGTCGGCGGTCAGGCCCTCGCGCTCCTCGTCGGTGAGGTTCAGGACCTGGCCGACCTCCTCGAGCGTGTTGACGCGATGGCTGAGCTGCCAGCGCCAGTCGTCCCACTTCTCGTCGGGCACGTCCGCCCACAGCGGGGCACGCCGGCTGCGCGCGAGCTTGCCGTCAGGACCGAGCGCGAGTGCGGGGTCGCGCGGGTTCACCCACGCCGGGTCGAGGTCCATCCCGTGCGTGGCCGCGGGCGTCTGCGCCGGCCGTGTCTCGAGCTCCACTCGATCTCCCGCTGCGAGCTGCCGAATGCATAAAGTCTATGCACTCTGCAAACCCGGGCAGCATAGCGCGAGGGTCCCGGCGGTTCCAGCCGAATGGCAGATCGATCGTCGGCTCCGGGGTCGATCCGTACCATGCCTTCATGGCCGAAACCGAGGAAGTCCTCCCGGAGCACGTCCGCGCGAACCGCGAATCGTGGGACCGCTTCGCCCATGAGTATGTCGAGGCGGGCCACCAGAACTGGGCGGCGAGCGAGATCTCGTGGGGCATCTGGGACGTGCCCGAAACCCAGCTCCGGCTCCTTCCGGACGACCTGGCGGGCCAGGACATCGCGGACCTGGGCTGCGGGACCGGCTACGCCTCGGCGTGGCTTGCGCGGCGCGGCGCCCGCCCGGTCGGCATCGACAACTCGCCCGTCCAGCTCGCGACCGCGCGGCGGTTCCAGGCGGAGTTCGGGCTCGAGTTTCCGCTTCACCTCGGCAACGCCGAGAAGACGCCGTTCGAGGACGAGCAGTTCGACGGGGCCTTCAGCGAGTACGGCGCCGCGCTGTGGGCCGATCCCTACGCCTGGGTCCCCGAGGCCCACCGCATCCTCAAGCCCGGCGGCTGGCTGATGTTCCTCACGAACTCCGCCCTGATCACGCTGTGCTTCCCGGATGCGGAGGACGCGCCCGCGAGCACGACGCTCCAGCGCCCGTACTTCGGCATGCACCGCGTCAGCTGGGCGGGCGACGACTCCGTCGAGTTCCACCTGCCTCATGGCGAGTGGATCCGCCTGCTGCGGGCGACCGGCTTCGAGATCGAGCGGCTGGTCGAGATCCAGGCGCCACCCGGCGCGACGACGCGCTACAGCGACATCGCGAGCGCGGAGTGGGCCAACAAGTGGCCGTCAGAGGAGGCCTGGATCGTCCGCAAGCGGGCCTGAGCCGCGGAGCCCGAGGAGCGCGGCTACTCGCCGATGACGCTCCAGATGAAGCCCATCGAGATGAAGAAGCCGCTGAACAGGGCGATGATCCCGAGCCCGCCGTAGGGCGAGTTCGCGCCTTCGTGGGGCACCAGCTGCAGGCCGACCCCGAACACGACCGCCCAGAGCACGAACAGCATGCCGAAGAGCCACTTGCCGTTGGGGCCGGTGACCCGCTTCGTCCAGCGCGACCGGCCCTCCGCGGAGAACGCGGCCTTGGCGATGATGACGATGAACAGGATGGCAACGCCCGCCGACGCAAACAGGGCTGGCAGGTTGTTGGGGAAGTTCTCGAACCAGAGCGTGAAGATCGTCACGGGCGCTGGCGATCGTACCAGACGGCTAGCATGACCGGCCGACCATGAACCGCTTCGAGCGCCTCGGGCGATGGTGCGCCCGCCACCGCCGCCCGGTCGTCGTCGCCTGGCTGGCGCTCGTCGCCTTGGCCGTGCCGTTTGCCCTCCAGGCGCCGGGCGCGCTCCGCTCGGGCGGGTTCATCACCCCGAACCTCGAATCGGCTCGGGCGAAGGCGCTCCTGGAGTCCGAGATCGGCGTCGCGCAGGCGGCGGTGGTCGTCGTCTTCCACTCGGACACGGCGCGCGCGGGTGAGCCCGCGTTCGAGGCTTCCGCGGCGGCCGCGCTGGTCGACGTGCCGAACGCGGCGTACGTGCGCAGCGTGGTTCCGCACTCGCTCTCGTCGCGCCAGGTCTCGGCGGATGGCCACACGGCCTACGACATCGTGCTCCTGGACCTCCCGGCCGACGATTCGCCGAAGGCCCTGCCCGGGTTGCGGAGCGCGCTTCGGGAGGCGCCGGGACTCGAGGTCGGGCTGTCCGGCGGCCCGGCGTTCTACGGCGACGTCCAGGCC
This sequence comes from Patescibacteria group bacterium, assembly GCA_035495215.1. Classification (GTDB taxonomy): domain Bacteria; phylum Chloroflexota; class Limnocylindria; order Limnocylindrales; family CSP1-4; genus UBA5189. Next base: position 33,165 of record DATJGH010000166.1, read on the forward strand.
GTCTCCGAAGCGGACCTGCGGCGGAGCGAGCTGATCTCGTTGCCGCTGGCGGCGATCGCGTTGCTGCTGGTCTTCGGCTCGGTGGTGGCCGCGGCGGTGCCGTTGATCGTCGGCGGCGCCGCGGTGGTCGCGGCCCTCGGGGCGGTCTTCCTCGTCGCGGGCGCGATCCCCATGAGCATCTTCGTGCTGAACCTGGCCACGCTTCTCGGCCTGGGCCTCGGCGTCGACTACTCGTTGCTGATGACGAGCCGGTTTCGGGAGGAGCTGGCGGCGCGTGGCGGCGGCGCGGACGCGGTCGAGGACGCGGTCGGGGCGACGGCGCGGACCGCGGGTCGAGCGGTGTTCTTCTCCGGGCTGACCGTGCTGCTCGGGCTGCTCGGGCTCGTGCTGTTCGACTTCATGATCCTGCGCTCGGTCGGCATCGCCGGCGCTGTCGTGGTCGCCCTCGGCGTGACGGCCGCGATGACCCTCCTGCCGGCGGTGCTGGCCCTCGCGGGCGTCCACCTGGAACGGCTGCGGGTACGCCGGGTCAAGCCGCGGCCGGCGGCCGAGGGCGCCTGGTCGCGCCTCGCCTGGTGGGTGATGCGCCGACCGGTCGCCGTGCTCGTGCCGACGCTGGCGGTGCTGCTCGTGCTCGGCACGCCGTTCCTGCACGTTCGGTTCAACGCCCCGGACGCGCGGATCCTGCCCGAGAACGCGCCGTCGCGCGATGCCTTCGACCGGCTCACCGAGGCGTTCGGACCGGGCCCGTTCGCGCCGATCGTGCTGGCAATCAGGACAACCGGAGCGGCCATTGACCCGGGCAACCTCGGCGCCCTGTACGACTATTCCCGCCGGCTCGCCGCCGACCCGCGGGTCCAGCGGGTCGACAGCCTGGTCGACGTGGACCCCAGGCTGACCCTCGGCCAGTACGAGCTGCTCTATCAGCCGGGCCGGCAGCCCCCGGACCGGTTCCTCGCCGCTGTCCTCGGCGGGACGACCCAGGGCGACCTGACGGCGTTCACGATCTTCACCCCCTACGGGCCGAACGAAGCCGTCGCGCGCGAGCTCGTCCGTGACCTGCGCTCGGGCTCGGGCGCGCTCGCGCCACCGGGTGGCATGACGGTGCTGGTCGGCGGCGGCGCGGCCGACGTCGAGGATGTCGTGACCGGCATCGGCGCGGAGTTCCCGAGGACCGGGCTGTTCATCCTGGTGACCACCTTCGCCGTGCTGCTCCTGCTCCTTCGCTCGGCACTCCTGCCGATCAAGGCGCTGGCGATGAACTCGCTGTCGATCGTCGCCTCGTTCGGGGCGCTGGTCTGGATCTTCCAGGACGGCAACCTGTCGGCCCTGTTGGGGACGCGTCCGCTCGGCTTCGTCGAGACCACCCAGCCGGTGATCCTGTTCTGCGTCCTGTTCGGGCTGTCGATGGACTATGAGGTCTTCCTGCTGACGCGCATGCGCGAGACGTGGGAGGCAACCGGCGACAACCCCACGGCGGTCGCCCACGGCCTGGAGCGAAGCGGCCGGATCGTGACTTCGGCGGCACTGATCGTGATCGTCGTGGCAGGCTCATTCGCGTTCGCGGACATCGTGCTGATCAAGGCCCTGGGCGTTGGGATCGCGATCGCCGTGGCGCTCGATGCGACCGTCGTGCGAGCCCTGCTGGTGCCGGCCACGATGCGCCTCCTGGGCCGCTGGAACTGGTGGCTGCCGCGGATCGTGGCGCGCCGCCTGCCCAGCGTCGAGGTCGAGGTCGAGGTCGCCGAGTGAAGCTCCGTCAGCCCTCGTCACTGTTCGCCGCGGCCCTCGTCCTCCTGACGGCCGCCTGTTCCTCGCCGATCCTGGCGAACCCACCCCTGACGTTTCCAACGCCCGCTCCGGCGAGCGCACCGCCGTCCTTGGCTCCGGACCCGATCCCGATCGCGTTCCCGCGGGATGACGGGCCACACCGGCGGCTGACCGAGTGGTGGTACTACACCGGCCACCTCCACACGGCCACCGGCCGCCGCTTCGGGTTCGAGGCGGTCATCTTCCGCGCTGAACGGGGAACGGTGCCGCCCGCGTGGGCTGCCCACCTGGCGCTGACCGATGAGGGAGGCGGGGCATTCCACTACGCGCAGCGCAGTGAGATCGGGCCTCAGGTCGACCATTCGCCCTTCGACTCGATGGGATCGTCGACGGGCTTCGATCTGCAGATCGGCGGCATCAGCCCGGCGCTGATCGCTGCCGGCGCGCCGGTCTCGGCCGCCCCGTGGCGACTCGCAGGCGGTGATGGCAGC
>DATJGH010000167.1:0-7272 GCA_035495215.1 Patescibacteria group bacterium
TGCCAGTCGAACTCCTTCCACAGCGCCGGCCGGTCGATGCGCGGATCGTTGCGGCCGTGACTGGTCACCAGCGGCAGCGCGCCATCCCGGCGATCCTCCCGCACGACCAGCACGCCGGCGGTCTTCGGGCCGCACAGCCACTTGTGGCCGTTGCCGGTCCAGTAGGCCGCGTTGAGCGCCTTGAGATCCAGCGGGACCATGCCCGGCGCGTGCGCGGCATCGACGACGGTGTCGACCCCGAGCCGGTCGAGCTCGCCGACGAGGGTCTCGATCGGGAACACGAGCGCGCTCGGGCTGGTCACGTGGCTGATCAGCGCGACCCGGGTTCGCGGCGTGACCGCGGCCAGGTGCGCCTCGACGACCTCTTCGGGGTGGCGGATCGGGAGCGGGACGTGGACACGGACCACCCGCGCTCGCGCGCGATCGGCGACGGCGTCGAGCTGGTTGAGGGTCGCGTTGTACTCGTGGTCATTGGTCAGGAGCTCGTCGCCGGGCCGCAGGCGAAGCGACGCGAGCGCCGTCGCCACGCCGCTGGTCGCGTTGGGGACGACGACCATGCCCTCGGGATCGGCGTTCAGGAATGCCGCCACGTCCCGCCGCGCCGCGTCGAGGCGTCCCTCGAGCTCGCGGTCGAAGAAGCGGATCGGATTGGCGTCCATCAGCCGGATCAGCGCTGCCTGGTACTCGAGGACCGGCCGCGGACAGGCGCCGAACGTGCCGTGGGTCAGGAACGTGATCCCGGGCTCGAAATCCCACGGGCTCTCGGGGGAGTAGGGCAGCACTGCACCGAGGATAGCCACGAGTACGACCTGCCCGTGGCGCATCGATCGGCGGCCGGGCGAACCTGGCGGTCGCTCGCCGCCGCGCTCGGGATCAGCGTCGCGATCCTTGTCGTTGAGGTCGTCGCGGGGCTCGCCGGCAGCTCGCTGGCACTGCTGGCCCGGGGACGTGCTCGACCACCTCGGGGCGTGCCTTGCCGACGACTTCGACATGGACCATTCGACGTTCCAGCTCGAGACGTCCGAACACGTACGCTGGGAGGCAAACGCCGCGATGTCGCAGCAGTAGCGGCACTCGCGGGGCTCGGTTCGCGGCCCCGCGCTTTGACGATTTGGCCGATTTCGGGTAGAGTAGTAGGCCTTCGCGGGGTGGAGCAGCGGCAGCTCGTCGGGCTCATAACCCGAAGGTCGGAGGTTCGAATCCTTCCCCCGCAACCAACTCTGCAATCACCTTGAACCCCGGGTCCCGACCACCCGGGGTTCTTTCTTTGTCCGGCTACTCCCAGCGGAAGGTGCGCACGGCGAGGCCGGCGGCGCCGATGGCCCAGGCCGCAAGGATCGCGACGCTGGTCTCTGCCGAGTCCGCCACGGGCGCCCCACTCGCGAGCGAGATCCGGAGCAGGTCGGCGAGCGCGGTCGCCGGCAGGACCGCGGCGATCGGGCGCAGGGCATCAGGCAGGTGGTCGATCGGCAGGACGATCCCGCCGAGCATCAGGAAGCCAAGGAACAGGCCGTTCGCCAGGGCGAGCGTCGCCTCGGCGCGGAGGGCGCCCGCGAGGAGGAGCCCGAGGCTGACGAACGTCACCGTGCCCAGCAGGAGCGCCACGGCGAACAGGGCGGGTGACCAGCCACCGCCAGGTGTCCAGCCGAGGGCGATCGTGCCGACTGCCACGAGCGCGAGGACCTGGACGACCTCGAGGACGAGCACGGACGCGGCCTTCGCCGCGACGAGCGCCCAGCGCGGCAAGGGTGCCCCGCCGAGGCGCTTGAGCACGCCGTGGGAGCGCTCGTAGGCGGTCGCGATGCCGAGGTTGACGAGGCCGCTCGCCACGATGCCGAGGGCGATCGCGCCCGGGAGCAGGAAGTCGACGGGTCGGCCGGTCGCGTTCGGGATGATCGACGTGCCGGCGAAGAACAGCAGGACGGCGATCGGGATCACGATCGTGACCAGCACGTTCTCGCCTCGACGGGCGGTCAGGCGCAGGTCGTGCGCGGCGAGCGCACCGACGGACCGCAGTGCAGGCGCCGGCCGGCTCACGCGATCGCCTCGACATCCGAATCGCCCGTGAGCTCCAGGTAGCGCTCCTCCAGCGAGGCGGCGCCAGCCCGCAGCTCGACGATCAGCAGGCCCTCGCGAGCAGCCCAGGCCGCGAGGTCGGCCACCACGTCCGCCGATGCCGCGCCCGGCCCGATCTCGTAGGCGGCCGCCCCAGGCCCGGGCCGGAGCTCCGGGCCGGTCAATCGCGCGGCGAGACGCTCGAGGGCCGCGGCGGCGGCCGGAGCGTGCAGCCGGAACCGGATCGCCGTCGAGCCGCCCGTGGTGAGCTCGTCGGGCGATCCTTCCGCGACGATCCGGCCGCGGTGCAGGATCGCCACCTGGTCCGCGAGGTGCTCGACGTCGCCGAGGTCGTGGGTCGTGAGCAGGATGGTCCGTCCCTCGTCGCGGAGCGAGGCGACGAGCTCGCGTGTCGACCGTCGAGCCTCTGGGTCCATGCCCGCGGTGGGCTCGTCGAGGATCAGCACCTCGGGCTCGCCGACCAGCGCGATGGCCAGGGAAAGCCGTTGCCGCTCACCGCCGGACAGGCGTCGCACGCGTGTCGTCGCCACGCCCGCGAGCCCCACCAGCCCGATGAGCTCGTCGGCACGCCGAGGGCCCTCGTGGAACGCCCCGTACAGCGCAAGGAGGTCGCGCGGCGTCGCCCGCGGCTCGAGCCCGGCCCCGCCCTGGAGCATGAGCCCAATTCGCGCCTTCAGGTCCGGTCCGCCGCGTCGGGGATCCTCGCCGAGCACGCGCACGACACCAGCGTCCGGAGTCCGGTAGCCCTCGACGATCTCGACGGTCGTCGTCTTGCCGGCGCCGTTCGGCCCGAGCAGCGCGAGCAGCCGGCCCGGCTGCACCGTCAGCTCGACACCGTCGAGGACGGCTCGCCCGGCGTACGCCTTGCGCAGGCCGCTGATCTCGATCATCCGATCTCGATCACCGCGGGGGCGGGATTTCGAACGAAGGCGTCGGCCGTGCGCTGCCGGACGGTAGTTCCGGGCCGGCGATCAGCTGGTACTGCCGTTCGAACTCGATGTCGGTCAGCTGGCCCACCTGGATCGAGCGCAGGATCCCGTCGCGGTCGATGAAGTACGACTGGGGGCGGGCCACCACGCGATAGATGCCACGGATCGCCCCATCGGGGTCGTCGACGGTCGGCCAGGTCGCGCCGTACTCGGCGATGAACGCGCGCGCCGGAGCCGCGGAGTCGTACATCAGCACCCCGACGACGGTGAAGCCCTGGGCGCCGTGCCGGCTCAGCTCCTCGAGCAGCAGCGGGAACTCGTCGCGGCAGGGCACGCAGCTCGGCCCCCAGAAGTTGAGGAGCACGGGCTTGCCCCTGAGCGCGGCAAGCTCGAACGGCTGGCCGTCGAGCGTGGTGCCGCTGATGTTCGGCACCGGCTGGCCCTTGGCCAGCAGGGCCTCCTGGGTGGGCTCGGGCGAGCCGCCCGGCGACGGGAGGGATCGGGCGAGCTGGACGAGGGCGAGCGTCGCGACGACGGCTGCCACGAGCCCAACGAGCACATATCGGCGCCGCCGGTCGATCTGGACTGCCGTGGCGAAGCCTTACCTGACGGTGATCGTCCCGGTCATCGCGGGCACCGAATGAACCGAGCAGATGTACTTGTACGTGCCCGGCTGCAGGGCGTCGTACTGGTAGGCCTGGGACGTGCCGCCGTTGATCGTCGGCTGGTCCTTGATGAGCTGCGACCCGTCGGCCGACTTGAGGTCCACGTCGTGCGGCACGGACGCCGGGTCCTGGTTCTCGAAGAAGATCGTGAACGGCTTGCCGGCATCCACCTCGAGCGACTTCTTGTCGTACTCGATGTTCCTGGCGACGACGGTCAGCGCGCCGGGCGGGGCCGCGCCACCGCCACCGGGAGGAGCACCCGAACCCGCGGGCGCGCCCGATGCGCCGGGGCCACCGGCCGTGGCCTGGCCGGCAGGCGGAATGATGCCCAGCTGCCACGCCCCGAGCAGGACGAAGGCGACGGCGAAGACCTGCAGCGCGCGGATCGGCAGCCGCCGGGCTGGGATGTTCTCGAGGTGGCCCGTGTGGTCCGCCTCCTCGACCTTGCGGTACTCGGCCGTGAAGTCGACCAGCCAGCCGAGGAGGGTCCAGACGAGGAAGACCACGGCGAGGACGAGCACCCAGCCGCCGAAGACGAGGCCCATGAACAGGGCGCCCGTCCCCAGCGCGCCGAGGAACGGCCGGATCGATGGCCCGGGCATGTGCACGCCGGGCGGCGGACCCTGATGGACCACCGCGGGCAGTCGCTCCTCGGCGGCGGCCCGCCCGGCGACGTGGTCGAAGTCGCGAATGGCCTCGCGGCCCCACACGAGCAGGGTGATGACCAGGATGACGACGCCGATCAGCAGGCCGACACCCCCGATCACCATCCCCGCGAACAGGAAGCCCGCCCCGAAGGCGACGATGATCGGTGACGCCGAGCCGCCGGGCATGTGCACGTGCGCGGGCGTGAGCGGCTGCACCCTCGCCGGGGCCCGCCGTCGCGGGCCCAGCGTCGCGTACTTCCGCGCCGTGAACGCGAACCAGGCGATGAACAGCAGCGCGAGGAACACCGGGAACAGCGCGAGCAGCCCGTTCCAGTTGGGAGTGATGAACACCGCGGCGACGCCCAGAAGGGTGTCCATCAGCGTCTGCGGGGATGGGGACGGGGAGGGCACGGTGGCGCCGGGCGCTACTCGCCGCGCTCGGTGTGCAGGACGAAGAACATGATCCCGAGGGCGGCGCCGAGGGCGACCAGCATCGTCACGCCCGCCCACTCGACTCGGTAGCCGAAGACCGGCGCGAGGCCGCCGTACAGGACCGCGGTGACCACGCAGCCGATACCGATGATGATCGCGTTGGCGTGACGGCCCAGGCGCGGCATTGCTCGACTCCCGCTACAGCAGGTACAGGATCGAGAACAGCAGGATCCAGACCACGTCGACGAAGTGCCAGTACAGGGACACGGCCTCGACGGCGTCGTGGTGGCGGGCGGAGAACTGGCCGGACATGCCCCGATACAGGATCACGCCGAGCATGAGCACGCCGCCGAACACGTGCGCGCCGTGGAAGCCCGTCAATGTGAAGTACGTCGTCCCGAACGGTCCCGAGCCGAGGGTCATGCCCTCGCCGAACAGCAGGCTGTAGTCGTAGGCCTGCATCACCAGGAAGGCGATGCCCAGGACGAAGGTGATGCTGATGTTCCGGATGAAGCCGCGCCGGTCGCCGCGCCGGATCGACCACACGGCCCACTGGCAGGTGAACGAGCTCGTGACCAGGATGACCGTCGCGACGAGGATCAGCGACAGCGGGTTCAGGATGCCCTCGAAGACCGGCGGCGGCCAGGGCGCGTTGTTGGCCCGGGTTGCGAAGTAGGCCGCGAACAGGCCCGAGAAGAACATCACCTCGGAGGTGATGAACAGGATCATCCCGAGGATCGGGTTGCTGATCCCGCCGCGGGCGTGGCCCGCGGCGCCGTGCGCGTCGGGCGGCGCGACCGCCGCCGAGGTCAGGGCCGGCGCTTCCGCGGTCACGCTGCGTCACCCCCGGCCGGCAGCGCCTTCGGCTGGTCCCCGGAGCCGTGGCCGCCGTGCCCGACGAGGCCGTGGCGCGCGTCGAACACCGGGCGCTCCGAGCGGATCTCGGGCAGGCGGTCGAAGTTGTACGGCGGCGGCGGCGAGGACGTGGCCCACTCGAGGGTGTTGCCCTCCCATGGGTCGTCGCCGGCGACCTTGCCGTTGCGCAGCGAGATGAACACGTTCCACAGGAACGGCAGCATCGACGCGGCGATGATGAAACCGCCGATCGTGGCCAGGAGGTTCCAGCCGTTCCACGCCGGATCGGCGTAGTCGGCGATGCGCCGGGGCATGCCCTGGATCCCGAGCATGTGCATCGGGAAGAAGGTCAGGTTGAAGCCGACGAACATCAGCACGAAGTGGAGCTTGCCGAGGCCCTCGTCGAGCATCCGGCCGGTCATCTTCGGGAACCAGTAGTAGATCCCGGCGAACATCCCGAACACCGAGCCGCCGAAGAGCACGTAGTGCAGGTGCGCCACGACCCAGTACGTGTCGTGGAGCGCGAAGTCCACGGGCACCGCGGCACTGAACGCGCCGTTGATCCCGCCGATCAGGAACATCGTCAGGAAGCCGATGGCGAAGATCAGCGGCGTCGAGAACGTCAGCTGACCCCGGAACATCGTGAAGATCCAGTTGAACATCTTCACGCCGGTCGGCACCGCGATCATGAACGTCATCAGCGCGAAGAACGGCAGGAACACCGCGCCCGTGGTGAACATGTGGTGGGCCCACACCGAGAAGCCCAGCGCGCCGATCCCCGCGGTCGCGAAGATGAACGCCTTGTACCCGAACAGCGGCTTCCGGCTGAAGACCGGCAGGACCTCGCTGATCACGCCCATCGCCGGCAGCACCATCACGTACACGGCCGGGTGCGAGTAGAACCAGAACACGTTCTGGTAGAGCACCGCCTGGCCGCCGTGCTCCGGCAGGAAGAACGAGCCGCCGAGGTTGCGGTCGATGTACAGCATCACCAGGGCGCTCGTGATCACCGGCGTGGCCATCACCACGAGCACGCTCGTGACGAGCACCGTCCAGACCATGATCGGCATGCGGAACAGGGTCATGCCCGGTGCCCGCATCTTGAAGATGGTGACCAGGAAGTTGATGCCGCCGAGGATCGAGCTCGTGCCGATGAGGATGATCGACGCGATCCACAGGTCCTGGCCGGGACCGGGCGAGGACAGCGGCAGTCGCTCGGACAGCGGCGGGTAGCTGGTCCAGCCCGCGGCGGCCGCGCCGCCCGGGGTCAGGAAGCCGGCGAGCAGCAGGATGCCGCCGAGGGGCAGCATCCAGAACGACAGCGCGTTGACTCGCGGGAAGGCCATGTCCGGCGCGCCGATCATCAGCGGCACCGCGAAGTTCCCGAGCCCCGCGAGCATCGGGATGATGAACAGGAAGATCATCACCGTCGCGTGGATCGAGAACGACTCGTTGTAGACGTGCTCGTTCGTGAAGATCTGGATGCCGGGCGCGGCCAGCTCGGTGCGCACCAGCAGGGCGAACACCCCGCCGATGAGGAAGAACAGGAACGAGTTGATGACGTACATGATCCCGATCTTCTTGTGATCGGTGGTCGTCAGCCACTCGTACAGGCCGCCCCGGTAGGCGGGGACGGCCGGGCTCAGCGCGTGCGTTGCCATGCGGGCC
>DATJGH010000168.1:0-46667 GCA_035495215.1 Patescibacteria group bacterium
TTCGCTCCGAGGCCGTGCGCAAGCTCCTGAATCCCGAGGCGAAGGCATGAGCGAAGCACTGCTCGCGGCGCTGACGGTGTTCGTGCTCGCGATCCTGTGCGGCTTCGCCGTCATCTCGAAGGTGCCCGCGACGCTGCACACCCCGCTGATGTCCGGCGCGAACTCGATCCACGGCATCGTCCTCGTGGGCTCCATGGTCATCGCCGCGTCGGCCCACGACCCGCTGAGCCAGATCCTCAGCTTCGTGGCCGTCGCCTTCGCCACGATGAACGTGGTCGGCGGCTACGTCGTCACCGACCGGATGCTCCAGATGTTCAGGCGCAAGCCGGCCGCTGCGCCCGCCGAGAAGGCGGAGGGCAAGGGCTAGCAGTGGACAGCCTCGACATCGTCGTTCGCCTCGCCTGGCTGGTCGGCGCGGCTGGGTTCGTGATCGGCTTGATGCGCATGAACTCACCGGCGACGGCGCGGAACGGCAACCTGCTGTCCGCAGCCGGCATGGCCATCGCCATCGGCGGCACGGCCGTCCTGCTCGCCGCTCGCGGCGACGCCGGCGTCACGGCGTGGATCATCATCCTGGCCGGAATCGCGCTCGGTGGAGGGCTCGGCCTGTACACCGCGCGGACCGTGAAGATGACCGCGATGCCGCAGCTCGTGTCGCTGTTCAACGCGGTCGGCGGCGGCGCGGCGGCACTGATCGCGATCGACGACTACATCCGCCTCGCGAGCGCCCAGACGCTCCTGCCGAACTCCATCCCGCTCGAGGTCAGCGTCCCGACCGTCCTCGACATCGTCATCGGCGGGATCACGTTCACCGGCTCGCTGATCGCGTCGGGCAAGCTCATGGGCGTCATCCCGGGCAAGCCGATCAAGGTCCCCGGCGGCCAGCTCGTCACGGTCGCCCTCGCCGCGGTCGTCGCGGTCGCCGCGATCTACCTGTGGCTCGGCAACGTCAGCGTCCCGATCCTGTTCGTGATCATCGCCGCGTCGCTGACCTTCGGCGTGACGATGGTGCTGCCGATCGGCGGCGCGGACATGCCGGTCGTCATCAGCCTCCTGAACAGCTTTACCGGGACGGCCGTGGCCATGGCCGGCTTCGTGCTCGGCAACGACGTCCTGATCATCGCCGGCGCCCTCGTCGGTGCGTCCGGCGCGATCCTGACCAAGCTCATGGCCGACGCCATGAACCGCTCGGTCATCAACATCATGATCGGCGGCTTCGGTGGCGGCGAAGGCACCGTCGCGGCCGGCGGGCCGGAGGGCGGCTCGGTCCGCTCGCTCGGCGTGGACGACGCGGCGATCCAGCTGGCGTACGCCCAGAACGTGATCATCGTGCCCGGCTACGGTCTGGCGGTCGCCCAGGCGCAGCACGCGGTGCGCGAGCTGGCCGACCTGCTCGAGCAGCGCGGCGTCAACGTCAGCTACGCGATCCACCCGGTCGCAGGCCGGATGCCGGGGCACATGAACGTCCTCCTCGCCGAGGCGAACGTGCCCTACCCGCAGCTGCGCGAGATGGACGACATCAACCCGGAGTTCGAACGGGCGGACGTCGCGCTGGTCGTCGGCGCGAACGACGTCACGAACCCCGCGGCGCGGCGAGCCGGGACGCCGGTCAGCGGGATGCCGATCCTCGACGTCGACCATGCCAGGTCGATCATCGTGATCAAGCGCTCGATGGGTCGCGGCTACGCCGGCATCGACAACGAGCTGTACGTCAATCCCAAGACCGGGATGCTCTTCGCCGACGCGAAGCAGGGCCTGGCCGATCTCGTGGCCGCGGTCAAGGCGCTCTGAGGCACGGTCTCGCGCCCCATCGCGCGGTCGCGGCCCTCCTCGTCCTCGCGCTCTCGAGCGCACTCGCCGCCTGCCTCGGGAGCCCACCGACAGCGATCCCGGACCCGGCAACCCCGCCACCCGAGGCCGAGTTCCTGCTGCGCATGGGCGTCGACCAGGCGATCCCGCCGCTTGCGAAGTTCGGATCGATCCCGTCGGTCGTCGTCAGCCTCGACGGGCGAGTCCTGACCGGCGGCGCCGTGCCCGCCATCTTTCCCGGACCCCAGGTCATGCCGATCGTCGAGCGTCAGCTCACGGCACGGGGCTGGGCTCGGATCGTCGCGGTCGCGCGCGACGCCGGGCTTCTCGGCGAGCGGTCGAGCTTCGGCGAGACGATGCCCGGCCAGGAGATCCTCCGGCTCCAGATCGTCGCCGATGGCCGGGCGTACGACCTGACCGCTCCGAACACGGCGATCCCGTGCGTCGGCGAGCCGTGCCACGGTGCCCCGGGGACGCGCGAGGCGTTCATGTTCATGGTCAGCCAGCTGAACGACCTGGAGTCGTGGCTCTTCAGCGACATCGGCAAGCAGGGGCCGTCGCGGCCCGAGGGCTACGCGATCATCGTCGGCGCGGTCCCCGACGACCACGGCCTGCCGCGGCTCTTCGTCGACTGGCCGTTCCCTGACGGCTTCGGTGCATTCGGCAAGCCGTTCGCGGATGACAGCGGCTTCCGCTGCGGCGCGCTCCACGGCTGGGACGCAATGACGTTCTTTTCCCTCCTGAAGGCCGCAAACCAGATGACGACCTGGCGCGATCCCGTCGACGGCTCGTTCCACGGGCTCACCGTCCAGCCGCTGCTGCCAGGCGACGGCGATCCGTGCGCGGGCATGGTCTAGGGACCCGCCGACTCCGCGATCGAGACGTCGACGAGCTCCGCGCCGAGCGCGGTGACCAGGTCCTTCGGCGCGAGGTGCAGGTTGACGCCCCGTGCGCCGCCACCGATCGCCACGACCGGTTGATCCGTGATCGCGGAATCCGCGATCACCGGCCAGGCGCGGCTCGAGCCGAACGGGGTGATCGTGTAGCGGACATAGCCGGTCGCCCGCTGCGCCTCGTCCGCGTCCGGCAGCGAGAGGCGGGTCACGCCCAGGTGGCCGCGCAGCTTCGGCCAGTCGAACCGGCGCCCGGCCGGGACGAGGACGAACAGGTAGTCGTCCTCGCCGCGCCGGACGACGATGGTGCGCAGCAGCGCCTCGAGCGGGATGCCCTGCATCGCGGCGCTCTCCTCGGCGCTGTTGGCGGGCTCCGTTCGGACGACCCGGTGGGTAACCCCAAGCCCGCGCGCAGCCGCGATCGCGGGCGTCTCGTCGTCCTGCATCGAGGGAATGATCCGCGGCGCGCCTGGCCCACGCTGCCCCGATTCGCGCTGGTCGCGCCTCGGTCTTGCCGCGGTCGCGCCGCGGCCGCGCCTCGGGCTCAGCTCGCCGGCGGGGCCTTCTCGCCCTTGTCGGGCCTGTCCTCGCTCGGGGCATACCACTTGTCGCGGTCCGGGAACGCACCCATGAGCTTGCGCAGGAGGCGGTGCAGCTGCTCGCGCTCGGTCGCCGTCAGCACCGACGCGATGCGCCGCTCGCGCTCGGCCTGCGTGCCGACCGTGCGCTCCCATGCCGCGTGGCCCTTCTCGGTTGCCTCGATGAGCTGGCCGCGACGGTCGTTCGGGTCGGGCAGGCGGCGAATCAGCCCGGCGGCCTCGAGGCGGTCGAGCCGGTTGGTCATCGCGCCGCTCGACAGGCGCATGTCGCCTGCCAGCTGGCCCGGGGAGCGCCTGTACGGCGGGCCGTAGCTGCGCAGCCGGCCGAGGAGGTGGAACGCTCGCCGGTCGAGCTCGAACTGGGCCAGCGTCTCTTCCATCGACTGGTCCAGATCCTTGTGCAGGTTGCCGATGCGCTCGACGATCCCCTCCGTCGTCCGGTCGAGCTTCGGGATCTCGCGCGCCCAGATGTCCAGCCAGTCGTCGAGCCGGTCGTGCCCGTCCTGGCGCTTCGCGTTCATGAGACCAGAGTATTCACCCGGTGGCATCTCGATGTCAAATCATTTGATATCGGATCGCTTGACATCAAACTACTAGCCCGGGTACGATCTGGTCGTTCGACATCGAGAGGTTCGACATCGAGCAACGGGAGCAGCGCGAAGGGGACAGGGACGACGATGGATGCAGTGACGAGCCTCGAGCTGGAGGCACAGCGGCGGCGCGAGACCGTCGCCAGCGACCGCGATCCCGATTGGCTGCGCGCAGCGGCATCGAGCGACGCGGTCGAGGCCAGGATCGTCGAGCCGCGCCGGCTCCGCCGCGCGCTCGGTGGCCAGCCTGACTGCGAGCCCGCGCCGCTGGCGCGACAGGCCGCCGGCTAGGTCAGCTGCAGGATCGGCCGCGGCTCCGGTCAGGCCGGCTGGGCACCCGCGGGCGATTCACCCTGCGTCCGCGCGAGCTCGACGAAGCCCGGCGCCGGCACGCCAGCGGGCGCCGGCGCAAGCGGGCTGGTGTACCCGAACCGATCGACGATGATGCGATCGGCCTCGCCAACCAGCGCCGCCGACCCCGCGTCATAGAAATCCCTGGTCTCGCGGCGGCGGGACGAGGTGTTCAAGCGCCGATGGCTCCTGATTGCCTCGACCTGAGCCTCTGTGAGCGCCGCGCCCGATCGGTGCAAGGCGTCGATCAACGTCTCTTCGAGCGACTCCTTGCGGATGAAAAGGTCCACGGCGTTGTGCTCGCGCTCGAATGCTCGGACCGCCTCGTAGCTATCGAGGCGTGTCAGGGCGCCCGGGTCGCCTGCCCTGCCGCAGTACACGTTCAGATACCGATAGCTCATGAAGCCGACGAGGCGGCCCAGCGACGGAGCCCCGTACTCGTACATCTGGTAGGGCAGCCGGTCCCCGAGCACGAGGGTCAGCCAGCGCCGGAAGGCATCGGCATCGTCCGCGTCCGTGTACGTCCGGCGCCATTCCTCGGGCCGGCGCCTGAACTCGGCCGCAAGGCGCGCGGCAGCCCGGCGCGCGTCCGACCGCCAACCGTGGCCTCGCATGCGGCGGTCGTGTGTCGCCGCTCGATACAGGTCGCCGCGGTGATCGCAGCCGAACGCCCAGAGCGAGACGTACCACTCCCACGGATCACGGATCGAGCCGAGCACGACGCGCGAGCCGTCGAGGAGGTCGGGCGTGATCGGGTTGTGCTTGCCGATCGTGGTGCCGCCGAGGTTCTCGCGAAGCAACCGACGGATGTGCGTGGTTCCGGTCTTCTGGAGCTCGAGGTACACAAACCTGCTGGAGACGAACATCTCGGGGTCTTCCCTCCCAGGCCTCGAGGTGAATGCGGATTCCGTCGCGATCCTACCGTTCGATCCGTCTTCGAGTCGACTACCCCGGGAAGACCGTTCCGCCGTTCGGCGACAGGACCTGGCCGACATAGCCGTCGCCACCCGGACCGACGAGGAAGGCGATCGTCGCCGCGATCTCGTCGGGCTGCAGGAAGCGGCCGATCAACACTGTCTGCCGCTCCGCCTCGATCTCGTCGGGCGTGTTGTCGAAGAGCATCGGCGTCTCGACAGGGCCCGGCGCCACGGCATTCACGAGGACGCCCTGGCCGGCGACCTGGCGGGCCAGCGAGCGCGTGAACCCGATCAGGGCGGCCTTCGCGGTGGCGTATTGGACGCTCGTGTGGCCCAGCCATACCGCTTCGGAGGCGACGAGGATGACGCGCCCCCAGCCCGCCTCGAGCATGCCCGGCAGGACGGCGTGCGTGCACAGGAACGCCCCGAGGACGTGGCTGTCGACGACGCGCTGCCAGCGCTCGAGGGTGACGTCGACGAACCGGCCCTCGCCGGCGAGCCCCGCGTTGTTGACCAGGATGGCGGCTGGTCCCAGCTCGGCCCGCAGCTTCTCGATCGCCTCGGCGACGCCGGGTGGATCCGTCACGTCCGCGTGCAGGGCGACGGCGCGTCCACCCGCCCGCGAGATCTCGGCGGCGACCGCCTCGACCTTGGCCGCCGTGCGGCCGAGGCAGCCGATCGCGGCCCCGAGGCTCGCCAGCCGGATGGCGGTGGCCCGCCCGATGCCGGACCCGGCGCCGGTCACGAGCGCCACGCGGCCGTCCAGCGAGCCTCGCTCCGGGGCGCTGCCGGTCATGCGCCCGCACCGTCAGCGGTCGCGAGCTCGATCCGGATGCGCTTGTTGATGCGGCCCTTCGACTCGTAGCCGGTGACCCGGATCGCGCCGACCTCGTGCGTGTTGGCGACATGGGTGCCGCCATCGGCCTGGAGGTCGAGCCCGACGATCTCGATCGTCCGCACCTCGGCGATGCCCGGCGGCAGCAGGTTGATCTTGGTCCGGATGAGGTCGGGGATCGCGAAGGCCTCGTCGCGCGGGAGAACGTTCACGCGCACGTCGCGACCAGCAGCGAGCTCGGCGTTGACCTTCGCCTCGATCTCGCCGACGAGCTCGCCGGACATGCGCTCGAACTCGAAGTCCATCCGCCCCGACCCCGGCTCCATGTTGCCGCCGGTGACCTGGGCGCCGTAGTCGCGCCAGACGACCCCGCACAGGACGTGCAGCGCGGTATGGGTGCGCATGAGGAGATGCCGCCGCGGCCAGTCGATCTCCGCCGTGACCACATCCCCCACCGCCGGCGCTGGATCGAGCGCGGCGTCCCCGGGTTCGAGGTCATGGAGGATCTCGCCATCCGACTTCCGCGCCGAGCGGACGGGCCACACCGCGCCGTCGGCCTGGCGGGTCAACGTGCCGGCATCCGGTGGCTGTCCGCCGCCGCCCGGGTAGAACACGGTCGAGTCGAGGAGGACGGCGGGCATCGGCTCGAGCTCGACGGCAAGGATCCGGGCGGCGGCGGAGCGCGCGTAGGCGTCCGAAAAGCACAGCTGCTCGCCCCTGGACACGTCGGAAGAGTACCGAGGTCCGGTGCGTCCGGGCATCGAAATAAGCCGGAGGTAAGCGGCCGCCTGTAGGGTCGGAGCCGGCGCCGTGGGCGGCTCGGAGCGGTCCTGTCGGGTCAGGTGGGGTCGCGTTCAGGGGATCGACACCAATGGTCCTGGTCTGACCCCGGACTATGGTCGCATCGACGTGGTGCGGTGCCGTTCGTACGTTTGGGTCCCTCGATCGGCGAGGACGCAACCAACTTCGAGGAGACAGTACTGATGGCCCAGATCCGACGGGCATGGACCTTCGTCATGGCAGTCGCCCCCATCGCGGCGATCGCCCTTGTCGAAGCCGCCATGCGGCGCTGGGGCTAGCCCCCCAGCCTCACCTCGATCCTTCGAGGCCGACCGGTCCCTTCCTCCCGGACGGCCAGACGCTCGAACAGGACCCGGACCCTCCTTCCGGGTCTTGTTCCTTTTCCGGGCCGTCGCGGCAAGGTCCGCCGCCGCACCGACGGCGGTATGTGTTGGTCAGCGTGACGCGAGCGCCGGCCGGCCGGCCAGCGGCGTTGGAACCAGCTCGAGCCTGATCGCCACCATGGCCGCCTCGACGCGGCCCGAGGCGCCGAGCTTGGCCAGGATGTTGCCGACGTGGACGCCGACGGTCTTCTGGCTGATGAACAGCCGCTCCCCGATCTCGCGGTTCGTCCGGCCCTCGGCGATGAGCGCGAGCACCTCGCGCTCACGGCGCGACAGGCCGAACGCCTCCTTGTCGCGCTTGGCCCCGTCCTCGGGCGCAAAGGCGGCAGCGATGCCGGAAGCGCTCGCTGCCGGGATCGGCTCGCCCGCGGCACGATTGGCAATCGGCTCGCCGCTCCGTGCGGCCCGATCGGCTGCCGTCGCCTTCCCACCTCGGCCGGCCTGGGCGGCAACGTCCCGGGAGGCGATGTCGGGCGCCATGACCGGACGTCCAGGTGACCCGCCATCGGCGGCCTCCGCACCCGGCAGGGTGATCAGGGCGCGGGCGGCGAGGTTCGTGAGCTCGCGGAGGAGGGGCCGCGCGCCGAGCTCCCGCGCGATTCGCGCCGCCTCGACGAGCGGGCCGCGTGCAGCCGCCCGAGCCACCCGGGCATCCCGACCTGGGAGCGCCGCCTCCGCCTGACGCCAGCGCGCTCGCGCGACCTGGTACGGCTCCCCGGCCCGCTCCCACGCCTGCGCGGCGGAATCCCAGAGGACCGGGTCGTCGCGGCCGTCGAGCCGCGCCGCGAAGCCACGGGCGGTAGCGAGATTCGCGTCGGCCTCGTGCCGGCTCGGCGCGCCCGGGGCGACGCCGCTGGTCCGCAGCACCGTCTCGGCCTCGGCAAGGACCCGCTTGGCCCGGCCTCGCGCCCCGCTGATCTCCGGGAGGGCGTGCCGCTCGCGCGCATCCGTGGCGACCGCGGCC
Organism: Patescibacteria group bacterium; assembly: GCA_035495215.1. Lineage (GTDB taxonomy): Bacteria > Chloroflexota > Limnocylindria > Limnocylindrales > CSP1-4 > UBA5189. Next base: position 8,143 of record DATJGH010000168.1, read on the forward strand.
TGCACCTCGAGGTAGGTCGCGGCCATCCGCGCCGCCAGGGCCCAGTCCTCGGCGCGACGCACCAGCGCCCAGCCCCGCTCGACCGCCCGCCGGGCATCCGCGACGTCGCCGCGCCACAGCGCGAACGAGGCGGCCGCCCGCGTCGCCGGCACCTCGAGCTGCGGGTCCGGTGCGTGATCGATCTCCAGCGGCCGCCAGCCGAGCAGTGATGCCGCGCGCTCGTCCACGCTCGTCTCGACCTCGAGCATCGCCGCGGTCATCGAAGCGTCGGCGAAGGCGACCGCGTCGGGGCTCCATTCGAGCGCGGTCCGGATCGTCTCGCGCGCCTCGGCCCAGCGGCCGGCGCTGAACAGCGCCTCGGCGATGTTGCCGCGCAGCGAGTTGCCGTAGGCCACCTCGAGGCCGTCGGCACGCGCCCGATCGATCGCCTCGCGGGTGACCTCGATCGCCTCGTCGCGCCGGCCGAACAGCGCCAGCGCGGTGGTCAGGTTGAGCGCCGCCCGGAAGGCGACGTCGGGGTCGTCGAGCTCGCGGGCAAGCGCAAGCGCCTCGTGGAGCTGGCGGATCCCCTGGTCGCCGGCAGCACCCCAGGCGTTGGCGACGCCCACGGTGCACAGCGCATGCGCCTCGATGCGCCGGCCCGGCTCGCCGATCTCCCGCGCCAGCGCGATGGCCTTCTCGCCGGTCCGCGTGGCTTCCGCGAAATGGCCGAGGAGCATCAGGGTCTGGGCAAGCGAGGCGAGGATCCCGGCGCGCAGCTCGGTCTTGTCGCGCGGTGCGATCGAGGCCGCCCGGCGGTGCTCCGCGAGGGCCCGGTCGTGGTCGCCGAGCGCCCGCGAGACCCGGCCGAGCATCTCGTAGATCGACGCCGCGATCTCGGCGTCCTCGCGTTCGCCGAAGCGGCCGACCGCGCTCTCGAGATAGGCCAGCGCCCGATCTGCCCGGCCGGCGGCGAGCGCGACCCCGGCCGTCTCGTACAGCAGCTTGCCGTCGGCGGAGCGCGCGCCGCTCGCGGCGCCGAGCTCGAGCGCCAGCTCGCGGGCGCCGAGCGCGTCTGCCGCGGAGTCGAGTCGCTCGGCGGCCGACGCGGCCGACAGGGCCGCCGCGCGGGCGCGCGCCGGCTCGAAGGCGGCCAGCCAGTGGCTCAGCGCCGAGGGCGGGTCCGACCCGAGGGACGCTGCGAGCGCGAGATGGTGGCGTCGCCGCTGGACCGGCAGCAGATCGCCCTCGATCGCCTGGGCGACGAGCTCGTGCCGAACCTCGAGGCGATGGTCGGGCCGCTCGATGAGGAAGCCGTGATCGAGGGCCTCCATGACGCCGGCACGGAGGTCCGCGTCGAGCACGCCATCGCCGCGACGCGGCTTCGTGGTGGAACGCGGCGGCAGCCCTTCGACGAGGCCCTCGAATGTCGCAGCGACGCCGACCAGCTCGCCGCGGTCCAGCGGCCGGCCCGCCGGCGCGAGCAGGCGCAGTGCCCGCCGGCACTCAGGCCCGCGCCGGGCGAGGCGGGCGAGCACCAGCTCCTCGAGCGTCGTGCCGAGCGACAGGCCGGGCAGCTCGCGCCGCGCAGCCAGGACCTCCTCCGCGACGAGCGGGTCGCCACCCGAGCGCTCGGCGACGAGCAGCAGCGCGGCCGCCGTCGGGCGCTCGCCCTCGATCTCCGTGACGAGCTGGGCGAGGTCGAATCGGTCCAGCGGGCCCAGCTCCAGCCGCGCCGGTGGGTCGGCGGACGAGGTAATCGCCGACAGCTCGGGCAGGAGCGGGTGACCGCGGGCGATGCGATCGACGCTGTAGCTGAGGACGAGGCACAGGCGCGCCGGCCGAGCCACCCGGGCGAGGAAGGTGGCGAGCCCGCGTGTCCCGGCATCCGCGTGATGCAGGTCCTCGAGCACGAGCAGGATCGGGCGGCGCTCGCCGGCGCGCTCGAGCAGCCCCTGGATCGACTCCGCGATCCACGCGCCTCGCCGCTCGGGCGCGATGGACTCGCGGCGGGCGTGCCGGATGACGCTTCCCAGGCGAGGGGCGACCGATGGCAGGAGCCGCGCGATCGGCTCCGCCCCGGGACCCACGACGCGCTGCAGCTCTGCATCATCGAGCGCCCCGAGCCAGGGCGAGAAGCCCTCGACGATCGGGCCGTAGGCGGCGCGGTTGCGCGCGGGCACGGCGGTGCAGCGGACGACCTGGAACGGCTCGGCGAGCCGCCCGACCCGGCGCACCGCCTCGCTGACGAGACGGCTCACACCCATCCCGCCGGCGCCGGACAGGAGCAGTCGCGGGCTCCGGCCGTCGGCAGCCGCCTCCAGCGCGACGGCGAGCTGCGACAGCTCCCGCTCCCGCCCGACGAACCGCTCGCTGCTGAACCTCGCGGGCATGAGTCCATCGTGCCACACCGGCACGGCGCTCCGACGCACCGTTACCCTCCGCGGATGACCGCGCCCGCCCAGGCCGTCTCCCTGTGGCGCAATCGCACCTTCCTCGCGGTCTTCTCGGCGGGCACGGTCTCGCTCTTCGGCTCGCTCATCACGCGAACAGCGCTGCCCTTCGCCGCGATCCTCGTCCTTGACGCCGGCGCGCTCGACGTCGCCGCACTGCGCGGCGTCGAGCAGGTCGCGGCACTCATCTTCGGCCTGGTCGCCGGCGCATGGGTGGACCGCCTGCGACGCCGGCCGATCATGATCTGGGCCGACATCGGGCGAGCCGTCCTCCTCGGCTCGATCCCGATCGCGTTCCTCGCGCACTCGCTGGGCATGACCCAGCTCGTCGTCGTGGCCTTCCTCGCGGCCGTTCTCTCGACGATCTTCGACGTGGCGGATCGGTCCTATCTGCCGACGGTCGTTCCCCGCCACCAGCTGGTCGGCGCGAACAGCGCACTGACCGCGGCCGGCTCCGCGGCCGAGTTCATGAGCTTCGGAATCGGCGGCTTCCTGGTGAAGCTGCTGAGCGCGCCGATCGCAATCGCGGTCGACGCCGTCTCCTTTGTCGTGTCGGCGCTGCTGCTGGGCACGATTCGCAGGCCGGAGCCGCCGCCCAAGCCGGCGCACGATCGTGAGCCGGTGCTGCACGAGATCCGCGAAGGCCTGCGCATCACGGCTGGGTCACCTGTCCTGCGCGCGCTCGCGCTCGCCCATGGCGGCACCCACATCGTGTGGGGCGTGTTCGGAACCGGCTACCTGCTCTTCGCGACGAAGGAGCTGGATCTGGATCCCGCGGCGATCGGCATCATCGCCGCCCTCGGTGGCATCGGCTCGCTCCTGGGCTCGATCGCGGCGCCGGCGGCCGTCCGGCGGTTCGGCGTGGGACGGACGATCCTCGGCGGCATGATCCTGTTCGCCCTCGGCGACCTGCTCATCCCGCTTGCGCCGGCCCACGCGGCGTGGCTCGGCGCAGCCTTCCTGATCGCCCAGCAGTTCGTCGGCGACTCCGGCGGGACCGTGTACGAGATCGTTGAGACGTCGCTGGTCCAGTCGTCGGTCGACAACCGGGTCATCGGCCGCGTCAACGCGAGCTTCTTCACGTTCACGACGCTCATGACCCTCGCGGGCGTCGTGCTCGGCGGCGTGGTGGCCGAGTACTGGGGGCTGCGGACGGCATTCGCGATCGGCCTGCTCGGCGCCGTGATGGCGATCGCCGTCGTGTGGTTCTCGCCGGTGCGCCACATGCGCGAAACGACGATCTCCGCGGGCCCGGCGCTCCCGGGCGAGGAGACACCGCTCACGGAGTAGCGGCGGCCTGCAGCTCCTCGACGCTCCTGAGCCTGGTCACGCGGACCAGGAGGTACGGTACGGCGCCTGCGAACAGCCCGAGCGACGAGAGCACGAGCGCGGCACATCAGGGGCCAGCCCTTCAGCCACCACGACGGCGCGAGCACGTTCGAGGTGCTCGTCCGCCACCACGGCGTCAGCGCGCCCGGCCTCGAGGCGCTCGGCCGCATCGTGCACGAGGCGGATATCGAGGACGAGCGCTATGACGCGCCGGAAGCGCCCGGCCCCGACGCGATCATCCGCGGCATGGGCCAGGTGCTGCCCGACCGCGATCTGCTCGCCGCGACGGCGATCCTGTACGACGGGCTCCTCGCCCACCTGGCCGCCCGCGACTGACGACCCTCGCTACGCTCCGAGGCCATGGCCCCCCACCCTCGGAACACGCTCAACGAGCTCAGCGGCGAGGAGTGGCTGTACTTCACCAAGTCCGTGTGGACGACGGCCTACCCGTCCGAGCTCGGGCACGCCCTGCGCAAGGCACACGGGGCGAACAAGCCGCCCCGGCTGATGGCGCGCCTGATCGAGTTCTTCACGAAGTCCGGGGAGCTCGTCCTCGACCCGTTCGCGGGCGTCGGCGGGACCCTGCTCGGTGCCGCGATCGCACGCGGGCCGCGACGCGCGCTGGGCATCGAGCTCGCGCCTCGCTGGGCGGAGGTCTATGGCCGCGTCGTCGCCGAGGCGGCCGCCGAGCGCGATGGCCAGGGCCCGCTCCTCGCGGACCTCGGACAGGCTGACCCGGGCGAGCCCCGCGGCTTCGACCCGTCAGGCTGCGAGCTGCGCGTGGGCGATGCCCTCGAGATCCTGCCGACGCTCACGGCCGAGTCGGTCGACTTCGTGGCCACCGACCCGCCGTACAACGTCCAGCTGCCGATGACCATGTCCGGGGGTGCGCTCGCCGAGTCGTTCTCGAACCGTCGCACGGACTACGCGATGGTCACCGACGATCCCGCGGACCTGGCGAACGCGCCCGACTACCCGACCTTCCTGGACCGGATGGAGGACGTCCTCGGCCACCTGGCGCGGGTCCTGCGTCGGGGCCGGTACGCGGTCCTGATCGTGCGCGACGCGTACCAGGACGGCCGCTACGTGTTCACCGGGGCGGACCTGGCCGCGCGCGCCGCCAACGCCGGCCTGACGCCGAAGGGTGACCTGATCTGGTACCAGGCCGGGACGCGGCTGCGACCCTACGGGTACCCGACGGGCTTCGTGCCGAACATCACCCACCAGCACCTGCTCGTGCTGCGGCGCTGAACGGAAAGGCCCGCCCGGCGGGGCGCCGGGCTAGATCAGGCCGCGGGCGCTGAGCAGCGCGGTCAGGGCGTCGTCGGCCTCGGGCGTCGCGATGCCCCGATTGGTCCCGAGTGGGGCAGGCCGCACGCCGAGCGTCGTCCGATGGATCCAGCCGTGCTCGCCGTTCGGGCAGTCGACCTCGAGGAAGCCGCCCGAAGCGCCGACGGAGATGACCTCATCGCCGGACTCGAGGTCGCACAGGCGTACGCCGAGCACCTCGTCCGGCTTGTCCAGGAGCGGCACGACCGCGTAGCGCACGACGCGCACATCGGTGCTGCCGGCGCGATCGTCGGTGAAGCGCATCGGCAGCCGGTAGGACTGCGCCTGTCGGAGCGGATCGGAACGGCGGGCCTCGATCAACGAGGGCCGACGCCAGCGCGGCATGTTCGCCTCGACATCGATCGTTCCCGAGGTGAGCGGCGGCGCCATCGCGTCGATCGCCGTCGAGTCCTCGATCCGCTGCGACGCGACTGCCGCCTCGAGCGTGGCCTGCATCGCGGCCAGCTGCTCGACCGGAGCCGCGGCGGCGCGAGGCCGTCGGCCGACACCGATCAGGCCCACGATCCCGGCGAGCACGATGCCGAGGGCGATGGCCGTCGTCGGGCCGACCCCGGCGAAGACCGCCGCCACGAGCACGCCGGCCATGACCAGGCCCATGACGAGCAGGCGGCCGAGTGCGCGGATGATTCCGGGCATTCCTTCCAATCCCCCGTGCGGGTGCATCAAAGCCCCCCGGCGATGAACGCCCTGAGCATCGGTGGGGATCGGAGTGGGTCGCAATGGTACGGGGGTCATGGCCACCATTGGCGGTCCGCGGTGGTCCGGATGCATGGAGAGCGGTTCGCCGAGGTCCGGCGGCGTCCACCCGATGGATTGGTCCCGCGACGGCAGGTCAGCCAGGGGTGTGTTCGGAGCGGTGCCTGCTGGCCACGGCGGTCCTGCCCCAAACGGGCCATTTCGCGCGCACGTGCCGCGCGCAAGGATGCCGCAATGCAGGTTCTGCCATCCACCCGGGCGAAGGCTGGTCGCCCGAGCCGCCTCGCCTTCTACACGGCCCTCTTCGCCGGCACGATCTTCACCGCCGTCGGCCTGGCGCTGCTGTACCTCGTCTTCGGCGGCGCGTTCATGACCCGCTTCATGCCCAGCGGCCGACCGTCGACCTACGACCTCGTCGTGGGCGCGCTGGCCTGGACCTTCGCGCTCACCGCGCCGGCCGGCTTCGGCCTCGTCGGCGTTGCCCGCCTGGCCACGGCTTACGAGCGCTGGCGGGCCCGACGTCCGCGCGTCACGCCTGCGGTCCGGCTGCGCCGGGCCATCGGCGACGACCACGTGGTCGCCACCAGCGTCCGCCTGCCGGTCGGCAACCGGATGCTGCCCGAGCTGGTCATCGGCCCGTTCGGTGCCGCGGTGATCGAAGAGCTGCCGCCAGCCGGCGCCGTCCTGTCGCGCGGCATCCGCACGTGGGAGGTCCGGGTCGGCAACGGCTACATCCGGACGATCGAGAACCCCCTGGATCGAGCCACGCATGACGCCGAGATCGTGCGCTCGTGGCTCTCGCCCGAGGACGCGGATCACGTGCTGAAGGTGTACGCCGCTGTCGTCGGCACGGACCGGCACGTGGACCGAACCGCTGCCTGCGCCTATATCGAGCCGAACCAGATTCCCGAGTGGCTGGGCTCGCTGCCGCCCCAGAGGTCGTTCGACCAGGGCCGGCGCGACCGGATCGTGCGCGAGGTCCGCTCCGCCCTCTGAGCCTCGCCTTCCGGCCCGTTCGGCGGGCCGGGCGAGCGCGATCGCCGGCCGTTCGCTGGTAGGGGAGGGAGGACTCGAACCTCCGACTTCCGAGGTATAAGCTCGGCGCCTCTAACCGACTGGGCTACTCCCCCGGCGTCATCGTACGCCCGGAGCGCGCGGTCTCACACCAGCAGCGGCTTCAGGACCTGGATCGCCACGACGAGCACGAGGTAGGCGATCGGGATCGCCGCGAACAGCCCCAGCGCCGCGCTCCATGGGGTTCGCATCGCCCGCGCGCCGGAGCCGCGCGGCAGCGGCACGATCAGCCACGTGAGCAGCGAGCCGGCGACGAGCACCGCGATGACGTACACGGCCGCGGCACCGACCCGGAGATCGCCCCCCGGGAGTGATGCCCCGCGCGAGAGCGCAACGTCATAGGCGAGGTATGCCGCCCCGAGCACGATCGCGACGGCGAGGCTCGAGCCGACCGCACGGACGACCGGGCGCGGGGCATTGCGGAACTGGCGCCACCGGATCTCGAGCCAGGAGCGCGCGGGCGGCACCGCGGCGGACAGGGGCGCCCCGGTCGCGTGCGCGGCCGGCGGGTCGTGGCGAGCGGCCGGCGTCCGCCCGCTCAACCCTGGCCGACGATGGTCAGCGTTCGGCGCGGCGGCAGCGTCTCGGGCGTGTGCGATGCCAGCAACCGGACGCCGTCCATGAACCGGTCGAGCTCGTCCTCGGTCGTCCAGAAGCCGCAGCTGATCCGCAGCGCGTTGACGGGCGGCAGCGTCCGCGCGATGGCGAAGGTGCGCGCCTGGAGCTCGTCGAGCGCGGCCTGCTGGTCCCAGCCGGTGATCCGGAACGAGATCAGCCCGGCCATCCGGTCGCGCGGCGTCAGCAGCTCGACGCCGTCGATGCCGGCCAGGGTGTCGGCGGCGAGATGCGCCATCGCCGCGCCACGGCGGTACACGAAGTCGAGCCCGACGAACATCGTGAGCCAGCCGATCGCGCGGGCCATGCCGAGGATCGACGGGCGATGGTAGTTCGTGACCTGGAACCGCTTCGCGTCCGTGGCCAGCGTCCGGTTGCCGCGCGAGTCGCTCGACTCGAACGTGAAGAAGCTGGCGAAGGTCGACTCGAGCGTGTCGAGCAGCTCGCGGCGGACCCACAGGGCGCCGAGCCCCTCCGGCCCGAGGAGCCACTTCTGCGCGGGCACTGCGTACATGTCGGCGCCGAGGTCGCGCACGCTCACCGGGATCGCTCCCGCGGCCTGGGCGCCGTCGATCAGCACCAGCGCCCCGCGCTCGTGGGCCAGGTCGGCGATGCGCCGGACGGGCATGACCAGGCCGGTGGTCCACAGGACGTGCGAGATCGAGACGAGCTTCGTGCCGGGCGTGATCAGGCGATCGAACTGGGCGACGATCTCGTCGTCGGAGGCGCTCCCTTCGAACTCCGCGAAGCCGAGGTCGACGCCGAACCGGTCACAGACCATGTACAGCGGGCCGTAGCCGCCGGGATGCTCGTGGCAGGTCGTGACGGCGCGGCCGCCGGCGCGCCAGTCGAGCGCCCACGTCCCGAGGTTCATGCCGTCGGTCGTCGCGTGGGTGATCGCGACCTCGTCGAGGTCGCCGCCGAGGACCGCGGCCACGCCCGCGCGGGCCTCGTCCATGCGCTGTCGCGCCTCTTCCCAGTAGGCGAACTGCGCGCGCCCGAAGTCCCGCTCGTAGGCCTCGAGCTCGGCCATCGCCGTCGCCACCTCGGCCGGCAGCGGACCCGCCGAGCCGGTGTTCAGCTGGATCGCCGCGGACAGCGACGGGAGCGCCGCCCGGACGGCCGCCAGCTTGTCCGTGTCGGACATGAACGGGGAAACCACGGCCCTACTATACGAGCGTGGTCCGGGGCTCCCCATGACAGGCTTCGCGCGGCCGGAGCTGCTCGCCTCCACGGAGTGGCTGGCTGACGAGCTGAGCCGCCCCGACGTGCGAATCGTCGACTGCCGCTGGCGCCCCGACGGGACCGGGCACGCCGTGTTCGACTCGGGGCACATCCCCGGCGCTACCTACCTCGACTGGCGCGTCGAGCTCAACGAGGCGCCCTCGGAGGAGTCGGGGCAGGCCCTTCGGCTCTCGCCTCCAGCGTCCGTCCTGGCGTTCATGAGCCGGTCCGGGATCGGCGCCGCGAGCACGCTGATCCTGTACGACGACACGCTCTCGCTGTACGCGGCCCGGACGTGGTGGTCGCTGCGGGTCTACGGCTTCGAGTCCGCGCGGATCCTCGACGGCGGCTTTCCCGCGTGGAGCGCCGAGCACCGGCCGCTCAGCACGGGGGTGCTCCCCCACGCCGAGGGGGCGTTCACGCCGCGCCTGAATCCCCGTCTCCGGCTGACGACGACCGACGTCCGGTCGCTCCTCGGCTCGCCCGACGCCCAGATCATCGACGGCCGCGCCGTGCCCGAGTTCAAGGGCCACGAGGGCAATGCCCGCCGCCTCGGCCATATCCCCGGTGCGATCAACGTGCCGATCGGGGCGCTGCACGAGCCGGGTGCCCAGAAGCTGCTCGACCCCGAGGCGATCCGCGCGATCCTGACGCGCGCCGGCGTGGCCCGGGGCAGGCGGCTCGTGTGCTACGACGGCTCGGGCGTGGGCGCGGCCAAGCTGGCCTTCGTGCTCACCCTGATGGGCTACGACGACGTCGCCGTGTACGACGGCTCGTGGGCCGAGTGGGGCGACCGCCTCGACCTGCCGGTGGAACGCTAGGGTCTCGTCGCGGCGGCGGCGAGAAGGGTCTTGACCTCGAAAGGCGTCGCGGCCGGGTGCGCCTCGCGGATCCGGGCGACGAGGCCCGCGATGTGCGGTGCCGCGAAGCTGTTGCCCGTGGCGGTGATCAACCCGCCATCTCGCCACGCGACGGGCACGTCGGCGCCACGTGCCCCGAACTCGACCGGCGGCCTCGGGTTGTAGTACCAGGTCATCGGGTCTGGTGAGTCGTGGGCGGCGACCGAGATGACGGACGAGAAGAGCGACGGGTAGCTCGACCGTCCGGGGTTGTTGCTCGCAGCACACACGAGCACGGTGTTCCCGAAGTAGGCCAGGTCGGCGAGCTCATGAAAGCCGGCGAACAGCTCCTCGCTCCCGGACGACAGGCTCAGGTTTGCCACGCCGATCCTCTGCTCGATCACCCAGTCGAGCCCGCGGGCGAACACGATTCCCTTGGCCGTGTTCCGCTTTCCCAGGACCCGGACGGAAACGAGCTCGGCGTCGGGGGCGAGCTCGTGGATGATCCCCGCGCAGGCCGTGCCGTGACCCACGCTGTCGATCGGATCATCGTCGACGACGATCGGCTCGTCGTCCTGCATCTCGACGCGGACGCTCGTGACGAGCCGGCCGCCGATCGCCGGGTGATCGCCCTCCACGCCTGAGTCGACGATGGCCACGGTGACCCCCGCGCCGCGCGATCCCAGCCAGTCGGGCGCTGCCTCGATCGCGGACGAGCGGGCCAGCTTGCGAAGGTGGTCGTGCTGGAACGGCTCGCTCCAGGCCGGCAGGAGCTCAGCCGTGGCGACGGCAGTCGGTTCGAGGGCTCCGCCGGATATCGATCGGGCAGCACCACGGGACCCCGACTCGTCGGTCATCGCCGCAGGCGGCGGCTGAAGCTTCGGCGCTTGTCGGTCGCCGTCTCGTGGCGGCCGATCGCGTCGAGGATGTCGATGGCAAGCGCGCGATCCTCCGGGCGCGCGAGGCGAAGTCGGGTGATGGCGTCCACGAACTCCCAGAAACGATCGTCACCGGATTGCGCCCGAGTCGCCATCGAGACGACGTCGTCGACTGCATCAGGCTCGGCGCCATGGTGGACATCCCCCACCAGGATCGCGTGCAGGAGGTTGCGAGCCTCGAGCGCCCGGGCTCCGACCTGGATGGCGACGGCAGCCTGGTCTGCGAAGACCGAGGCCAGGGCGATGTCGCGCATCGTGAACGTCCCATCGTGCTTGTCCAGGACTTCGAGGACGCCGATGCTCCGACGCGCGTCGCGCATCGGCACGGCGAGGATGGAGCGCGGCGTGAAGCCGGTCTCCGCGGAGAAGGCCTTGCCGAAGCGCGGGTCCTGCTGCGGTTCGGCGATCGCGATCGGCTCGCCCGTCGTGAACGCATAGCCCGCGATCCCCTGGTCGGCCGGAATCGACAACCCGACGACGCCTTTGCCCTGCGCTCCGCCCGCGACCACGAACTCGAGCGAATGCGTCGCCTCGCGGTACAGCGCGATCGATGCCGCCTCGGCTTCGAAGATGGCGACGGTTGTCCCGACGATCGACCGCAGGAGGGTCGTCTGCAGCTCTGATTCGATCCGTTGGGCGGCCTCGGCCCGGAGCGCAACAGAACGGAGCAGGGCAAGCCCTGCTCCGTCCAGATTGCCGCGGGTCGATTGCGCTCGATCCTCAGGCATGCATCCTGCTGTTGCGCCGGTCCGGCGTCGGAGCGGTCAGTCCTTGGCGAAGGTGTCCTTCGCGAATGTGTCCTTGGCGAAGGTGTCCTTCGCGAACGTGTCCTTGGCGAAGGTGTCCTTGGCGAAGGTGTCCTTGGCGAAGGTGTCCTTGGCGAACGTGTCCTTCGCGAACGTGTCCTTCGCGAACTTCTCCGAGGCCGAGTGGCCCTCGGTGTCGTCGTCGTCGCTGGCCCTCTCCCCGGCGAAGGTGTCCTTGGCGAACGTGTCCTTGGCAAACGTGTCCTTGGCGAACGTGTCCTTGGCGAACGTGTCCTTCGCGAACCTCTCCGAAGCCGAGTGGCCCTCGGTGTCCTCGGTCGGTTCGGGCTGCTTCTGCTCGGTGCTCATGTCCATCGCTCCCTTTCTGCCGGTATGTCCGGTTCTGCTTCGCGAACCCTACATGCACGGACCTCGTCCCGTCGTGATCGGACCGGACGGGCGTCCTGTCAATTCGGGGACAGCGAGCGTCCCCTCATCACCAGCTGGCGCGTCCGCGAAGCCGCGCCACGTCGCGGACGACGACCCGTCCGCCGTGCTGGCGAACGAGGCCCTCTTCCGTGAAGTCACCGAGGATCTGGTTGACCCGCTGGCGCGTCCCGCCGACCATCGCCGCGAGATCGGACTGGCTCAACGTCTCCCGAAGCTCGACCTCCGCCAGCTGGCCGGGCGCTGATTCCTCGGCGAGGCGGCTCAGCTGCAGCGCGAGCCGCCCGGACAGGTCGAGGAAGTGGACCTCGGCCAGCTGGTCGGTGACGCGGCGGATCCGGTCGGCGATACCGCCCAGCACCCGCCACCGGAACATCTCGGTGCCGTCGATGAGCCCCGTGAACACCGCTCGCGACATCACGAGCGTCTCCGTCGCAGCGACGGCGATCGCGGTCGCGGAGCGCGGGGCGCCGTCGAGCAGGACGAGCTCGCCAAAGGTGTCCCCGGCCGTGAGGATCGCGACGATCGCCTCGCCACCCTCGTTCGACTCACGCGCGATCTTGACCTGGCCCTCGACGACGAGGTGGAGCGCGTCGCCCGGGTCGCCCTCATGGAAGATCACCTCGTGCGGCCGGTAGCGTCGACGGCTCATGGCCTGGGCGATCTGTTCCAGCTCCGTCGGATCGAGACCCTGGAACAGCGCCGACCGCGCGAGCGCGGTGCATGTCGCCTTGAGGTCAAAGGGCAGAGATGTCATCGGCGGCAGTAGCCTACGAAAACGCCCGGCGTCCTGGCGAGCGCTAGGCGCCGGAAGGCTCGACCTGCGTGGTCATGTCGCCGGCCAACTGGTCCGCGGCAGTGACCGGCTCGTCTGCGAGCGCGGCCGCGTCGAGATCCTCCGCGGTCGCGGTCTCGAGCGCTTCAATCCAGGTGCTGTTCAGGAGGACCGTCTCCGCCTGGACCTCGACCTCGTTGCCTGCCTCGAGGAAGGTGACGGTGCCTGCGGTCAGGGCCACGATCGCGCGTCGGCCGGGCAGGCGCAACGGATCGATCGTGGGTGGCGCGTGGACGTAGCCGCGCACGGTGTACGGCCCGACCCGGGCGACGACCGGGAACTGCCGCGTCCAGACCCGGAGGTCCTCGCGGCCACGCGGCTCGCCCGCGAGCACGAGGCACAGGTCGTCGCGCAGGACGGACGAGTACAGCGTCTCGACGACGCGGCCGTCATCGAGCGCGCGGAAGCGCAGGTTGTGCACCTCGAACTCGACCGTGGCGGCGAGGAAGTCGGACAGGCGGTCGCCGGTCAGGGCGACCTCGCCGGTGAACGAGCAGTCCTCTGCGTATGCCGTGAGCGGAACCTGCATGACGCGACTCCGCGGCGTCGATCGGGGTCAGACGCCGAGCTCGAGCCCCGGCTCGGTTGGATGCGCACATGGTAGGCGGTGGACCTTGCGCGGCACCTACGGAATTCGCCTGATTCGCGACCTAGCCCGGGCCCGTCTTTCGGGCCCCCGCGGTCACGAGATGCTCGGCGCCGGCCTGCAGGCCCTCGTACAGGCGGGTGACCGTCTCCAGCGTGTCGGCCTCGCGTGGATCCTTGTCCAGCCGCAGCCGGGCGATGCGCGGGAAGCGCAGCGCGAACCCGGACTTGTGCCGGTTCGAGCGCAGGATGACGTCGAAGGCGACCTCGACGACGACCGTCGGCTCGACCACCCGGTAGCGACCGTGGTGGCTGATCGTGTGCTCCTCGAACCAGCTGGTCATCGTCGCGATCTCGGCATCGGTCAGGCCGCTGTACGCCTTGCCGATGGTGACCAGCTGGTCGCGCGGCTCGTCTCGGACCGCGAACGTGTAGTCGGACAGCACGCCGTGGCGCTTGCCGTGCCCGACCTCGACCCCGACGACCACGCAGTCGATCGTGGCCAGGGCCTTCTTCATCTTCAGCCAGCCATAGCCGCGGCGGCCGGGCGAGTAGATCGACGTGGGGTCCTTGACCATGAGACCCTCGTTGCGCCGTGCCCGGGCCTCGGCGAAGACCGCCTCGAGCGCATCGGTCGAGTCCGCGGTCGCGAGGTGGGACAGCGCGAACGCGCCGCCGTCCTCGGCGAGGGGCAGCCCGAGCGCCTCGAGCCGGTGCCGGCGCTCGGTCAGCGGGACCTCGAGGAGCGGGGCGACGGTCGAGACGTCCGCATCGGGACCGCCGACGAGGTCGGCGCGGAGCCCGTCGGCGGGCGACGCCTCGGGCGGTTTGACGCCGTTGGTCGCGGTCATCGACAGCGCCGGCTGGCCAAGCCCCAGGACGTCGAACGCGACGTAGATCACCGGCACCTCCTCGAGGAGGGCCTTCGATGGGTCCTTCCGCCCGAGCCGCGATTGCAGGGCGATGAACGGCAGCACCACGCCATCGCGCCAGGCCAGCAGCTCGCCGTCGAGGATGCCGTCCCAGGGCAGCGCTCGCGCCGCGGCGACGACCTCGGGGAACTGGGACGAGATGTCGTGGAGGTCGCGCGAATAGAGCCGGACCTCGCTCCCGAGGCGGTGCAGCTGGCAGCGAATCCCGTCGTACTTGTCCTCGACCCACACGACCGGCCCCAGGCGCTGGAGGATCTCGGCAGCGTCCTCGGCGGGCGAGGCGAGCATGAACTTGAGCGGGTGGAACAGTGCGAGCTCCGCGCCGTCGAGCCGGCCTGACTTCGCGAGGACGGCCGTCTGGCCGATGTCGCCGGTGAGCATGCCCGCCCGCTTCACCGCGTCGAGCGGCCGGTCGAAGGCCTTCGCCAGGGCCGCCTCGACGAGGCCCTCGCGAAGCCCGATGCGAAGCTCGCCGGAGAGCACCCGGACGATGCCGCGGGCCGTCTTCGGATCCGCTCGGGTGAGCAGGCCGGCCAGCAGATCGGCCTTGCGCGCGGGGCCGGACGCGGCCTCGATCGCCGCGAAGGTGGCGGCCACATCGAGCAGCGAGGGCGATCCGGTCGGGTCGGGCTCGTGGCCGGACTGGGCCAGCACGTCACCGACGGCGGCGCTGATGTCGGAGAAGCGGTCGTAGGCCTCGGCGAGCTCTGCCCGGCCGGTCCCGGTGACCTGGCCCAGGGCGTTGGCGATCGTCGCCCAGCCGATGCCGGTCGCCCGCTGGTCCGCCTCGGGGAAGGGCCGACCGGTGAGGAAGACCACCGCGATCGGGAGCTCGTCGTCGGCGAGGGCTCGCAGGTAGTCGGCGAGGAGCCCGGTCTTCTCGGAGGTTCGGGTCGTGGAGGCGACGCGCTCGGCGAGCTCGCTCCAGCGCCGCATGCGGGCGATGGTATACCGTGCCCTCGTGGGCGACCCCGCGTGGTTCCCGGAGTCGATCGAGGGTGCGGACGTGGTGCTCCGGCGGCACGTGCCGGGCAACGTCACGGCATTCCAGCGCTGGTATTCGGACCCCGAGGTGGCGCGGCTGGCGCGCTACCAGGACGGGCCGATGCGCTCCGACGAGATCGACCGGTTCTTCCAGCTGCGGGCCCTCGGCGCCGAGTCGCTGACGATGGCGATCCATGAGCGAGACAGCGGCCGGCTCATCGGCTCCTGTGCGTTCTCCCAGGTCGACGGGGAGAACGGCTCGGCGATGTACCACATCACGATCGGCGAGAAGGACACCTGGGGCCACGGCTACGGGACCCAGGCGACCCAGCTGATGCTCGACCATGCCTTCGGGACGCTCGGCCTCCACCGGATCGCATTGACGGTGTTCGAGTTCAACGAGCGCGCGATCCGGGCCTACCGGCGCTGCGGGTTCACCGTCGAGGGCCGTGCGCGCGAATCGATCTGGCGCGATGGGCGCTGGTGGGACGAGCTCGCCATGAGCGTGCTCGCTCCCGAGTGGCGGGCTCGCCGCGGCTCCGGAGCCGCTGCTCGCTCGCCCGCTCGCGAGGCCACCGCAGCGTCGGCCGAACCGATCGCAGGCTGACGCTGGCCAGCTCCGGCCCGCGCGCCGACGCCGCTCGCGCCCGGTTCCGCGAGCTCATGGACGCGAAGGGGCATGTCGTCGACAACGCGCGTGCCGCAGTGGCGGGTCTCGACGCTGCCTTCGCCGAGGGAGCGCTGAATCGCACGCCCGTGCTGGCTGCGATGCTGGCCGACCTCGCCGTGGCGCTGGAGCAGGACGAGGGCCAGAAGCTCGGTGGCAAGTCGGCCGAGGCGGCGCGATTCATCCTGCGTGCCGTCTCGCGTGAGCTGGACAACGCCTGATCGATCGAGAGCTTGACTCTCGACCAGCCCGAGGGTTCAGGATGGTCCGCATGGAGCCCCGAGACGCCGCCGATGGCCTGATCCCGATCGGGCGATTCGCCCGGCTGTCCGGGCTGTCCATCGGCGCGCTCCGGCACTACGACGAGCTTGACCTGCTTCGGCCGGCCGAGGTCGACCGGTTCACCGGCTATCGGCGCTACCGGACCGAGCAGCTCGAGGTCGCCCGGACGATCGGGCGACTGCGAGATCTCGAGGTGCCGATCGAGGAGATCCGGGCGGTGCTCGCCGCCGACGATCCGGCCGATCGGCGGCGCCGAATTGGCAGCCACGAGCGCCGGCTGCAGGCCCGCCTCGACCGGCTCGTCCACCTGCTCCACGTCACCCGCCAGCTCAGCCAGGGAAAGGAATCGCTCATGCCCGCCACCGGAACGACAGCGGCCATCGAGACGCTCGACGTCGAGACCCACCGCCAGCTCGGCAAGGAGCTGTACAACCACACCTGGACGCTGATCGAGGCCGCCGACCGCACGCCCGAGCAGGACGACGAGATGGTGTTCGCCACCCACGCCTCGGCGTATCACTGGTCGAAGGGCGGTGGCACGCTCGCGAACGCGGCGCGCGGGCACTGGCAGATCGCCCGCGTGTACGCGACCCTCGGGCGTGGCGAGCCGGCTGTCTGGCATGCCCGCCGTTGCCTCGAGCTGGCCGAGGCGGCAGCCAGGGCCGGGGTCGCCGACGATTGGGACGTGCCGGCCGCGCTCGAGGGCCTCGCCCGCGCGCAGGCCGTCGCCGGTGATCGAGCGGCGGCGAAGGCAGCGCACGCACGGGCGCGCGAGGCGGTGCAGGCCATCGCCGATGCCGAGGATCGCCAGCTGATCGAGCAGGACCTGGCGACCACGCCGATCTGAGCGTCGATACTTCGGCCGTGGCGGACTTCATCGGCTATCCGTCGGGAAGGGTCCTCGCCGTCTTCGATCGTGCCGGCGACGCCAACCGGGCGATCGAGCGCCTGCCGGCGCCCGGCGCGGCCGAGGTCGAGCGCTTCGAAGGCCGCGCCGACGCGGATCGGTTCGACGCCACGGGCGCACGCCACGGCCCGATTGCGCGAGTCCTGCGGACCGTCCAGTTCAGCCTCATGGACCAGCTTCCGGCGATGGCCTGGTACGAGGCCGCGCTGCGCGAGGGAAAGGTCGTGCTTGCCGTCCGAACCAGGAATCGGAGCGCGACCCTGCGCGTGGTCGAGGCGCTGCAGGCGGCGGGGGGCCACTTCATCAACCACTTCGGTCGGGCGGCGACGGAGGAATTCGCGCGCTGGCAGGGCCCCGAGCCGAACGTGTCGAGCCTGATGAAGCACTAGACGCCTCGCGGCGCCGCATCATTCGCGCCGTGAGCACCGCCGAGCGGGTCGTCTTCGAGCAGGCCAGCAAGCGCTACCCGGGCACGGGCGCCGGCAACCCGGGCGCGGTCGAGGATCTCTCGCTGGAGGTCCCGGCGGGGAAGATCTGCGTGCTCGTCGGGCCGTCGGGCTGTGGCAAGACGACGAGCCTCAAGATGGTCAACCGGCTCATCGAGCCGACGTCCGGGCGGATCCTCATCGGCGACACCGACGTCGCGCGGCGTGACGTGATCGAGCTCCGGCGGAGCATCGGCTACGTCATTCAGCAGGTCGGCCTGTTCCCGCACCAGACGGTCGGCGAGAACGTCGCCACGGTCCCGCGGCTGCTGGGCTGGGAGCCGGCGCGCCGGCGCGCCCGGGCCGAGGAGCTGCTGGACCTCGTGGGCCTGGACCCGTCGCGCTACGCGGCGCGCTACCCGGCGGCGCTGTCGGGCGGCGAGCGCCAGCGCGTGGGCGTGGCGCGCGCCATCGCGGCCGATCCCCCGGTGCTCCTGATGGACGAGCCCTTCGGCGCGGTCGATCCCATCGTGCGCGAGCGCCTCCAGAACGAGCTGCTCCGGCTCCAGGAGAACCTCGCCAAGACGATCATCTTCGTGACCCACGACATCGACGAGGCGATCAAGATGGGCGACCTCGTCGCGGTCATGCAGGTGGGCGGGCACCTGGCCCAGTTCGGGCCGCCCGATGAGATCCTTTCGAATCCGGCCTCGGATTTCGTGGCGCGGTTCGTCGGCGCCGATCGTGGCCTGAAGCGTTTGTCGCTGAGCCGCGTGGCCGACCTGGAGCTCCGCCGTCCGGCTGCGGTCCGCCTGGGCGCCGATGCCGCGGTGGCTCGCCGCGCCCTCGAAGGGGACCCACCCCGCTACGTGCTGCTGCTGGACGAAGCCGACCGTCCGCTCGGCTGGGTCGCGGAGGGAGCGATCCCGGGCGATGGCGCTCTTCTCGATGAGGAGCTGGCCGTCCCCGCCTCCCCGCTCCTCGACTCGCGCACGACCCTGAAGGACGCCCTGTCCATGCTGCTCGACGCCGACGTGCAGGTCGGGCTCGTGGTGGACCGAAAGGGTGCGCTCCAGGGCATGGTCACGGCGGACTCGATCGCCGAGTTCATGCGCGACGGGAGCCGTGCGTCCGACCAGGAGCGCCGGGCAACCCCGGCGGCCGCGCCCCGCGGCGAGGCCGCTCCGTGATCGACACCGCCTGGCTGGCCGGCCATCTCGACGCGATCCTGTTCCGGACCGTGCAGCACCTGTACCTCACGGCGATCACGGTCGCCGTCGGGTTCGCCATCTCCTTCGGCCTCGCCGTGTGGGCCGTCCGACGGCGGAATGCGTACGGCCCGATCGTGGCTGTCACCGGCCTCCTGTACACGATTCCGAGCCTCGCGCTCTTTCCGCTGTTCATCCCCGTCACCGGCCTGACCGACCTGACCGCGGTGATCCCGCTCGTCCTCTATTCCCTGTTGATCTTCGTCCGGAACATCGTCGCGGGCCTCGATGCGGTGCCGCGCGACGTGCTCGAGGCGGCCGACGGCACCGGCTACTCGCCGGGTACCCGTTTCTGGCGCGTGGAGGTCCCCCTCGCCCTGCCGCTCATCGTCGCCGGGATCCGCCTCGCCGCCGTCTCCACCATCGGCCTGGTGACGATCACCGGCATCCTCGGCGACCGGTTCGGCGGGCTCGGCTTCTTCATCTTCGAGGGCCGCCGCCACGACTTCTTCACGACCGAGATCCTCGTCGGCGGACTGGCGTCGATCCTGCTCGCAGTCGTCGTGGATCTCGTCCTGGTGCGACTGCAGCGACGCCTTACCCCGTGGGCGACCGCGCGCAGCGTCGCCAGTCCGACCTCGGCCACTGCCTGATGGACCTGGTCGTGGCGATTGCCCGATGGCTCTCGGACCCGGCGCACTGGCAGGGCACCGAGGGCATCGCGGCTCGGCTCGGCGAGCACCTGCTGCTCGCCGCGGCCGCCCTGGCCATCGCCGGCGTGATCGGGCTCGGAGCCGGGATCCGGATCGGCCACACCGGCCGCGGCGCGAACGTCGCGGTGAACCTCGCCAACCTGGGGCGCGCCCTCCCAACGCTCGCGGTCATGGCGATCGTGGTGCCGATCACGGCCGGCATCGACAGCGAGCTCGGGTTCAAGGTCTACCCGGCGATCATCGGGCTCGTCGTCCTGGCGGTCCCGCCCATCCTCGT
The DNA here is from genome assembly GCA_035495215.1 of Patescibacteria group bacterium. Classification (GTDB taxonomy): domain Bacteria; phylum Chloroflexota; class Limnocylindria; order Limnocylindrales; family CSP1-4; genus UBA5189. Next base: position 27,648 of record DATJGH010000168.1, read on the forward strand.
GAACGCATACACCGGGATCAGCGGCGTCGATCGCGACATGGTGGAGGCGGGCAGGGCGGCCGGTATGACGGAGGGACAGGTCCTGCGAAGCGTGGAGCTGCCGCTCGCGGCGCCGGTGATCTTCACGGGCCTCCGCTCCGCGACGTCGCAGGTCATCGCCACCGCGACCCTCGCCGCGATCTTCGGCGGGCCGGGCCTCGGGCGCTTCCTCGTCGACGGCTACGCCCAGCTCGACTATCCCCAGATGTGGGCCGGTGTCATCCTCGTCGCCGCCCTTTTTGCCGTCGTCGAGCTGGCCTTCGCGTTGCTCCAGCGCGCCATAACCTCTCCGGGCGTCAACAGCGGTTATGTGCTAGCGTCGCCCGACCATCGCTCCGGGACGGTCCGCGGCGAGGCAGCGTAGGAGGACCCAATGCGGAAGTTCCGCATGCTCGCCCTTGGGGCGTCGGTGCTGGTGCTGTTCGGCGCCTGCTCGACGGGAGGGGGCGGCAAGCCAACGCTCAAGATCGGATCCGACGGATTCGACGAAGCTCGAGTGGTCGCCGAGGTCTATGCCCAGGTCCTCGAGAAGAACGGCTACACGGTCGACCGGGCCGGGATCGGCCTCGGGACGCGCGACGCGACGAACGCGGCGCTGTTCAGCGGGCAGATCGACATGAAGCCCGAGTACATCGGCAGCGGCGCGGCGAAGCTCGGCGGCCAGAAGACCAGTGACCCGGCCAAGAATCAGCAGGAGCTCCAGCGAGTGCTGAACGACAAGGCCATCACCGTGTTCGGCTACACGCCGGGCGAGGACACGAATGCCCTCGTGGTCAAGAAGGCAACCGCAGATCAGTACCACCTCAGCAAGTGGAGCGACCTGACGCCGATCGCGACACAGCTCAAGTGGGGTCTGGCGACGGACTGCAAGACGAGCCCGGTGTGCGCGGGCGCCCTCAAGGACGCCTACGGCATCGACTATGCGCAGCTGCAGGTCACGCCCCTCGACGCGTGCTCCGCCGACATGGACAGCGCACTCCAGAATGACACGGTCCAGGTCGCCGAGCTGTGCTCGACGGGCCCGGAGATCCTGGTCAACGGCTGGGTGCTGCTCGAGGACGACAAGAAGACGCAGCCGGCCGACGCGATCGCGCCGATCATCCGCAACGACTGGCTGGCCAAGACCGACAAGGCGGCGGTCCAGGGGATCCTCGACCCGGTGTCCGCCAAGATCGATACGGCCACCCTGGCCGACCTGTACAAGCAGGTCTCGGTCGACAAGAAGGACATCAAGGACGTTGCGCGAGCCTGGCTGTCCGCGCAAGGCTTCCTGCCCGCGGCCTCGTAGGCGCACGACGCGCAGCAACACGCAGCACGGAGCCCCCGACATCGCCGGGGGCTCTTCATTTGCGGCGGAACACGGCGGCCCGCCTGTCGCGGCCGATATGCCTCCACGGGCATAGCAGGTGCGTGACCCTGTGGATCGGGACATCGGGCTGGCAGTACCGCCATTGGCGCGGCAAGCTCTATGCGGTCGGCCTGCCGACCGCGCGCTGGTTCGATCGCTATGCCGAGTCCTTCGACACCGTCGAGCTGAACGTCACGTTCTACCGGCAGCCGAGCCCGACGGTGTTCGAGGGCTGGGCCCGTCGTGCTCCGGACGGCTTCCTGTTCGCGCTGAAGGCGAGCCGGTTCCTGACCCACGTCAGGCGGCTCCGCGAGCCGCGCGAGAGCGTGGACATCCTGCTCGAAGGCGCGCGGCGGCTCGGACCGCACCTTGGCCCGGTCCTCGTGCAGCTTCCGCCGGACATGGCGGTTGCGCCTGACGCGCTCGAGGAAACGCTGGCCGCGTTTCCGAAGGACCTCCGGGTCGCCGTTGAGCCGCGCCACCGGAGCTGGTTCATCCCCGAGGTGCGCGACATCCTCCGGCGCCACGGGGCTGCCCTGTGCTGGGCGGATCGACGCGGCCCGCGCACGCCCGTGGATCGAGACTGGGTGACGGCCGACTGGGGCTACGTCCGCTTCCACGCCGGCAACGCGTCGCCACGTGGCTGCTACGGCGAGCACTCGCTCGCGACCTGGCTCGAGCGAATCCGCGAGAGCTGGCCGCGGGACCACGACGTCTTCCTGTTCTGGAACAACGACCACCGCGGTTGCGCCCCGCGCGATGCGGGCCGCTTCGCAGCGATGGCCCGCGCGGCCGGCCTCGACGTCACGCACGCGCCCGAGCCGGACCGCCTGCCCGTCGGTTGAGGATCGCGGGCCGAGCAGGCCCGGAGTGTCGTGCAATGTCGTTGCTGCGTTTCCGGCCCTGATCGAGAAGTCCCGTTAACGGATCTGCAACGTCCGAGGATTCATGCTCCGGGTAGCAACCGTGCGCGGTGCGGACCTTCGGGCTGCGCCGGAACGCCGGGCACCATTTCGGGCCCGAGACCCCAGCGGGAGAAACGTCCATGCGACAGCGCTTCCTCACCCTTTCGTTCGCCACGATGTTCCTCGTCGCCGCGTGTGGCGGCGGCGGCAGCTCGGGCGCACCCTCGACCGCCGGCACCGGCGCGTCGAACCCACCCGTGGAGAGCGAGAACGCCTTCGACCCGGCGTCGATCTCCGGCAGCGTGACGCTCGGACAGTGGGAGTCCTCGCCAGCCGAGGGCACAGCACTGAAGAGCGCGATCGATGCCTTCTCGACGGCCTACCCCAACATCAAGGTCACGCAGACGACGATCCCGGGCGACTACCGTGCCGCGATGGTCACGAAGTTCGGCGCGTCCGATCCGCCCGACCTGTTCTACATCAATGCCGAGTACGCGCCCGAATGGATGAGCCAGGGCTTCCTGCAGCCCCTCGATGACTACATCCAGCGCCAGGGCTTCGACACCAGCAAGTTCTTCCCGGACTACCTGAGCATCTTCCAGCAGGACGGCACGACGTACGGCCTGCCAAAGGATGGCAACACGATCGCGATGGCGGTCAACACCGACCTGGTCCCGACACCGCCGACCACCATGGATGAGCTCGTCCAGGTGGCAACGAGCCTCAAGGGCAAGAGCGGACTCAAGGCACCGATGTGCCTCAACCCGAGCCTCGATCGCGGCCTCGCGTTCCTGTACGCGCAGGGCGGCTCATTGCTCAGCGCTGACGGCTCAGCGCCGGCGATCGACAGCGCGGAGTCGAAGACTGCGGTGCAGTGGTACATGGACCTGTTCAAGGACGGCCTCGGCCAGACCAACACCCAGCTGGGTGACGGCTGGTGCGGTGAGGCGCTCGGCAAGGGCGACGTCGCCATCGCCTTCGAGGGCGGCTGGCTCAAGGGCGCGATGGATGCCTTCCCCAAGATCAAGTGGCAGTTCGCCGAGATGCCCACGGGCACCAGCGGCCAGAAGGTCACGATCAACTACACCGCCGCCTACGGCATCGGTGTCGACAGCAAGAACCAGGACCAGGCGTGGGTGCTCATGCAGTACCTGACCGGCCCCGAGGGCATGGCCAAATGGACGTCGGGCGGCATCGCCGTCCCGTCCCGCTCGGACGTTGCGGTTCCGCAGGGCTTCGAGGTCATCGTCAAGGGGGCGGACTACGCGAAGCCAGGCTCGGGCTTCATGCCGGGCTATCCGGACGTGCTCAAGGCGTTCGGTGACGAGTTCCTGAAGCAGATCACCGACAAGACCTACGACGCCGGCCCGGTGGTCGACGCCACGAAGGCCAAGATCAGCGCGGTCCTGGCGGCGCAGTAGGCGGCGCCGGGAGATCCGAGCGATGGACGCGGTCCGATGACCGCCGCGTCCGCAAGGCGGCCCACGAAGGCCGCCAGCACGCGAGTCGGCGAGCGCCAGGAGGCGCTCGCCGGCTACGCATTGATCGCCGTGCCGATGCTCCTGTTCCTCGTCCTGAACATCGGCTCGATCCTGTATGCGGCGTTCATCAGCCTCTGGAAGTGGAACATCCGGACCGGCCCGGTCACGTTCCTCGGGCTGAACAACTACGTCAACGCGCTCACGGACTCGATCTTCCAGGCGGCGGTGACGAACACGGTGTACTACACCGTGATCTGGGTGCCGCTGACGATGGCGCTCGGGCTCTTCCTGGCCGTGATCGTCAACCAGAAGATCCGCGGCCGCACGTTCTTCCGCGGCGCGTTCTACTTCCCCGCGATCGCGTCGTCGGCCGCGATCTCGACGATCTGGATCTTCATCATGAATCCGTTCGGACTGTTCAATCAGGTCCGCGGCATCCTGGGCATCAATCCGCTGTTCGCGCTCATCGGCTTCGGGCCCAACCAGGACTGGCTCGGCGACTACCACACGGCGATGAACGGGATCATCATCCTCAACGCCTGGACCACGTCGGGCACGTTCATGATCTTCTACCTGGCGGCGCTCCAGGCGATCCCGCATGAGGTCTACGAGGCGGCCGCCATCGACGGTGCGGGCGCCTGGGATACCTTCCGACGGATCACGTTCCCGCTGCTCCGTCCCGGGCATTTCTTCGTGGCCACCGTCGGCGTCATCGGAGGGCTGCAGCTCTTCGACCAGGCGGTACAGATCGGCAATGTCGACGGCGCCCCGGCGAACTCCCTGATGACGCTCGTCCTGTACCTGTACAACGCCGCATTCAAACGATTGCAGTACGGATCCGCGGCTGCCGCGGGGGTGCTGCTGTTCCTGATCATCTTCGCGGCGACATTGATCCAGCGGCGGCTCTTCGAAGGCCGGGAGCCGACGACGGCATGAGGCCCGCGGTCGATGCTTAGCGCCCCGCCGCCACCCGAACGTGGGGCAAGTACCGCGGACCGATCGGTTCCCGGTACAGGGGCAACGTCGTCCGCGGTCGTCGCCGCGGGCGGAGGTGATGCGGGGCTGGCCGCAGTCCTGCCGGCGACGGGTCCGCAGCGGGCCGAGGTCACGGTCGTCGGCGACAAGACCCGCGCGTGGCGGATTCGCATCGCCTACTTCTTCCTCATCGCCTACGCGCTGCTGATGTTCGTGCCCTTCGCGTGGACGGTGGTCACCTCGTTCAAGACGCTCGAGGACTCGGTGCGGCTGACGATCATCCCCCAACCGTTCACGACGGCGGCGTGGGACTACGCTTTCAACAATCTCCAGCCGAACATCGTCCAGATGTTCGTCAACAGTTTCGCGATCGCCATCGCGGTCACGATCACCAACGTGGTCCTCGGGAGCTTCGCCGGCTACGCCTTCGCGCGCCTGCGGTTCCCGGGTCGCGGGATCCTGTTCCTGATCGTCCTCGCGACGCTGATGATCCCGGACCAGCTGCGGATGATCCCCATCTACTCCATCTTCAACGCGATCGGCTTCAACAAGGGGGTGCTCCAGATGGTGAGCATCGTCATCGTGCTCGCCATCTCCGCTTCCAGCGTCTTCCTCCTGCGCCAGTATTTCCTGACGATCCCGAAGGACCTCGAGGAGGCTGCCCGGATCGATGGCGCCGGCCACTGGACGACGTTCACCCGGGTGATGCTGCCGCTCGCGTCGCCGGCGATCGCGGCGGTGACGATCCTCCAGTTCCAGGGCACCTGGAACGGCTTCTTCTGGCCCTTCGTGCTGATCCGGGACCAGAGCCTGTGGACCCTGCCGCTCGGACTGACCCAGTTCCGGCTGGTCGGCGGATTCGGCACGAACTGGCCGCCGCTGATGGCGACGGTCGTGCTCGCGACCGTGCCGATCCTCATCCTGTACCTCTTCTTCCAGCGCTACTTCGTCGAGGGCATCGCCGCCTCCGGCGTGAAGGGCTAGGCTCGGCACGACGGTGACGACGCCCTCGATCGGCCGGGCGCTCCGCCAGGCCGGGATCGACTTCTACTTCAACTCGATCCGGTTTGCCGGCGCGAACCTGGTGTGGGGCTTCGGGCTCCTCGTGGTCCTGTTCGCCGCGGCCGCCTGGCCGCCCGCGGCACTGCTCGCGGTGGTCCTGGCGATACCGGTCGCCGGCATGCACCGGATGGCGGCGCTCCTCGCCCGGGACGAGCCCGCGGGCTTCTCCGACTTCGTCGGGGGCATGCGCCGCTTCGGCCTGCATGCGACCGGGATCGCGGCCGCGGCGGCGGTCGCGGGAGCGATCCTCGTGACGAACGTCACCATCGGCTTCACGTCGGACGGGCCACTCGGCTGGTTCCTCGGCGCGTCGGCGCTGTATGGGCTCGTGGCGCTGGCGATGTACCTCGTCGCGATCTGGCCCGTGCTCGTCGATCCGAACCGGGCAGGTTCGTCCGTCCGGCGGCGGCTCCAGGTCGCAGCCCTGGTCGCCATCGGCCGGCCCGGGCGGCTGCTCGTGGTGACGGCCCTCATCGTGGTGATCCTCGCCGTCTCGACCGTCCTCCTCGCCGGCATCGTGCTCTTCGGAGTCGGCTACTCGAGCCTCTTCGCAACGCGCTGGGTGCTGCCGACGGCTGATGCGTTCGAAGCGCGCTACCAGGCTGTCCGCGCTCGCTGAGGGTTCGGGCGCGGACCGAGCCCCATAGAATCGACCCGGTGGATCGCGACCCCGGCGGCAAGCCCACGATCACCATCAATCGCAACGACCGGTTCGTGGTGTCCGGCCACGACAGCCGGATCGAAGGCGCCGGCAGCAATGGCTTCTTCGCCGCCGACACGCGCTTCGTGTCCGGCTACCGCATCCTCATCAACGGGCGAGATCCGGTCCTCCTGACGTCGGCCGCGACGCACTTCTTCGCCTCGCGCTACGAGTTCGCGAACCCGGAGATGTTCGATCCGGAGGGGGCGATCCCCGCGAACACGCTGTCGGTGCGCCTCGACAGGACGATCTCCGAGGGCGTCCACGAGGACATCGACCTGATCAACTATGGCCAGCGGCCCGTGTCGATCGCGCTGGACGTCGAGATCGATTCCGATTTCGCCGACATCTTCGACGTCGTCGAGCCCCGGCTCGTGCGCCGGGGCACGATCCAGAGCCGCTGGTTCAGCAGTCGACGCGAGCTCCGCACGACGTATACGAACCACGACTTCCGGCGGACGCTCGTGGCCGCGATCGAACGGGCGGGCAGCCCGCCCCAATGGGCCAACGGCAGGCTCAGCTTTGCCATCCGCCTCGAGCGTGGCGCGACCTGGCACACCTGCCTCAAGTGGCTGCCGCTGATCGGCGAGCGCCGCCGCCCGACCACACTGGGCTGCAGCGCGATCACCGAGAGCCGGGCCGGGTTCCACCCGCCGCGGCTGCCCCGGGTGGGCATCCACACCCCGAACGACACGGTCGCGGCCGCGTGGCGGCAGTCCGTCCATGACATGGAGGCGCTGCGCCTCGAGGACGAGACACCGGGGCGGGCCGCGATCATCCCGGCCGCGGGCATCCCCTGGTTCGCGACGCTGTTCGGGCGCGACTCGCTGCTCGTCTCGATGCAGAGCATCTCGGGCTATCCGGAGTTCGCCGCGGGGGCCCTGCGACGCCTGTCAGACCTCCAGGCGACCCGCGACGACCCGACGCGCGACATGGAGCCCGGCAAGATCGCCCACGAGATCCGCCACGGGGAGCTCGCGACGCTCGGCATCCTGCCCCACCAGCCGTACTACGGCACGCACGACGCGACGAGCCTGTTCGTCGTCGTGCTCTCGTACCTGTACCAGTGGACCGGCGACGTCGAGCTGCTCGAGCGCTACCTGCCGAACGCCGAAGCGGCCATGGCCTGGATCGATCGCTCCGGCGATCGCGACAACGACGGCTTCCAGGAGTATGCCCGGCGCTCACCGCAGGGCTACTACAACCAGGGCTGGAAGGACGCGGGCGACGCGATCGTCGACGCGGCCGGCGAGATCGCGCCCCTGCCGATCGCGACCTGCGAGCTGCAGGGCTACGTGTACGACGCGAAGCTGCGCATGGCGCAGATCTACGAGGTCCTGGGCAAGCCGGACCGTGCCGGGCGCCTGCGGGAGGCGGCCGGGCGCCTGTACGAGCGTTTCAACGACGCCTTCTGGTGGGAGCGCGAGGGCACCTACGCGCTCGCCCTCGACGGCCGCAAGAAGCAGGTCCGGAGCGTCGCCTCGAACGCAGGCCACTGCCTGGCGAGCGGGATCGTGCCGCGCGAGCGGGCGGGACGCCTCGTCAAGCGACTCCTCGCCGAGGACATGTGGTCCGGCTGGGGCATCCGGACGCTCTCCGCGGCGCATCCGCACTACAACCCGTTCAGCTACCACACCGGCTCGGTCTGGCCGCACGACAACGCCATGCTCGCCGGAGGGTTCCGGCATTACGGCTTCGACGACGCCGCCAGCCAGGTGGCACGCGGGATCTTCGACGCCGCCGCACAGTTCCCGATGCACCGGCTGCCCGAGCTCTTCTCGGGCGTGCCGCGGGACGAGGGCTCCTTCCCGGTCCCCTATCTCGGCGCGAGCGCGCCGCAGGCCTGGGCGGCAGCCTCGGTATTCCGGCTCGTTGCGGTCCTGTGCGGCATCCACGCGCGGGTCTCACCCGAGGGCGAGCGCGAGCTGTACGTCAACCCCGCGCTGCCCGAGTGGCTGCCCCGGCTCACGATCTCGAACCTCCGGGCCGGGCGTGGCGCCATGGATCTCCGCTTCCAGGACGGCACGGTCGACGAGCTGCGCAACACCACGGGCTACCGCGTCATCCAGGCGCCGGCGCCGAGGCCCGTCCCGCCGCCCCTTGCGCGCCGGCGCAAGTCGCGAGCAGGTGCCGCGGCGACCTGAGGAGGGCGCCGGCCCTACCATGCGCCCATCCCCATGAGGCCAGAGGCACAGGCGTTGTACGAGCGACTCTTCGGCAGCAAGGAGCGCGACGCGGCGGTCGCCGAGCGGATCCCGCCGGGCCAGTACCGAACCGAGAAGTTCCCGGTCCTGCACTATGGCTCGATCCCGAGGACGGACCTCGCCACGTGGGACTTCAAGGTCTACGGCCTGGTCGACGCGCCGTTCACGCTGACGTGGGAGCAGTTCAAGGCGCTGCCGCGCAAGACGGTCGAGACCGACATCCACTGCGTGACCCGCTGGACGAAGCTCGACACCACCTGGGAGGGCGTCCCGATCCAGCACGTCCTCGAGCTCGCCCAGCTGCGCCCGAACGTTTCCCATGTCGTGGCCCATTCCGAGCAGGGCTACACCGCGAACCTGCCGCTGTCCGTGCTGGACGACGACGACGTCATGCTGGCGGACACGTTCGATGGGCAGCCGCTCGAGCTCGAGCACGGCTATCCGCTCCGGCTCCTGGTCCCGAAGCGCTACTTCTGGAAGAGCGCGAAGTGGCTGCGTGGCCTCGAGTTCCTCGACCACGACCAGCTCGGCTTCTGGGAGCGCTACGGCTACAACAACGACGCCGACCCCTGGAAGGAAGAGCGCTACTCCGAGTAGGCCCGGCTGCGCCGGGGCGCCCTGGTCCGGTTGCCGGGGGGGAGACCTCAGCCGCGTGCGGCGGCCATCGAGCCTTCGGTCACCTCGCCCTTGTGCTGCGCGAACGCTGCCAGCACCTCGCCGGTCTCCTTCTCGGGAACCCCCAGAGTCCGGAGGCTCCGCTGGAGCTCGGCGGCGACCTCATCGAACTCGGCCGGCGTGATCGCGAACTCGCGATGCGCTTCCTCGAGCCCGAGCGGCGATCTCCCTGGCTCGGTCGCAACGAACCGCTGGGGACCACCGGCGACCTCGCAGACCCACAGCGTGCGCATGAACTTGAGCCCCGGCAGCCGGTCGAGCTGCCTGGTGCTCCAAGCGTCGAGCGCCGGGTTCGGGGAACCCTGGCCGACCTTCTGATTCCTGATCAGCGCGTCACTGAAGTGATCGACGACCGCGGCGATCGCAAACACGCCACCGAGGCGCTCGTACAGGCTCCTGTCCTCCACCACGTCACCTCCGGGTCCCCTGGGCACATACCCGTGTCCCGGGAATACGTCCAGCTTCGGCGACCGGATCTCCGGGTGGCGGTGGCGCGCAGCTCGCGCGACTCAGGTCGCCGGCGTCACCCTCGGGACACGGGTATGCCGGACCGACCGCGCCACCGGCGATGCCACGGCGCTCACCTCCGGCGAGTACACCGCGAGGCGGTGCTTTCCGGCGGCCTTGGCGTTGTACATCGCCGTGTCCGCGCGCCGCAGCAGCTCGTCGACGGTCGGCTTCTCGAAGGGTGCCGAGACCGCCACGCCGATGCTCGCCGGGACGACGAGGCGGCTTCCCTCGATCGGGACCGGCGTGCTGAGCGATGACAGCAGGCGCCGGCCGACCGACTCGGCGTCGGCGAGATTCGTGTCCGGCAGGAGGATCGCGAACTCGTCGCCGCCGATGCGGCAGCCGACGTCGTCCGGCCGGATCGCGGCGACGATCCGATGGCCGACCGCGCTCAGCAGGGCATCGCCGGCGTCGTGGCCCATGTTGTCGTTGACGTGCTTGAAGTCGTCGAGGTCGAGGAACAGGACACCGGTGGACGCACCGGTCCCGATCGCGCTCGCAACGGCCTTCATGAAACCGCGCCGGTTGGTGAGGTTCGTGAGGGGATCGTGGAGGGCCTGGAAGGACAGCTGCTCCTCCAGGATCGCGCGGCGCTGGATGTCCTTGTCGAGATGCCCGACGACGCCCGCGAGGCGCGTGAGCACGAGGACGGACAGGACCGCGGTCGCGCAGGCGACGACCCAGGTCAGGGTGCCTGCGTTCTCCTGCTGGATCACGAGCAGCGCCGGTCCGACGAGCATCGCGGCGCCGAGCAGCACGTAGCGGACCGGGCCGAGGAGCGCGATCGGCAGCGGCCGGGGATCGAAGACCTCGGCCATCGAGGGATGGAGCGCTGCCATCGCGAACGCCGTGTACGCCACGAGCCAGACGCCGTCCAGGACGCCACCGTCGACGTAGGTGCCGTCGAGCGTCTGCAGGTTGAAGGCCAGGTCCCCGAGCAGGACGATGCTGAGGTTGGCGACCAGCAGCGCGAACGAGGGCGACTTCGCGCCCGGCGTCATCACCAGCCCGAGCGCCAGGCCGATCAGCAGGAGATCACCGATCGGGTAGGCGACGCCGATCGCGAAGCTCAGCGGATCCGGATCGCTGGCCGCGACGAGCGGCCCAACGACGAACGACCACCAGACCACGACCGCGCCACAGGCGAGGATCGCGCCGTCGAGCAGGCCGGCTCGGTCGCCGCCACTGACGCGACGGCGGATGGCGATGGCCAGCCCGAGGGCGAGGATCGGATAGCCGACGATGTACGAGGCGTCCGCGATCGACGGGAACGGGTCCTCGCCATTGGCCTGGTAGACGGTCCAGATGATGTCGCCGATCACGAAGGCGAGCTGGCCGGCGACGAGGATCAGCCAGGGCAGCCAGCCGGACGGCCGGTGCATCCGGACGCCCAGGAGCCCGAACGCGACCATGGCCAGGCCGCACGCGTCGTATGCCGCCGACTGCTCGACCGAGCCTTGCGGCAGGCCGAAGAAGGCGGCGATGAACAGCGCGCCGACGGCGCCGGCGCCCATCCAGGCGCGCTGGGTGAGGTCCATGTGGGGCGAATCGTCACCACCCGGGGCCCGGCTTCGAACCCCCCGAACGTACCTGCCGCGAGTGGTCCGAGCAGCCGGACCGCGCCGGCCCCGTGGTCAGTCGAGGTCGGGTGGGAGGAGCTTCACGGGAACGAGCGCGATCGCGCCGATGCAGCTGGACTCGATGTCATAGGTGAGCGCCAGCTCGAGGTGGCCGCGCGAGCCTTTCAGTCGATAGGTCGCCTTGCGCTCGCCATCGCCGTCGATCGCCGGCCCGAGCTCGAGCGGCCCGAATCGCGCTTCCGCGGCACGCACCTGGCGCCGCACGGCGGCGAGGTCCACGTCCGCGCTGAGCGCCAGGTCCGCCGGCCAGGCCGGACCGCCCGGCTCCACGGCGGCGTTGATCGTGGCCACGAGCTCGGACGCGGCGTGGGCCAGGGCCGCGGGCGGCTCGGGAATCGAGGTGATGGCCAGCGTCTGCACCCTGGGCGACGCCTCCGGTGTCAGCAGGATCTCGACGCGCACCCGCCCGCCGCGCGAGCCCCGGAGCCACCAGACCTTGTGGAAGCTGGTCAGGGATTGGCCCGCGACGGCTGGATCGGGCGTCAGGGCGCCGTGCCGCTCGCGGATTCGCTCGAGCACCGCCTTGCGCGAGGCCACCGGCTCGTCGAGCTCGACGTTCATCGCCAGCAGCTCTGCGGCGAGCTCGTCGTCCCAGGCCGCGATCAGGCGGTCGACGGCGGTTCGCGCGGCACGGGTTGCCCCGCCCGGGCGGGTGCGCCGGACCGGCACGACCTCGGCCTGCAGGAGCACCCCGAGCAGCTCCCTCGCGAGGAGCGAGGCGGGCGCATAGCGGCCATTGGCGAGGGCGATCACGCCCAGGCCCGACGCGGGATGCCAGCGCATGTGCGAGCCGAAGCCGGGGTAGCCGCCGGCGTGGCCGATGACACGGCCGAACCGGACGTCGTCGACCTGGAACAGGCCGAACCCGTAGTGCAGGCTCTCGACATCGGGCATCGCGTCGGCGCTGCCCGCGGTGACGCGCAGGTCCGCGGGGACCATCGGCTGCTGCATCTCGCGGCGGCTCGCGCGGGTGAGCGGGTGCCCGCCCTCGGGCTCGTCGCGCGGCGGCCAGGCGTCCTGGAACCCCGCGACCCAGCGCGCGAGATCGTCGACCGTCGTGAACATGCCACCCATCGAGGCGAGCGCGCCGTAGCCGTCCATCGGCTCCTCGAGGAAACAGCCATCGCGCCAGACGTAGCCCCGGGCGAGCCGGTCCGGCTCGAACTGCTCGGCGAGGTAGCCGCTCGAGGTCATGCCGAGCGGCTCGAGCAGGCGCTCCCGGACCACATCCCGGTACTCCGAGCCGGCGACGTTCGTGATCAGCCTGCCGAGGATGCCGTAGCCCAGGTTCGAGTACTCGAAGCGAGTGCCCGGTGCCCAGGCAAATGACAGGCCACCGCGCAGGAGCGTGGCGAACTCTGCCAGGTCGAGGCCCTGCTGCCGGTCGCCCCACGGATCGTCAGTCGGGAAGCCGGCGGTCATCGTCAGCAGGTGGCGGACCGTGATCGGCGGCGAATCCCGGGTGGGGAGATGGATGGAAGCGAGCTCGGGCACGTGCTGCGCGATCTCGTCCTCGAGCCGCAGGCGGCCTTCGTCCCGGAGCAGGACGATGGTCGCGGCAGTGAAGCTCTTGGTCATCGAGGCGATGCGGAACACCGATGACATCGTCGGCGTGGCGTCCTCGCCGACCCTCAGCGTGCCGAGGCCGCGACCGTGCACGACCGCGCCATCGCGGACCACGGCGTACACGAGGCCCGGCACGTTCCAGCCCGCGAAGGTGGCATCGGCGATCTCGTCGACCCGCCCGAGCACGGCGTCGAGCGCGGCCGAGGTGCCCGCGGGTGGCGTCGCGACGGTCATCGGGCGCGGCCTGGCGTCATGGAGCCGCGGCGAATCACGAAGCCGCCGCGAATCACGAAGCCGCCGGAGACCCGGCGGCTTCGAAGCTCTGGTGAGGGTTCTGGCTCAGTGCGCGCAGGAGCGGGCGGTCCCGGCGTCATCGGCCGTCCGGAAGCTCGAGCCGCAACCGCAGGCGGCGACCGCGTTCGGGTTGTTGACCGTGAAGCCGGCGCCCATCAGGGTGTCGACGTAGTCGATCTCCGAACCCTGGAGCAGCGGGATGCTCTGGCCGTCGACGTAGACCTTCACGCCGTTGACCTCGAGGGTGTTGTCCTCCGGCGTCGGCTGGTCCTCGAGCATCATGCCGTAGCGGAAGCCCGAGCAGCCACCGGAGTACACGTACACGCGCAGCCCGATGTTCGGGTTGGTCTCTTCCTTGGTCAGCTCGTGCAGCTTCAGCGCGGCGGCATCGCTGAGGGAGAGGACCGTCGGCTGCTGTTCGATCATCGAGTCGGGCTCCTTCGGGGCGCGCAGGTTTCGCGAGGCGCGCTGGACTGCCGCAATCGTACGCAGCGCAACCGATTCCGACAACCACCCCGTACGAAATTCGTGGTTGCCGAGCCGCGCCTGTGGGCAATCCAAAGTCCGGCTGACGGCTCGTGCCTGCTCGGCTATGGTTGTCAGTGCCGCCATTCCCCGCCAGTACTCGAGGCTGATGACCACGTCCCGGACGCCCCGGTCGACGCGCTCCCGCCGCTTCGCGCTTCCGCTGGAGCACGGCTCGGACGATCGCGCGGTGGAGGCGATCGAGGCATTCATCGAGGGGCCCTCGGTGCGCCGGCATCGACCGCCGGTCAAGCGCCGGGCGCGGAAGGGGTATCCGAACACCGGGAGCACGCAGCGGCCCAAGCAGGCCGCAGCCGTCGTGCCTGCGCCCGAGGGCGACCCGCGCCGCGGGGTCGTGGTCCACCGTCCCAGCGACATCCGCACGCTGCCCGGCCGCCTGGAGTTCGGGGCCGCGCTCGAGCGCGAGAGCCTCCGATCAGCCCGCTACGGCCGGCCCGCGTGCGTCGCGATCGTCGAGCTTGTCGCGGAGCGCCAGAACCAGCAGATCGACATCTGGCTGCGCTCGCTCGCCGGGCCCGTCTCCAGGACCCTGCGCCAGGGGGCGCGCTCCACGGATCTCGTCGCACGAATGGCGAACGCGCGGTTCCAGGTGCTCCTGCCGGAGACGGGCGAGGCCGGCGCGGGCCGGTTCGCCGAGCGGATCTCGAGCGCCTGCCAGACCTCGATCGACGCGACCGGTGCGCCCATCGCCGTCCGGGTCACGGTCGCGGTCTCGACGCCGGACCACTCGCTCGAGGAAGCGCTCGCGCACGCGCTCCAGTCGATCGAGGCCGCGTAGCAAGGGCGCCAGGAAAGCGGGGAGCCGAAGATGACAGGCAAGGTCGACCTGCATGCGTCCCGCATCGCCCGGCTCGAAGAGGTCGTGCGGGCGCTCGAGCCGGCCCAGTTCGAGGCGCTGACGGCGGCCGCCGAGTCGACGCCGACCACCGGACGCTGGCCGTCGAGCGAGCTCCCGTTCTGGTTCCGTGGCACGGCCGACGTCCGGCTCGCGAAGGAGCACGAAGCCACCCTCGGGACGCTCTGGACGCGCCTCCAGGCGGCCGCCGCGTTCGCCGTCAGCGGCGAGGAGGTTGCCACGTGGGTGGACCGGCCGGGGCTCATGGCTCGCCTCGACCGGATCGTCCAGCCGCGGCACAACGCGCGAATCGAGGCCCGCGCCACCGCCATCCTCGAGCGTCGCTTCGGCCGTGCGGTCTGGGTGGGCTTCGTCGCGATCTGGAACGCCGCGTGCGCCGCGCTCCTGGAAGACGTGCTCGACCCGGGCATGTTCTCGGATCTCCAGGCGGCGTGGCGAACGGTGTTCCACCGGCCGTTGCAGCCGATCAGCACGACCCCCGAGGTGGACCCGTTCTCCGCCTGGCGCTAAGGCCTCAGCCGTCCCGCGGGCGGTCAGGCGTCGATTCGCTCCACCACCGTGGCAATCCCCTGCCCCACCCCGATGCACATCGTGGCGAGGCCGTAACGCCCGCCGCGACGGCGGAGCTCGTGGACGAGCATCGTCACGAGGCGCGCGCCTGACGCGCCGAGGGGGTGGCCGAGCGCGATCGCGCCGCCGTTGACGTTGACCTTCTCGGGATCGAGCCCGAGCTCGTCGATGCACACCACGGACTGCGACGCGAAGGCCTCGTTGAGCTCGACGAGGTCGAGGTCGTCGACGCCGATCCCGGCCCGGGCAAGCGCCTTGCGCGTCGCCGGGACCGGGCCCACGCCCATGATCGCCGGGTCGACGCCGGCGACGGCGCTCGCGACCACGCGCGCGAATGGCTTCAGCCCCAGCTCCCGCGCGCGACCCGCCTCGACGACCAGCGTCGCCGCGGCGCCGTCGTTGATGCCCGACGAGTTCCCGGCGGTCACCGAGCCGCCCTCGCGGAACGCCGCCCGCAGCTTGCCGAGCGCCTCCATGGATGTGTCGGCGCGCGGGTGCTCATCCCGCGTGACCACGACCGGATCGCCCTTCTTCCGGGGTACCGGAACCGGGACGATCTGCCCGTCGAACAGCCCGGACTCGATGGCCGCGACGGCACGCTGGTGGGAGCGCAGTGCGAACGCGTCCTGGCGCTCCCGCGTGACGTCGCGCTGATCCCGGTAGCGCTCGACGACGTTCTCGGCGGTCTCGCCCATCGAGTAGGGGTAGTGCTTCGCGGCCAGCTCGGGGTTGACGAACCGCCAGCCGAGCGTCGTGTCCTGGAGCTCGTGCAAGCCGCGCTCGTACCCCGTCTCGGGCTTGCCGAGCACGTACGGCGCCCGGGTCATCGACTCGACCCCACCGGCAACGAACACGTCGCCGTCGTCGACGGCGATCGCGTTGGCGGCCGCGACGATCGCCTGCAGGCCCGAGCCGCACAGCCGGTTCACGGTCTGGCCGGCGACCTCGACCGGCAGGCCGGCGAGCAGCACGGCCATCCGCGCGACGTTGCGGTTGTCCTCGCCCGCCTGGTTCGCGCAGCCGAGGATCACGTCCTCGACGAGGGCCGGGTCGATCCCCGCCCGGTCGACGACCGCCCGGATCGTCAGCGCGGCGAGATCGTCCGGCCGAACGGACGCGAGCGCCCCGCCGTATCGCCCGACCGGCGTCCGGACCGCCTCGACGATCCACGCCTCCCGGACGGGCCGGCGCGGGTCACGCGCCATGGGTCACGGCAGCTTCGAGAATGCCTCGGTCAGGAGGGCGTCCGTCAGGGCGCTGCCGCTGACGGTCCAGATGACGTCGTTCTTGAGGTACAGATAGGTTGCCGTGGGGGTGTCCGCGGTCACGACCTTCTTCACCGACTTGCCGCCGAAGCTGGCATCCGTGATCGACGCACCCTGCGGCGCCTGCTGCGTGTAGGCATTCAGGAACTGGTCGGCGGGGACGCCCTTGATCCGGAAGGCGATGACGGCAATGGCCGGCGTGCCGCCGAAGGCAACGCTCAGGTCGGACGGCGACTTGTTGAGCGCGGTGAGGATCGGCCCGATCTCGTTCCCGGCACTGCCGGAGCCCAGGAAATCGGTGCCGGTCATGCTCAGGACCTGGAGCGTCTGGCCGCCGATCTCGGTGGGGAACATGGCTTCGAGCTCGGTGTCGGCGGTGAACGACGGCAGCGCGAAGCTGAAGCCCGGCAGGCCCTGGCTCGACGCGACCTCCGACGGGGCCGCTTGCGATGGCGGCGCCTGGGTGGCCGGGACCGTGGTCGAACCCGACGTGGCGGCAGCGCCACCACAGGCGCCGACCAGGAGCGCGGTCCCGGCGAGCAGAGCCAGCGTCGTTCCGGCGCGGCGTGCGGTCATGAATTCCCCCTCGCGGTGAAGCCCGGCCATGTTGCGCGCGGATCGTACGCGTTGATTCACATCCCCGCTTTCGCGGCGCGGAGCAACGCGAGGGTCGGCCGGAACGTGTCGGCATCCTCGTCGCTCAGCGCGTCGAGCATGACGACGACCTCGTGGATCCCGCTCCGGCCTGCCCACTCGAACGGGCCGAACGGGTGGTTCGCACCGAGGCGCATCGCCCGATCGATGTCGTCCGCGCTGGCGACGCCGTCGCCCAGCGCGCGGTACGCCTCGTTCACGATCGCCAGGACGACCCGCTCGGCGATCGTCGAGGGGTCGATGCCGGCCCCGCCGCTCCGGGCGGGACCGGCGGCGAACCTGGGTGCGGGACCGGTCGCCTTGCCGGCGACGTAGCGGTAGAAGCCCTCGCTGCTCTTGCGGCCGAGGCGGCCGGCGGCGACGAGCTCCTCCTGGATCGGCGAGGGCCGGAACCTGGGTGGCCGCCCCGACGCCTCGAACAGGCCGCGCGCGGCGGCCAGGTTCACGTCGACGCCGATCAGGTCCATGAGCGCGAACGGACCCATCGGAAACCCGGCCGCGACGATCGCGCTGTCGATCGCCCCGACGGACGCCGCGCCGGCGCGCAGCAGGCGCAACGGCTCCAGCGTGAACGGCCGGTTCACCCGGTTGACGATGAAGCCGGGCGA
Source organism: Patescibacteria group bacterium (assembly GCA_035495215.1). Classification (GTDB taxonomy): domain Bacteria; phylum Chloroflexota; class Limnocylindria; order Limnocylindrales; family CSP1-4; genus UBA5189. The sequence continues at coordinate 45,546 of DATJGH010000168.1, forward strand.
ATCCGAAACACGGATCGGGGTCTTGCCCCAGCCCTCGACGATCGCGGCGGCACGCTCGACGGCCCAGGGCGCGCTCGCGCGGCCCGCGACGACCTCGACCAGCGGCAGGAGGGGCGCCGGGTTGAAGAAGTGCAGCCCGACGACGCGTTCCGGGTGGCCGGCAACCTCGGCGATCTTCGTGACCGACAGGGCGCTCGTGTTCGTGGCGAGCAGGGCGTCCGGCGCCGCGACATCGTCGAGGTCGGCGAACAGCCGGCGCTTGAGGTCGAGGTCCTCGAGGACCGCCTCGATGACGAGCTGCGCCCCAGCCGTGACCGCTTCGAGATCCTGCCGGACGTCGAGCGCGAGGAGGCGCCGGGCCGTTTCACGCGCCGGATCGTCCGCGCCCGACTTCTCGGCGCGGCGCGTCAGGCCCTGGCGGATGCGCTCGAGCGCCCTGTCGGTTGCGCCCGGGAGCGGGTCATGCAGCGAGACGCGCCAGCCGGCCTCGAGAGCCACCTGGGCGATGCCGGCGCCCATGGTCCCGGCGCCGATGACGGCCGCGCGCGCCGCCTCGGGAGGTGACGCCGTCATGCCCTGCTCGGTCATCCGGCCGAGCCTAACCGAGCCGATCGCCGCGCCGACGGGCAGAAAGAGAGGGCCCGGGAATCCCGGGCCCTCGTGGCGATCCGATCAGGTCTCGAGCTGGGCCGCGGCTACTCGCGGTTCCTCCGGCGGGCCGGAACCAGCACGAGGATGCTGCCGACAAGGAAGGCGAACGCCGCGATGAGCAGCGAGCCTGCGCTGCCGCCCGTGACCGGGGCCGCGTCGTCGGCCGTCGCCGTGTTCGGCTGCGTCGGGCCCGCGGTCGTCGTGGTCCCCGAGACCGTCTGCGAGAAGCCCGTCGTCGTGCCCGAGGTCGTGGTGCCCGAGACGGTCTGCGTGAAGCTCGTCGTCGTCGAGGACGTTTCGGTCCCCGTCGACGTCTCGCTGCCGGTGGTGGTCTCGCTCACCGAGGACGTCTCGCTGGTCGTCGGCGACTCGGTTGTCGTCGTGGTCTCGCTGACCGAGGAGGTCTCGCTGCCGGTGGTCGTCTCGCTCACCGACGAGGTCTGCGTCGACGAGGACGTCTCGGTCGACGAG
>DATJGH010000169.1:0-10085 GCA_035495215.1 Patescibacteria group bacterium
GGACCGCCCGCCGCGCCGCCCTCGAATGCGGGGCGGCACGCCGGCGTGACCTCGGTGCCGCACGGTGCCAAGAGCTACCTCGCCGCCGCGCTCGCGCTGGCCGCCGGCGAACGCATCTGCTGGATCGCGCGCGACTCCGAGATCGGCGATCGAGTCGCGGAGGAGCTCGGGGCATGGGTCGGCGATCCCGCGGCAGTCGCGGTGCTCGAGCCACGGACCGCGCTCGCCTACGAGCGCAGCGAGCTCGTCGCCGACGAGACGGCGGCGCGCGTGGCCGCGCTCTCCGCGTGGCGCGGTGGCCGCGCGCGGATCCTCGTGGCCAGCGTCCAGGCGCTGATCCAGCACACGCTCGCGCCGGAGGACCTGCCGGACCAGCCACTCGAGCTGCGCGTCGGCGCCCGGATCGCCCAGAGCGCGCTGCTCCGCGAGCTGCTCGAGCTCGGCTATACGCCGGTGCTCGAGGTCGCCGGACGCGGCGAGTTCGCGCGCCGCGGCGGCATCGTCGATGTGTTCCCCCCGTCAGCGGACCTGCCCGTCCGCGTCGAGTCGTTCGGCGACGAGATCGACTCGCTCCGCGAGTTCGACCCCACCGACCAGCGAACGACCGGCAGGGTCGAACGCGTCACCCTCCTCCCGGCATCGGAGTTCCTCGTGCCCGCCGGCGGGGCCGAAGCCGTCCGCGACCGCCTGGGCAGCGCGAGCCGCAAGCTCACGGAGCGGCTGGCCCAGGACCTCGAGCGGCTCGTGGGCTCGGAGGCGCACGAGTCGCGCGCCGCGGCCGTGGGCGACGCGGCCGAGATCTGGGCGCCGATCCTCGCCCCGTCCACGGCGCTGGACCACCTCGACCCCGAGACACTGTTCGTGCTCGACGAGCCGGGCGACGTCGGTGAAGCGGCCGAGTTCCTGTGGCGCCAGGCGGACGAGCGTCGCGACGACCTCGTCGGCGCCGCGGAGCTGCCGAAGGACTGGCCGCCCACGCTCCTCCCACCGCGAGACTGGAAGCGCCGGCTGCTCGCCGCGCGGACCCTCGAGCTCACCTGGGAGTCCGAAGCCGCCAACGCGATCGCGGGCGGCGGCAAGTCCTCGGGCGACCTGTTCGGCTGGCGCGAGCCGCAGCTCCCGCCCGGGCGGGGCGCGAGAATCGGCGAGGCCGTCGAACGCTGGCAGCAGGATCAACGCGCGCCCAGGATCGTCATCGCGTCCGACCAGGCGCCCCGACTCGCCGAGCTGCTCGAGGAGGCCGGCCATGCCGCCGGTGTCACCGACGTGATCGAGGCGGCGCCGCCCGCCGGCACGGTCTCGGTCGTGGATCGAAGCCTGAACGGTGGCTTCGCGGGCGGGCCCGACGGGCTCGTCTTCGTCACCGATCGCGAGCTGTTCGGGAACGTCCGCGTCCGCCGGCCGAAGGCGATGCGCCGGGTCGTCCCGCGGGACATCCTCGAGCGGCTGACACCCGGCGACCTCGTCGTCCACATCGATCACGGAATCGCGCGTTACGAGCGGATGCTCCGGCGCAGCTCCGGCCAGGGTGACGAGCGCGACTTCCTCGAGCTCGCGTTCCAGGGCCAGGACCGCATCTTCGTGCCGGTCGAGCAGATCGGCCGGATCTCGCGCTACTCGGGCGGCGAGCACCCGAGCCTGTCGAAGCTCGGTGGGACCGAGTGGCTGCGCACGAAGCAGCGCGTCCGCAAGGCCGTCGACGACCTCGCCGAGGAGCTGCTCGCGCTCTACGCCGCTCGGGCCGACGCCCCGGGCCACGCCTACCAGCTCGACTCGCCGTGGCAGTCCGAGATGGAGGCGGCGTTCCCGTACGAGGAGACGGTCGACCAGCTCCGGGCCGCGGTCGAGGTCAAGCACGACATGGAGGCGGTCCGGCCGATGGATCGCCTCGTCGTCGGCGACGTCGGGTACGGCAAGACCGAGGTCGCGATCCGGGCTGCGTTCAAGGCGACCCAGGATGGCAAGCAGGTCGCGGTGCTCGTCCCGACGACCGTCCTCGCCGCGCAGCATCACGCGACCTTCAGCGCCCGCTTCGGGCCGTTCCCGGTCAAGGTCGCGCTGCTCTCCCGGTTCGTGTCGAAGGCGGACCAGGAGAGGACCGTGGCGGGTCTCGCGGACGGCTCGGTGGACCTCGTCATCGGGACCCATCGGCTGCTCTCGCGGGACGTGCGCTTCCGGGATCTCGGCCTCGTGGTCGTCGACGAGGAGCAGCGCTTCGGGGTCGCGGCGAAGGAGCGGCTCAAGCAGCTCAAGCGCGAGGTCGACGTCCTGACCCTCAGCGCCACCCCGATCCCGCGAACGCTCAACCTCGCGCTCGCCGGCGTCCGCGACATGAGCGTCATCGAGACACCGCCCGAGGACCGGCTGCCGATCCAGACGCGCGTCGCGGAGGCGTCGGCAGGGCTCGTGCGCGATGCCATCCTGCGCGAGCTGGACCGCGGCGGGCAGGTCTTCTACGTGCACAACCGGGTCGAGACCATCGAGGCCCAGGCCGAGCAGCTCCGTCGCCTGCTCCCCGACGCGCGCCTCGTCGTCGGCCATGGCCAGATGGCGGAGGGCCAGCTCTCGAGCGTGATGCTCCGGTTCGCGGCGGGCGAGGCCGACGTGCTCGTGTGCACGACGATCATCGAGTCCGGCCTCGACATCCCGAACGCGAACACCATCGTGATCGACCGGGCGGACACGCTCGGGCTGGCCCAGCTGTACCAGCTCCGAGGCCGGGTCGGGAGGTCCTCGCGGCGCGCCTATGCGTACCTCCTGTACCGGCGCCGCGAGCGGATGAGCGAAGAGGCCAGGAAGCGTCTCCAGGCCATCTTCAACGCGTCGGAGCTCGGCGCCGGCTTCCAGATCGCGCTGTCCGACCTCGAGATCCGGGGCGCCGGCAACATCCTCGGCGGGGAACAGTCGGGCCACATGGCCGCGGTCGGCTTCGACCTGTACTCGCGACTCCTCGCCGAGGCCGTCGAGGATCGCAAGGCATCCCGCGAGAATCGCGCGCCCGTGCTCGTCCCGCAGCAGGCCGTCGTCGACCTGCCGCTCGAAGCGCATCTCCCCGACGACTACGTTCCCGAGGAGGCGCAGAAGCTCGAGCTGTATCGGCGCCTCGCCAACGCCCGGACCCCGGGCGACGTGGCCGCCTTCCGGCAGGAGGTCATCGACCGCTTCGGACCGATGCCGCTGCCCGTGCAGCGCCTCGCCGAGGTCGCCGAGCTCCGGCTCGCGGCGGAGGCCATCGGGATCGCGTCGATGTCACGGGAGGACGGCCAGCTCGTGGTTCGCTTCGGCGCCGGGCTGTCGCGCGCGACCGCGATGCGGCTCCTGACCCCTGGCTCGCTGCCCGGCGTTCGCCATTCCGACGTGACCTTTGCCTCGAACCAGGTGCGCATCCGCCTGCCGAAGGACCCGTTGAAGGGCTGGCAGCTCACCCAGGCCGTCGTGGCACGGCTCTCGGCCGAGCGGGCGCACGTCGACGCGGAGACCATCGCCGCGATGCGGACCGAGCGAGTCGAACCAGCGGCACGGGTGAATCCCTACGGGCCAACGGAGCGGCCCGGCTTCGACGACCCGATCTGATGCCGCGCCTCGAGCTCGATCTCGCCGCCGAGGAGGCGCGCGTGCTCCGCGGCGCCCTGCTCGCCGCCCGGGCAACGGAGCTCGCGGAGCTGCATCGCCGCGGCTTCCGCCATTCGGCGGGCTACGGCTCGGACTCCGCGCGCGAGGTCATGACCGCCGAGGTCGAGCAGCATCGACGCCGGATCGAGCTCCTCGACCGCCTGATCGAGGCGCTGCACACCGCCGGGTGACCCGCGGGCTCTGGCATCCTGCGTGCCGTGCCGGTGCCCATCGAGCAGCTGCTGCCGTTCCTCGTCGGGTCGATCCTGGTCACGATCGTGCCCGGCGCGGACATGGCGCTGGTCATGCGCCAGGTGTTCATCGGCGGCACGAGCCTCGCCCAGCGGACGATCTTCGGGAACCTCACGGGCCTCGTCGTGCATGCGGTTGCCCTCGCGGCCGGGCTGTCGGCGCTCCTGGCGACCTCGGCCGAGGCGTACACCGTCGTCAAGCTCGCGGGGGCGGCGTACCTCGTCTTCCTCGGCATCCAGACGCTGCTGGCGGCACGACGGCGGGACGCCGAGGTGGCCACGACGGTGGCCGGGGTGGCGCCGCCGCGTGGCCTTCCCTCACCCCGCACGGCGTACCTCCAGGGCCTCGTCAGCACGGTCCTCAACCCGAAGCCCGCACTGCTGTTCCTGACCTATCTGCCGCAGTTCATCGACGAGGGGCGCTCGGTGCTGCCGCAGATCGCCTTCCTCGCCGGGGTGCACATCCTCGTCGGGCTGATCTGGATGACGCTCTACGCCCACCTGGTCGCCCGCGCGCATCGCACGCTCACCCGGAGCGACGTCCGGCGCTGGCTCGAGCGGGTGACCGGCGTCGTGCTCATCGCGCTCGGCCTGCGGGTGGCCATCGAGCAGCGCTGACATCGCGCCGCGCCGCCCCTGCCCCCCCGCCGCCGCCCCGCCGCCGCCCCCGCCCCCGCCGCCCCGCCGCCGCCCCCCGTTTCGCCTCATACGCACGCCGGAGGCACGCAATACCAGCGCCGTCGTGTCCGGGGCGCGCGTGTCGAGCTCGAGGAGGCGCTTCATGCCATCGAATGTGCCGCAGGGCGACCGTTTGAGGCAACGGTCGCCCCAATCCGGTTCTAACGAGCCCGGGGGCGAGCGTTTGATGCAGGGCTCGCATGGACCCGGGCGCTCCCGTCGCTCCAACGTGCCCCTGCCGAACACCTGGGGCAGGAAGCCGTGGCCCGCGCTAGCGTCACGAGCATGGAACCTCGAGTCAGCCTGATCACGATCGGCGTCGGAGATCTCGAACGCTCACGGAAGTTCTACGAGGCACTCGGCTGGCGGACCGACTCGAAGCCGGAGGACGGCGTCGTGTTCTTCCAGTCCGGCTCGATGGTCTTCGGGCTGTGGAGCCGCGAGGAGCTCGCGAAGGACAGCGAGGTGGTCGACAACGGCGGCTGGGGTGGCATCACGCTCGCCTGCAACGTCTCCTCGCCCGCCGAGGTCGACGCGTTCCTGGCGAAGGCGCGAGACGCGGGCGCGCAGATCGCGCGCGAGGGCGGCGAGACCTTCTGGGGCGGGTACAACGGGGTGTTCCTCGATCCCGACGGGCATCCCTGGGAGATCGCCCACAACCCGTTCTGGTCGCTCGAGGCGGACGGTTCGGTGCGCCTCCCCGAGGTTGCGGCCGGTTCCTGATCTGCGATGCCGCATCCGCGACGTGCCGCCTCGTCCCCGACAGCTCGGTGATCGCGGACCTCGCCCCGCCGGGCGTCGCCATCGCCAGCTGCCGCCAGGAATTCGTCGCGACCTCGCTCAGGACCCTGGCCAGCTGCCGGGGCGTCCGGGGCCGGCGACGTAACCGGAGTCCGGCCATACTCCCGTGATGCCCGAGGCGCTCCACTCCGACGTCCCAGACGAGGTCTCCGCGGAGGAGCTGGCGCACCCCTCGAGCCTCGCTGTCCACCGGGTGCCCGTGCCACCCGAGGAGGGCGGCCTGTGGTCGCCGGGGCGGCGCCCGCTGACGGTCGGACTGGTCCTGACCATCACCCTCGTTGCCACCGAGGCGCTCGCCGTCTCGACGGCCATGCCGATCGTGGCCCGCGAGCTCGGTGGCCTGGAGCTCTACGGACTCGTCTTCTCGGCGTTCACCGCGTCCTCCCTTGTCGGCATCGTCGTCGCGGGCCAGCTGATCGATCGCCGAGGGATCGTCCTGCCGTTCGTGCTCGGCCTCGCGATGTTCGCCGCCGGCCTGACCATCGCCGGTGCCGCCATATCGATGCCGATGCTCATCCTCGGCCGGTTGATCCAGGGTCTCGGCGGCGGCGCGATCCCGCCGATCGCCTACGTCGCGATCGGCCGCAGCCTGCCGGAGCACCTGCGACCGAGCATGTTCGCGACCCTGTCGACCGCATGGATCCTGCCGGGCGTCTTCGGGCCGGGAGTCGCCGGGGTGGTCGCCGAGGCGTTCAACTGGCGCTTGATCTTCTTCGGGCTGCTGCCGGTCCTCCTGGTCTCCGGGGCGATGGCCTATCGCGGCCTGTCGACACTCCAGCCGGCCGCGGCAGTCGCGAAGACGACCGGCTCCCCGGCCAGCCGGGTTCGGAATGGGGTGCTCATGGGCATCGGCGTGATCCTCGCCACGACCGGCCTCCAGGCGGACTCGCCCGTGCTCATCCTCGGCGTCGGCGTGCCGGGCCTGGGCCTCGCGGGCTGGGCATTCCACCGGCTTGTGCCGCCTGGGACCCTGCGAGCCGCGCGCGGCTATCCGACCGCGGTCCTGCTGCGCGGCTTCGTGACGTTTGCCTTCTTCGCCGTCGACGCATATGTGGCGCTCCTCCTCGTCGAGGTGCGCGGCTGGTCGGCGGCGCAGGCTGGCATCGCGCTCACCGCGGCCACCCTGTCGTGGACCGCCGGCTCGTGGACGCAGGCGCGGCTGTCCGCGCGCTTCCCCCATGAGTGGTTCGTCCGGGTCGGGTTCCCGGTCGTGGCAGCCGGGATCGCCGGGCTCGGGCTGATCCTGCTGCCTGCCGTACCCGCCTGGCTGAGCGTCCCGATCTTCGCCTTCGGAGGGTTCGGGATGGGCCTCACCTATGCCCAGTTCGCCCTGATCGTCCTGCGCGACGTCCCCCGGCCCTCGCAGGGCGAGGTGACCTCGGGCCTGACGCTCTCCGACTCGCTGGGCACGGCACTCGGCCTGACCGTCGCGGGTGCCTTTGTCGCCGCCGGAGTGCGGGCGGGAGCGGGGCCCGCGCCGGGACTCGCCGCGGCGATCGTCGCCGGGACCGTCGTGGCGGTTCTGGGCTGGTTCCTCTCGCCCCGCCTGCGTCCGGCCGCGGCGGCTGCGCCCTCTCCCGCGGGAGCCGGCACGGCCAAGGCGGGAGCGCGCCTGCGGTAGACTCGGGCCTCACCCGACCGGCTGTCTGACGCGCCGTTCGCGCGCCCCACGCGACACCACCACGAGGAGGGCCCTGCGCTCGTGTCCGCCGAGGAGCTTCGGGCGAAGATCCGCGAGGTCCCCGACTTTCCCAAGCCGGGCATCCTGTTCTACGACATCACCACGCTGCTCAAGGACGCGGCCGCGTATCGCGAGGCGATCAAGCTGATGCTCGATCCGTACCGCGGCGACGACCTCGACGTCGTCGTGGGCATGGAGTCGCGCGGCTTCATCTTCAGCGCGCCGATGGCCATCGAGCTCAGCGCCGGGCTCGTGCCGGTGCGCAAGCTCGGCAAGCTGCCGGCCGAGACCATCTCGGTCGAGTACGCCCTGGAGTACGGCTCGAACACGCTCGAGATCCACCGGGACGCGATCCAGCCGGGGCAGAAGGTGCTGATCGTCGACGATCTCCTCGCGACCGGTGGCACGGTGCAGGGCACGATCGAGCTGGTCGAGCGGCTGAAGGGCGAAGTGGTCGGCCTTGCGTTCCTGGTCGAGCTCGAGTTCCTGAACGGGCGCGAGCGCCTCGGCGGCCGCCGCGTCACGAGCGTCATCCGGTATTGACCGTCTCGACCGACGGCCCCGCCGCGCCCGAGTCCAGCACGATGCCCGACGAGCCGACTGACCGCAGCACTCGGGATGCGGTTGCCGGGCAGCCCCCCGATCCCACGCGTCGGCAGTTCTTCCGCCAGTTCGCCGGCGAGGTGATGACGAGCGCCGCCACGGTCGTCGGTGCCGTGAGCGACCTGCGCGATCGCTCGGCCGCGGAGGCCGCCGCGCTGCTCGGTGAGCGGCCGCCGGCCACCCCCGGGAACGGCAGGGGAGCGCCCGGAGCATCCGGAGCGCCGGCGAGCGGGCTCGGGCAGGGCCCGGACGAACCGCCGGTTGCGGCCGTCTTCCGCACGCCGTTCCGGTTCGAATCCGACAACGTGCTGCTGGTCATCGACCAGCGCAAGCTGCCGGACCAACTCGTCGAGATGCCGGTCCGCGGGGCCTCGGACGCGGCCAACGCGATCCGGCTCATGGCCGTCCGCGGCGCCCCGGCGATCGGCCAGGTGGCGGCGATCGGGCTCGCGCTGACCGCGCGGATCGCGGCCAGATCCCACCCACATGCCCGCCGGGCGATCCTCGAAGGCCAGGCCGACGGCCTCCGCGAGGCACGTCCGACCGCGATCAACCTGCGCTGGGCCGTCGACCGCCTCATGGCTCGCTACCACGCGATCGGCGAGCTGTCGAAGGAGGGCGCCGAGATCGCGGCGGCCATGGACGCCGAGGCGATGGCCATCGTGGCCGAGGCGAACGATGACCACGGGCGCCTGGCCGAGGCAGGGCTCACCGTGCTCCCCGGGGTCGAGGGCCGGCCGCTGAACGTGCTGACCCACTGCAACACCGGGCCGCTGGCGGCCGGCCAGTTCGGGACGGCGCTCGGGGTGGTCCAGGCGGCCCACGCAGCGGAGCGACCGGTGCACGTCTGGGTGGACGAGACCCGCCCGTACCTCCAGGGCGCACGCATCACGGCCTGGGAGCTCCAGCAAGCCGGCGTTCCGCACACGCTGATCCCGGACATGGCGGCCGGGCCGCTGATGGCCCAGGGCCAGGTCGACGTGATCCTCGTCGGCGCGGATCGCATCGCCGCGAACGGCGATACGGCCAACAAGATCGGCACGTACACCCTGGCCGTGCTCGCGCAGCGCCACGGCGTCCCGTTCGTGGTCTGTGCCCCGCTCTCATCGGTGGACCTCGAGACCCCGGATGGCGCCGCCATTCCCATCGAGGACCGGGCGGCGTCCGAGGTCACCGAGATCCGGGGCGTCCGCATCGCGCCCGCGGGGACCGAGGTGCGGAACCCGGCCTTCGACGTCACGCCCGCCGAGCTGATCAGCGCGATCGTGACCGAGGAGGGCGTGGTTCGCGCACCATTCGCCACGGGCCTGCGCGCCGCGATGGACCGCCGGGCGGAGCGTCGCGCCGCCGACCACCCGTACCCGATCGCGCCCGCGCCCGTGGAGGCGATCTGATGGCGACCGTCGCGCTGGATCGCGCCGGCACCCGCCTCGTCGCCGAGGCCACGGAGGACTTCGGGCTCATCCGCGACTTCCTCGAGCGCGATCGGATCTTCGCCGCGTATGCCCTCGCCGACCTCGAGGACCGGGACACGAACCGGGCCAGATGGGGGATCGCGCGCACCGGCGACGAGGTCGTGTCGCTCGTCCTCGAGTACGGCGGGCCGGCGCCCCAGCCGCTGTTCGTCGTCGGCCGCGACGACGGCGTCGAGGCGATCCTGCGGGACGTCATCCGGCCGTCGATCGCGTACGTCGCCTGCATGCCCGCGACGCAGGCCGCCGTCGAGCGTCGATACCGCCTCGAAGCCGGCCCCCAGATGGTCCGCATGTGGCTCGACAAGCCATCCTTCCGCGAGGCGTTCGACCCGGGCGTGGAGCGCCTGCTCCCGACCGACGCGGGCGAGCTCAACCGCCTGTACCGGCTCGGCTTCGGCAGCTGGCTGCCGCCGCAGGCGATCGCCGAGGGCGTGTACTACGGGATCCGGGTCAACGGCCGGCTCGTCGCTGCGGCCGGCACCCACGTGATCGGGCGCCGCGCCCGAATCGCCGTGGTGGGCAATGTCCTGACCCAGCCCGAGTTCCGGGGTCGCGGCTACGCCCAGGCGACCACGTCCGCGGTCACCGCCCGATTGCTCGAGTTCTGCGACCATGTCGTGCTCAACGTCCGCTCGGACAACCCGCCGGCACTGAACGCGTACCGGCGACTGGGCTACGCCGAGCACGTTCGCTTCGAGGAGCGCCTCGGGCATCGCATCGGCTCGCTGTGGGCCGACGTCGCCGCCGTGCTCCGCCGGTTCGCACGCAGCAGGGAGACGCACGACCGATGACGGTCACCCGTGCCGGGATCGACTACGACGTCGCCAACCTCGACCTCGCGGCCGAGGGCGTCCGGCGCATCGAGTGGGCCGAGCGCGAGATGCCGGTGCTGCGCATCATCCGCGAGCGGTTCGCGACCGAGCAGCCGCTGAAGGGCATGCGCGTCGGGGCGTGCCTGCACGTGACCAGCGAGACCGCCAACCT
>DATJGH010000170.1:0-3187 GCA_035495215.1 Patescibacteria group bacterium
CGGCCGCGAGGCTGTCGTCGATCGACGCGACGGTGATGTAGTTGCGCACCGCGTCGGGCGCGTTCTCGCCGCGCTTGCCGATGCCGCCACCGAGGCCGCCGGGACCTGCCTCGTACAGGAAGTAGTCGGGCATCTCGTCCATCGACCGGAACTGCCAGCCGAAGACGGCGCCGTAGAACGCCCTGGCCCGTTCGACGTCGTCGGCCGGGAATTCGATATGGCTGAACTCGCCGTGCTGCGACATGTCGTCCTCCGTGTTCCTGGCGAGAGATTCGCGCCGCTGCCAGAACGACGATCAGGCGGTCGTCGAATCGACAGGGGCCTCGGCGGATTCGACCTCGAGGCGCGGGAAGAGGGGCTCGGCGGTCCCGAGGCGGCCGCTCGCTGCCGAGGCCGCGCCCCACTCGAGCTGCTCGAGGAGCGGCGGGCCACCGTTGCCATCGGCCTCGTACGCGTAGCGATAGCCGAGCTGCGCGAGCGCCCGCGGGGCGATCGTGGGCATGAACGGCGCCGCCGCCAGGGCAACCAGCCGCACCGCCTCGACGAGATCGCCGAGCACCCCGGCGAGACGCGCCTCGGCCTCCGGGGCGGTGGCATCGCCCGCGCGCGCGGCCTTGGCGATCGCCCAGGGCTGCTCCGCCTCGACGAAGCGATTGGCGTCGCCCACGAAACCCCACAGGGCGGCGAGCGCCTCGTGCAGGAGCATGGCGTCCAGCTTCGCCTCGTACGCGGACACCGCCCGAGACCAGGCTTCCGCGAGCGGCGCTTCGGTGCCGGATCGCGGGGCAGGCCGCTCCCCGCCGAGGTACCGGCCCGCCATCGACACCGTCCGGTTCACGAGATTGCCGAAGTCGTTCGCGAGGTCCGCGTTGTAGCGGCGGACGAAGGAATCCCAGGAAACCTCCGCGTCCTTGTCGAACGGCACCTCGCGCAGGGACACGTAGCGGGCGCCGTCGGCACCGAGGGCGGCGACGACGTCGGTCGGGTCGAACATGTTGCCCCGGCTCTTGGACATGCGGTCGCCGCCCGCGGCGAGCAGGAAGCCGTGGACCCAGACCTTGCGCGGCGGCTCGATGCCGGCGCTCATGAGCATCGCCGGCCAGATGATCGAGTGGAACCGGTTGATGTCCTTGCCGATGACGTGGAGGTCGGCGGGCCACCACTTCGCGAACTCGGCCGGGTTGTCCGGGAAGCCCGCACCGGTGATGTAGTTGATCAGCGCGTCGAACCAGACGTAGATCACGCCCGCTTCGGGATCCCACGAGCCGTCCTCGCGCTGGGCGGTCTCGCCGTTCTCGGCGATGGGAAACGGGATGCCCCAGTGGAAGGTCTCGCGGCTGATGGAGATGTCCTCGAGGCCCTGGCGCAGGAAGGCCAGCATCTCGTTCTTCCGGTACTCCGGCTCGACGAAGCCCGGGTTCGCCTCGAAATGGGCGAGCAGCCGATCCCGGTAGGCGGACAGGCGGAAGAACCAGTTGCGCTCCGTGAGCCACTGGAGCTCGACGTTCGGGTGGTTGGGGCAGCGCATGCCCTCGGGCGTCTCATGCAGGTCGGACGACGCCTTGAACCCTTCGTTCGGGCAGTACCAGCCCTCGTACTTGCCGAGGTACACGTCGCCGTTGGCGTATGCCCGCCGGACCATCTCCTGCGAGGCGCGGCGGTGGTCCGGGTCGGTGGTCCGGATGAACCGATCAGGCGCGATGAGCAGCGCGGCTTCGGCGTCGACGAACAGCTTGACCATGTCGTCGACGAACGCCCTGGTGTCGCGGCCCTGGTCGGCGGCGCTCTGGGCGATGTTCACCGAGTGCTCGTCGGTGCCGGTCAGGAAGCGCGTGTCGTCGCCCTTCATCCGGTGCCAGCGCGCGATGACGTCGGCGCCGATCACCTCGTACAGGGTGTGCAGCCCGGGCTTGTTGTTCGGATACGCGATGGCGGTCGTCAGGTAGTAACGCGGACGGTCAGGCATGGGTCCTCGGTCGTGAGGGGTCGACTGAGGCGTCGACAGGAGACGATGGTGGGCAGCGCGCCGTCGCGGCGCGCGGTCGAGACGGCGGCCGGTCGGCCGTCGGGTCGCTCGGTCAGCCCCGCCGGCGGATCGACCGCCCCGGCATCGCCATCGGGCTCCGGGGTCGGATCACGGCGTGATCATGCGGGCGCGTGGCGACGTCGGTCAAGCATGAGCCTTCAGCGCACCCAGGTGCAGGAACAGGGGCAGCCGTCGCCAGGGACTGCCCGGTGGATCGGCCAGGTCCGGCACCTCGGCCAGGTGGTCGATGAGCAGGCCAGCGTCGAGGATCGCGCCGGCGATGCGCTCGAGCGACCGATGCTGGCTCGTGAAGGTCATGGTCAGGCCGTCGCGTTCGAACGTGTCGCTGGAGCGCCGCTCCTCAAAGTACGAGTCGCGAATCTCGAAGACGGCGTCGAGCTCGCGGGTCGCGTACCGTCCGGCAGAGTTGAGCGGGTGGACGATCGCGGCACGCAGGCGCCCACCAGCGACGAGGACGCGGGCAATCTCCCGGACGGCCGCGTCAATGTCGTCAACGTCCTGGAGGGACATGAAGGCTGTGACCAGGTCGGCGCTGGCGTTCGGCAACGGGAGGTCGGCGGCGTCGGCGACCTCGTAGCGTCCTTCGGGATCCGCTGCCCGTGCCGCGGCCACGAGCGTCGGCGAACCATCCACGCCGACGACGTCGTAGCCCAGGCGCTTCAGGTCCCGGTCCAGCCGGCCCTCGCCGCAACCCACGTCGACCACCCGGCGAGGCGGCGGCGGCAACGAGGGCAGGAATTGGTCGCGATGGAATCGCCAGTAGCTGTCGTGGCCAGGCGTTCGCGCCCACGCGATCCAGTTCCGGGCCTCATCCTCCCAGGCGTCGCGGAGCGTCACCTCGGCGGTTACGTCGGGCGCTCGACCCAGGGTGCGCGCCATTCCGGCGCCTCGAACGGGGCCGCCCAGTACACGGTCTCGCGGTAGACCAGGCCGTCGCGCAGCTCGAACAGGTCGACGACGAGGAACACATCGCCGTTCGGGTAGGTGAGCCGCCACTCGGACCACCAGAAGTCGCCGCTGCCCGCGACGCGAATCGCGGTGTTCGCCGGCGTGACGACCCACTGGTCCTCGGCACCGATGATCCGGGTGACCTCGACCGCGGGCGCGCCGCCGGGGTAGTTGGTGATGATCTCGGCGAAG
>DATJGH010000171.1:0-5626 GCA_035495215.1 Patescibacteria group bacterium
GACATCCCGGGCGACAACGTCGTCAGCCTGATCAAGGACGACCAGCCGCTGCTCGTGCCCGTGGGCGGGGAGATCCGGCACCACGCCGAGGCGGTCGCCCTGCTGGCGGCACCGGATCGCGAGACGCTGCGCGAGCTCAAGGGTCGGATCAGGCTCGTGACCGAGCCGCTGCCGCCGGTCTTCGATCCCGAGCAGTCGGACCACGTGTTCGCCCAGTACGACGTCGCCCGGGGGGACCTCGACGCGGGCTTCGCCGGCGCGGACCTGATCCTCGAGGGCGAGTACCGCGTCGGGCACCAGGAGCAGCTGTACATCGAGAACCAGGCGATGATCGCCGTGCCCGGCGAGGACGGCGGCATCGTCATCCACGGCTCCATGCAGTGCCCGTACTACGTCCACAAGGCGCTCAAGCGCGCGCTCAGGCTCAGCTCCGTCCAGGCCCGGGTGATCCAGGAGGAGACCGGCGGCGGCTTCGGCGGCAAGGAGGAGTACCCGTCGATGATCGCCCTGCACGCGTCGCTCCTCGCGCTCAAGGCGCGGCGACCCGTGCGCATGATCTACGAACGCCACGAGGACATCGCCGCGACCACCAAGCGCCACCCGGCGATCGTTCGCCACCGGACCGGCGTGACCCGTGACGGCCGGCTCGTCGCCCAGGACATCGAGGTCGTCATGGACGGCGGGGCGTACTGCACGCTCACCCCGGTCGTCCTGTCGCGCGGCGTGCTGCACGCCGGCGGGCCATACCGCTGCCCCAACGTCCGGCTTCGCGGCCGCGCCACGCGCACCAACACGCCGCCCAACGGCGCGTTCCGCGGCTTCGGCGCCCCGCAGACAGAGTTCGCCGCCGAGACCCAGCTCAACCGCCTCGCCGAGGCCCTCAACATGAGCCCCGCCGAGATCCGGCGCCGGAACGTGTACCAGCTCAACGACACGACGCCCACCGGCCAGGTCCTGCGCGAGAGCGTCGCCGGCGAGGAGGTGCTGGAGCAGGCCGTCGGGGCGAGCCTGTTCGAGCGGGTCCGCCAGCTGACCGGCCGCGAGGCGGCCGAGCGGCACGGCTCGGGGACGATCCCGGCCGGGACGCTGCGGACGGGCGACCGGCGGTTCGCCAACGGGATCGGCCTGGCGCTGGCGTGGCACGGGGCGGGGTTCACGGGCTCGGGCGAGGTGCTGCTCAAGTCGGTCGCCTCGGTCGAGCTGACCGCGGATGGTCGGATCCGCGTGCTCACGGCGAGCACGGAGATGGGCCAGGGCACGAAGACCGTCTTCCCGCAGATGGTCGCGTCCGAGCTCGGCGTGCCGGCCGACTGGGTCGAGTACGCGCCCCAGGACACGGCCGAGGTGCCCGACTCCGGCCCGACCGTTGCCAGTCGCACGGTGATGGTGGTCGGCGGGCTGACCATCCAGGCGGCGCGGCGACTCAAGGCCGAGGTCGAGGCGCGCAACCCGGGCGTCCCGTTCCACGAGGCGTTCCGGGATGACGCGCGCATCCACGGGCCGACGAGGATCGACCAGCAGTTCGAGCCCTATCCCGGCGTCGGGTTCGACGACACGACGTACACGGGCGACGCGTACCCCGCCTTCGGCTGGGCGGCCGCGGTGGTGAGCGTCGAGGTCGATCTCGACACGGCCGAGGTCTCCGTCCGCGACGTGATCGCCGTCGACGACGTGGGGGTGGTGATCCACCCGATCCTGTGCGAGGGCCAGGTCGAGGGCGGGACCCTCCAGGCGGTCGGCTACGCGACGATCGAGGAGATCAAGCTGCGCGACGGCCGCTACCTCAACGACCGGCTGGCGACGTACCTGATCCCGACGGCGCTCGACGCTCCGCACATCCGCTCGATCCTCGTCGAGGCGCCGTACAGCGGCGCGCCCCATGGCGCCAAGGGTGTCGGTGAGCTGCCGATGGACGTCGCGGCGCCCGCGGTCGTGGCCGCGATCCACGACGCGACGGGCGTCTGGATCCACGAGCTGCCGGCGACGCCGGAGCGGATCCTGGCCGCGCTGCAGCGAGCGTCCGCCGCGTGACCGCGTACCGGTTCCTCGTCAATGGCGTCCCGGCGGAGGTCGAGGTGCCGGGCATGCGCCGGCTGCTCGACGTGCTGCGCGAGGACCTCGGGCTCACCGGCACGAAGGAGGGTTGCGGGGAAGGGGAGTGCGGCGCCTGCTCCGTGATCCTCGACGGCCAGGTCGTCGACGCGTGCCTCGTGCCCATCTGCCAGGTCGAGGGCCGGATCGTGCGCACGGTCGAGGGTCTGTCGCTGGCCGCACGGGAGCGCGGCGCCCTGGACACCCTGCAGGAGGCATTCCTCGAGCACGGCGCTGCGCAATGCGGGATCTGCACCCCGGGCATGCTCATGGCGGCACGGGCCTATCTCGACGCCGGCGGCGATGGCGACGAGGACCACATCCGCGAGGCCATCGCCGGCAACCTGTGCCGATGCACGGGATACACGAAGATCGTCGACGCGATCGCGGCCGTCGCGCATGTCGACTGATCGCTCGGGCCGCTGACCCGTGCCCGCCGAGCCGCCGATCGACACGCCGCGCAACCTGTTCGAGGCATACGAGCGCCTCGCGGCCGGCGCGGCGCGGCCCATCGCCGGCGGCACGGACGTCATGGTCGCGATCACCGGCGAGCTCGGGCCGATCCCCGAGCGGATGCTCGACCTGTCGCGGCTCGAGGAGCTCCGCGGGATCTCGCTCGAGCACGGGGCCCTCATCCTCGGTGCCCGAACCACGTACACCGAGATCCGCCGCTCCACGGTCTGTCGCGAGCATCTCCCCGCGCTCGTCGACGCCGCGGCGACCATCGGCGCCGCACAGATCCAGAACCGGGGCACGATCGGCGGCAACATCGCCAACGCGTCGCCCGCCGGGGACACGCTGCCGGTCCTGCTCGCGGCCGACGCCGTGCTCCTCGTCGGTGGACAGCGTGGTGAGCGCGAGGTCCCGATGACGGCGTTCTTCGTCGACTACCGGAAGACGGCGCTCGCTCCGGACGAGCTGATTCTCCAGGTGCGCATCCCGCTGCCGGCCGGCCGCGCCCTGCGCTTCCGCAAGGTCGGCACGCGGCGCGCGCAGGCGATCTCCAAGGTCGTCATGGCCCTGGCCTGGCGGGACCTGGGAACCGCGGGCTGGCAGGACGTCCGGGTCGCGCTGGGTTCGGTGGCGGCGACACCGATCCGGGCCGCCGCGACCGAGGCGGTCCTCGAGGGCGCCCGGCCCACGCCCGAAGCGGCCGACAGGGCCGCAGAGACGCTCGCCGGCGAGCTGGAGCCGATCGACGACGTCCGGTCGACTGCCGACTACCGGCGGCTGGTTGCCGCACGCATCCTGCACCGGCTCCTGCGTGACGCCGAGGGCTGGTGACCAACGCAGAAAGGGACCGCGGCGATGCCCGACCAACCGATCGTGTTCATCAGCCATTTCGCGGTCAGGCCCGGTCACGCCGAGGCCTTTCGCACGATGTGGAGCTCGGTCATCGGGCAGCTCGAGTCCGCGAAGCCCGCGACGACTGCCCAGATCGCATACATGGACGAGGCCGGGACCCGGTTGTCAATCGTCCACGTCTTCCCCGACCCCGACGCGCTCGCGGCGCACTTCCTCGGTTCGGACGAGCGCTCGCGCGCCGTCTACGAGCACATCGCCCCCGCGGGCTGGGAGATCTACGGCAGGCCGCACGAGGAACAGCTCGCCGGCCTGCGGGCGGAAGCGACCTCGGCGGGCGTGACGCTCAGGGTCGAGCCGGAGGCGATCGGCGGCTTCCTGCGGATGGCTGGTCGCTGAGCCGGCCACGGGTGGACGCGTTCGAGCTCGACGCCGTCCCTGCCGCGCGGTTCGCGGCGACCGTCGGGCCCATGTTCGAGTTCGCGCCCGGGTTCCTGTATCGGTTGGCCGCGGCGCGGCCATTCGGATCGGCGGCGCGAATGTTCGAGCGCGGGCGCGAGATCGCCCACGCGATGCCCGAGGAGCTCCAGGTCGAGCTGGTCGATGCGCACCCGAGGCTCGGCGCCCCGCCCGCGTCCGTGTCGGCGATGTCCTTCCGCGAGCAGGGCTACCACGTGGAGGCAGCGGCGAATCCCGCGGACGAGGCGGCACGGGAGCGAGACCGGGTCGCGTCCGAGCTGGACCGCCTCAACCACGAGTACGAGGCGCGCTTCGGCTTCCGCTACTGTGTCTTCGTGGCCGGTCGATCGCGCGCAGAGCTCCTCCCGGAGATGGCCGCGGCACTCACGCGGGAGCGCGCCTCGGAGCTCTCCCGGGCCCTCGACGCGGTCGTCGACATCGCCGAATCGCGCGCCCGTGGCTGATCCGGAACGCGATCTCCTCGCGGAGTACGAGCTCGGCGAGAACCGCTACGGGAAGTCGCGCATCCGGCTCGTCACGGTGCGGCGTGGGCCGGACCAGCACCACCTCCGGGACCTGACGGTCGCGGTCGCGCTGGAGGGCGACTTCGACGCGGCGCACACGCACGGCGACAACGCCGGTGTGATCGCGACCGACACGATGAAGAACACCGTCTATGCCTTTGCCCGCGAGCGGCTGACTGGCTCGCCCGAGGCCTTCGCCCTCGAGCTCGGGCGCCACTTCGCGGGCTACGACGTGTGCAGCCGCGCGCGCATCGACATCGAGGAGCACCGCTGGCTCCGGATCCCGGTGGATGACGGCGAGGCGCCCGATGCCTTCGTCCGGGCCGGCGATCTCACCCGGCTGGTTCGCGTCACTGCCGATCGAGCCGGGTTGACCCAGGTCGAGGCCGGCGTCGGCGACCTGACCGTGATGAAGACGACGAAGTCGGCGTTCGCGGGATTCGACCGAGACCGGTACACGACGTTGCCGGAGGTCGACGACCGGCTCATGGCCACGAAGCTCCGGGCGACGTGGGGCTACCGCGCCGACGCCGCGGCCGCTTCCGGATTCGACTTCGACGCTGCCTGGGAGCGCGCCCGCCTCGCCCTCCGGCGCTCGCTCGCCATGCACTTCAGCCCATCGGTCCAGGCGTCGATCTGGATCATGGCCACCGCGATGATGGACGCGGAGCCATCGATCGACTGGGTGCGGATGGTGCTGCCGAATTTGCACCACTGGCAGGCCGACCTGACGCCCTTCGGGCTCGACAACCCGGGCGAGGTCTTCGTGTCGACCACCGAGCCGCACGGCCTCATCGACGCGACGGTCCACCGGCGCGCCGCGAGCTGATCCCGGAGGGGACGTGCTGAAAGGCCGGGCACCCGCGGGCGTCGAGGTGGTCGGCCCGGCCGTTCCGGGCACCGACGCGGTCCTGACGCCCGAGGCGCTGGCGTTCCTGGCCGCGCTCCACCACCGGTTCGAGCAGACGCGTCAGCAGCTCCTCGCGCGAAGGCGTGCTCGGCAGGCAGCCATCGATGCCGGGGCCACGCTGGGCCTCCTGCCCGAGACCGCCGCAGTCCGGCTCGATCCGTCGTGGCGGGTCGTCGAGCCGCGCCCGGACCTCATCGACCGCCGGGTCGAGATCACGGGTCCGGCCGAGCCGAAGATGATCATCAACGCGCTCAACTCGGGCGCCCGGGCGTTCATGGCCGACTTCGAGGACTCGCTCTCGCCGACGTGGTCGAACGTCGTCGGTGGCCAGGCCGCGCTG
>DATJGH010000172.1:0-9915 GCA_035495215.1 Patescibacteria group bacterium
CCGCCCGACAGCGCCATCACCGCCTGGATGTAGCCGCCGATCGCGATGAGCGACAGCGGCAGGGCGAGGACCTGGAGATCCTCCGCCCGGCTCACGAGCGAGCCGGCCGCCGCGTAGATCAGCGCGTAGAGGACGAAGCCGAGGACCCAGAAGGCGCCGTAGGCGGCGAGCAGCCCGGGCGTCAGCGCTCCGATGGACACGTCCAGCCCGCTCGATGACCCGAGCAGCGCCGCCGCGATCCGGTCCTGGAGCAGCAACGTCGCGAGCGCGGGCAGGAGGATGGCGATGTACTGGACGAGCCCGGCCAGGCCGATCCCCAGGACCTTGCCGATGACCAGCTCCTCCGGCGCCGCGGCGCTGATCAGGAGCTCCATCACCCGGCTCGACTTCTCGGCGACGACGCCCGCGGCGACCCACATGCCATAGATCACGAGGGTGATGAAGATCAGGACCACGAAGACGACGCCGACGATCCGGCGGCCCGCGTACTCGCTGGCCCCGATCGGCTGCGCCCCACCGCCACCGCCGGCGACCTGGGACGACTCGAAGCTCGGCGGGATCCAGGCGACGGTGCCGCCACCGCGGTTGTGCTCGGTCCAGTCGAAGACGCCGATCGCGAGGATACCCACCTGGATGACCTGGAGGCGGTCCGCCCCGATCCGCTCGCCAACCAGGAACTGGAACCCGATCTGGCCGCTCGGCTGGCGGGTCGCGATGAGCGCGCCGTCGTAGTGGCCCTCGGCGACCTCGTCGTTGATGCGGTCGGATGGGGGCGCGTCGACGAAGGCGTACGCGGGTGGCTGGCCGGGCGGCGGCGCGGGATTGATGAACGCGTTGAGGATGTCGATCGAGCTCCTGGTGAGCTGGGCATCCTCGGACACCACCGCGATCGTCGTGGTCGTGCCCCGATCGACCATCTTGATCAGCACGGGGGTCATCGAGACGACGACCGCCAGCACGGCGAGGAGCATGGTCGAGACGAAGAAGAGACGGCTGCGGACGCGCTCCCGCAGCTCCCGGCTCGCGACGCGCCAGATGTTCGCGAGGCGGCTGCCGTCGCGCGTCGCGGCGCCCGGGATCCGGCGGATGGGCTCGTCGATCGGGTCGTCGAGGCTCACGCCACGGCCTCGGTGTCATGGGCGCTCGGGATGCCGGGGAGCCCGGCGCGAGACGTGCCCGTGCCTGCGGCGTGCGAATCGGCGTCGAAGTCCGCGGGGTGGCCGACATGCTCGATGAAGACCTGCTCGAGCGATGGGTCGGCGACCTCGTAGTGGGTGACCCGTGCGCCGGCCGCGAGGGCGGCAGCGAGCACGGCATCGGGCTCGACGCCCGGGTCGACCTCGATCTCGGCGCGCTCGATGCCGGGGCGCAGCAGCCGGGCGCCGGGCACGTTCTTGAGCCACTCGAGCCGGTGATCGCCGACCACGGACAGCAGCACCATGCGGCGCCCGGTCGATCGCTTGACGTCGCGCAGCGTGCCGGCCACCACGGTCCGACCGCGGTCGACGATCGCCACCGACTCGCACATCGCCTCGACGGTCTCCATCTGGTGCGTCGACAGGACAACCGTCTTGCCCCGATCACGGAGCTCGAGGATGGCCTCGCGCAACAGGACGATGTTGACCGGGTCGAGGCCCGTGAACGGCTCATCCATCAGCAGCACGTCGGGGTCGTGCATCACCGCCGCGAGGAACTGGACCTTCTGCTGGTTGCCCTTCGACAGCTCCTCCGCCTTGCGATCGGCGAAGTCAGGTACGCGGAAGCGCCGCAGCCAGGACCGGCCTTCATCCGCCGCGACATCCCTGGGCACGCCCTGCAGGCCGGCGAAGAAGACAAGCTGGTCGAGCACGGTCATCTTGGGATAGAGGCCGCGCTCCTCGGGCAGGTAGCCCCACGTCTGCCGCGGCAGCTCGCGGTGGTCCTGGCCGCGCCACCGGATCGTGCCCGTGTCCGCGCGCAGCACCCCGAGGGCGATGCGCATCGTCGTCGTCTTGCCGGCGCCGTTCGAGCCGAGGAAGCCGAAGACGTGCGCCTCGGGGACCTCGAGCTGGAGCCCGTCAAGGGCGGTGACCGGGCCGAAACGCTTGACCAGCCCGTCAATGGCAAGGGACATGTGCGCGGGAGCATAGCCCGCAGGTCCTTCTCGCTTCCGTCAGCCGATGGTCCTATTGCGCGCAATCGCGGCTCGGTGTTTTCCCGCAATCGAGCCCGGCGGATGCATGATTCCCACCATGCAGACCGCTTCCGGACCCGGCGCCACGACGCCCGCGCGCATCCACGCGGACCGCGCGGCGGGGACGCTGGAGCTCGAGTGGCAGGACGGGCATCGAACCGTGTACACGGCGCATGACCTGCGCTGGCTGTGTCCGTGTGCCTTCTGCCGCGGCGAGGCCGGCCTGCCGGGCTGGCTCGACACCTCGCCGACCCTCACCCCGGAGCAGACCCAGCTCGTCGACGTCCATCTCGTCGGCAACTACGCCATCGCCCCGACCTGGGGCGACGGCCACCACACCGGCTACTACCCGTTCCGGCTGCTGCGCGACCGGTGCTCGTGCCCGGAGTGCACGCAGCGGCGCGCCGGGCAACCACCTGGCTCACGCAATGGCATGGAGGGCTCACCGTGATCGTCGCAACCGCACCATTCATCGCCGGCCACCGGGTCGTGGAGACCAAGGGGCAGACGTTCGGGCTCGTGGTCCGCAGCCGTGGGTTCTCGGGCAACCTGATCGCCGGCCTGCGTTCGCTCGGCGGCGGCGAGATCCACGAGTACACCCAGCTGCTCGAGGACACCCGGCGCCAGGCGCTGGACCGGCTGGTCCAGAACGCCACGCTCATGGGCGCCAACGCGATCGTCTCGATGCGCTTTGACAGCAGCGAGATGGCCAGCTACATGACCGAGATCGTGGCCTACGGAACGGCCGTCGTCGTCGTCCCCGACGCGTCGGCTCCCCAGGCGACCGAGTAGAACCAGATGGGCGCCTTCGTCCGCGGCGCGCTGGTCGTCATCGGTGTGCTGCTCATGTTCGGTGGGCTCGTGCTCATCGTGTCCGGCTCGGCGCTGGCCCTGGCCGGGCTCGAGCTCGTCGCGATCGGCGCGTTCCTTGTCGTCGTCATCGCCATCGAGCGGCAGCGCTATCGCTCCGAGGCCGCCGAGCAGACCCACGCCATGCCCGGGCCGGGCGGCGGCGAGCCTGCCGACGGACCGCTCGAGCCGCGCTTCCGGCCGACGGCCGAGGTGTTCATCGATCCGACGTCCGGCCGGCGCATGCGGGTCGTCGTCGATCCGGCCAGCGGCGAGCGCCGGTACGTGGCTGAGGGGTGACCGAGGGCGTCGAGGTCGAGGTCAAGTACTCGGTCGACGATCCGGAGCGGATCGCGGAGCTGGTCCGCTCGCCTGATCTGCACGTCCTCGCCGGTTTCGCGGGCACTGGCGCGGTCCGCGAAGTCGAGGTCCTCGATCGCTACCTGGATACGGCCGACGGCGCGCTCGAGGCGGCGCTGGCGCGCGCTCGCCTGCGCGAGTCACGCGGCCGCGTCGAGCTGACCTTCAAGCGCCAGGGAGTGGTCGGAGCCGGCGGCGTCACCGAGCGGACGGAGCTCGAGGGCGAAGCGACCCCCGATCTCGACCCGGAGCGCTGGCCGGAATCGGCGGCTCGTCGCGAGCTGCTCGCCATCGCCGGAGCGGCGGCCCTCGTCGAGACGGCGCGGCTGCGGCAGTGGCGCCTGGTGCGCGACCTCGCCCGCGGCGAGACCCGCGTCGAGCTGAGCCTCGACCGCCTCGAAGCGCTCGACGGCGAGACCGTGGTCGCGACGCGCTGGGAGCTCGAGGCGGAGCTGAAGGCCGGCCGTCGCGAGGACCTCGGGGAGCTCGCGAACGCCCTCGAGGTCATGCCCGGGCTGCGCCTCGCGGCGGAGTCCAAGCGCGTCTTCGCGCTGCTCGCCGTGGCCATGGCCCGGAGGTCGCGCGCCAGCTCGGTCGACGAAGTGTTCCGATCCATCGAGGCAGCGTTGGCCGGCGAGCCGGGGGTCACGCCCGGGACGGGGTTCGGCAAGAGCCCGGGGCTGCGGCGGGACGGCCGCATCTTCGCGATGGTCGCCGGCGAGCGGGTGGTGCTCAAGCTGCCGGCGTCTCGAGTCAGCCAGCTGGTCGAAAAGGGGCACGGACACTCGTTCGATGCCGGGAAGGGCAAGCCCATGCGCGAATGGGTCGTCCTCGACCCGCTCGCAGGGGTCGACGCGGTGGGACTCGCCCGTGAGGCGTACGCGTTCAGCGCCGCCTCGAAGCCGCCGAGCCGATAACGCTTGGCTGGTACACTCCCGCGCCCCATGACCGCGCTCATCGAACCGAACGACGAGCAGCCGCAGCGCTCGCGTCGCGGCCGCGCCAGGCGCGTGCCACATCTCGGTCGGGAGCAGTCCTGGATCGAGTTCAACGCGCGGGTCCTCCACGAGGCCGGCGATGACCGGAACCCGCCGCTCGAGCGGGTGAAGTTCCTCGCGATCTTCGCGTCCAATCTCGACGAGTTCTTCCAGGTCCGGGTGTCCGGGCTCCGCCGCGCCGCACGGACGACCCGCGTCGCGACGCTCGGCGAGGGCCCCTCCGCCGCCGAGCAGCTGCGCCAGGTACGCGAGCGCGTCGTCGAGCTCGTGGCGGACGAGTCGACCATCTACAAGCGGGTGCGCAAGGAGCTCGCCAGGCGCGGCATCGAGCTGATCGACTACGCGAAGATCCCGGAGCATCACGCGGCACTCCGCGAGCGCTTCCTGGCCGAGATCTACCCCGTGCTCACCCCGCTCGCCGTCGATCCGGGTCATCCCTTCCCGTACATCACGTCGCTCACGCTGTCGGTGGCGGTCCAGCTGCACGACCCCAGGTCAGGCGAGCGCCGCTTCGCGCGGGTCAAGGTGCCGGCCGTGCTGCCGCGCCTGCTCGAGCTGCCGCGGGTCGAAGGGCAGGCCATCGGCGACCACCGCTTCGTGCTGCTCGACCAGGTCATCAAGGCCAACCTGGACGTGCTGTTCAACGGCCTCGAGGTCATCGAGAGCCACCTGTTCCGGATCACGCGCGACGCTGACCTCGCGCTTGACGACGAGGACGCTGACAACCTGGTCGTGGCCATCGAGGAGGAGCTCCGCCGGCGGCGCTTCGGCGACCCGGTCCGCCTCGAGGTCGAGCGGTCGATGCCGCCCAGGACCCGCGAGCTCCTTCGGCGCGGCCTCGGGCTGACCGAGGACGAGACGTACGAGGTCCGGGGCATGCTCGACCTCACGAGCCTGTGGCAGCTCGTCGACGTGGACCGGCCGGACCTCAAGGTCGAGCCGTTCGTCCCGGCGATCCCGCCGCGGCTCCTGCCGGCCGACGAGGACGAGCCGACCGACGTATTCGCGGCGATGCAGGCCGGCGACATCCTGGTCCACCATCCGTACGAGAGCTTCGGCGCGAGCGTCGAGCGGCTCGTCGAGCAGGCCGCCGACGACCCCGACGTCCTGACCATCAAGCAGACGCTGTACCGCACGTCGCTCGACTCGCGCGTGGTCAATCACCTCGTGCGCGCGGCCGAGCAGGGCAAGCAGGTCGTCGTCCTGGTCGAGATCAAGGCCCGCTTCGACGAGCAGGCCAACATCGGCTGGGCGCGCAAGCTCGAGGCTGCCGGGGCGCACGTCGTGTACGGGCTGGTCGGGCTCAAGACGCACTGCAAGACGCTGCTCGTGGTGCGCCGCGAGGGCACGGCGCTGCGGCGCTACGTGCACATCGGGACCGGCAACTACAACACGCGCACCGCGCGGACCTACGTCGACCTCGGGCTGCTCACCGTCCGCCCGGACATCGGCGCCGACGTGACCGACCTGTTCAACATCCTCACCGGGCTCTCACGCCAGCGCGAGTTCCGGCGGTTGCTCGTCGCCCCGACCTTCCTCCGCGAGCGCTTCCTGGAGCTCGTCGAGCGCGAGATGGCGCACGTCGCCGCGGGCCGGCCGGCCGGGATCGTGCTCAAGATGAACGCGCTGCTCGACCGGGCGTGCGTCGAGGCGCTGTACCGGGCATCGACGGCCGGCGTCGAGATCGACCTGATCATCCGGGGCGCATGTACCCTCGTCCCGGGCGTGCCTGACCTGTCGGAACGGATCCGCGTCCGCTCGATCGTCGGCGAGCTCCTCGAGCACTCCCGCGTCTGGCGCTTCGAGAACGGTGGCGAGCCGGACTGGTACATCGGCTCGGCGGATCTGATGGACCGCAACCTCGACCGGCGCGTCGAGGCGTTCGTGCCGATCGACGACCCGGAGGCACGCGCCGAGATCGATCAGATCCTGCGCATCCTCCTGTCCGACGACCGGCGCTCGTGGCTGCTCTCGCCCGATGGCCGCTGGCAGCGAACCGAGCGCGTATCCGGCCGGCCCGGCACGATCGACGCCCAGCAGGTCCTCAAGGCACGCGCGACCGAGCGCTCGGCGGCCGCGGCGATCCCGCATCGAGCGCACGCGGGGCTCGGGTCGCTCGAGCCATGGGCCTGAGCCCGGAGACTGCCGAGGCAGACGCCGCGTCCTCGGTCGGGACCGCCTCGCCTCCCGATTCGCCGGCGCCCTCCCCGGCCGGCGCTCCTGCAGACGCGCCGCTCCTGCCCTCGCTCGGGCGGCAGCCCGGCACGATCCTCCGGGGCGACTCGTTCGCGACGGCCGGCCGCAAGGCAATGTGGGTCCAGGTGGATCGCATGCTGGCGCGCGAGGAGGCGGTTCGCGACCCGTCCCAGACCGACGCCCTGAAGCGCTACCGGGTCGCGACGCGGCGCCTGCGGGCCGCGCTCCGCGTGTTCCGGGATGCCTACCCGAAGCGAGGCATGAAGCCGATCCGGGCCGGCCTGTCCGATCTCGCCGGCGCGCTGGGCGCGGTGCGCGACCTCGACGTCCGGCTCGAGGAGGTCGACCGCTGGAAGAAGCAGCACGACGCGACCACCGGCGCGGCGATCGAGCCGCTCCGGGCGCACCTGGCGGCGCGCCGACAGGCCGCCGCCGCGACCCTCGCCCGCAAGCTCGATTCGCGCGGGCACCGCCGGCTCCGGGTCGCATTGATCGAGTTCGTGACGGCGATCGAGCCGGACGCGGGAGCACCCGGCTCGGCGCCCGATCGCAACGTGCGCGATCGCGCGGGCTCGAGCGTGTGGACCGCCTACGAGCTCGTCCACGCCTACGCCTCGGTCGTGCGCTCGGCGGACCTGACGACGCTGCACCAGCTGCGGATCGAGGCGAAGCGGCTGCGCTACACGATCGAGTTCCTGGGCGACGTGCTCGGACCGGATCGCGAGTGGGTGATCGAAAAGCTCGTCGCGCTGCAGGACCACCTCGGCGCCGTCAACGACGCGACGCTCGCCGTCGCCGCGATCCGAGGGTTTCTCGGTGAGCGCCACCCGACCCTCTCGCCAGAGGAGCGCGCCGCCGTGGTCGCCTACCTCGGGGAGCGTGAGCGGGAGCTGACCGGGCTGCGCGGCTCGGTCGGGCGCGCCTGGCGACCTGTCGGGAGCGTGACCTTCGCCCGACGCCTTGGCCGAGCGTTGGTGGACCAGCCGCAGCGGGCGCCGTCGACTCCAGCCGCGAGCTAGCGGTCCCAGCCCCGGGCGAGGTCGCGGAGCTCGGCGCGCCAGCTCTCCCCCGACCGTGACGCCGCGAGAATCAGGCCCTCCCTCAGGCCGCCGGCAGCGACCCGCAACCGGTCCAACCGGTAGCGGTCGAGCGCGCCGAGCAGGATCGCGGCACCGGCGGCGAGGACCCCCGCCCTCGACAGCCGGATGCCATACCGCTCGGCATTGACCTCGGCGGTGGCGACGGTGGTGAGCGTCAGGGCACGCCGGACCCGGCGATGGGTCAGCGTCCGATTGGCGAGCCGCGGCCCGACGCGCAGCAGGCTCCTTGCCGTGCCGCCGACCGCGACCAGCTCGGCCGGCGAGAACGCGGGCGCATCGGCCATGGCCAGGAGCGAGTGTCCGAGGACGGCCGCGACCTCCGCCGCCGTCGGCGGGTCGTTGCGGATGTACATCCCGGTCAGCCGCGTCGCCCCGAGCTGCAGGCCGGCGGCCTCTGGCTCCCGCGCCGGCCCGACCGCCAGGACCTCGGTGCTGCCGCCACCGACGTCGACCACTGCGGTATCGCGCAGAACCGCCCTCCCGGCCTGCACGCCGATCAGGGCGATCAGCGCCTCTTCCTCGTGCTCGAGGACACCGACCTCGATCCCGGTCGACGCGGCGATCTCCTGGATCGCCTGGGGCGCGTCCTTCGCGCGCCGCAGCGGATCGGTTCCGACGATGGTGATCCGCGAGGCACCGAGGGACCACGCGCGCATGGCGTAGTTCGAGATGGTGCTGTCGAGGGCGGCGCGCGCCTCGCCGAGATCACCGGTCTCGTCGATCGCGCGCCCGAGGCCGAGGAACGCCGACTCGTCGTGGAGCCGCTCGAGCGCGTGACCGCCCACCCTGGCGACGAGCAGGTGGACCGAGTACGAGCCGATGTCGACGGCCGCGGCGACCTCGGTCCGGGCTCGCTTGCGCGCCATCGACCGAGTCTGTCATGCGGCCTGCGACTCGTCCGACGATCGGCCCGGCCGCAGCGAACGAACGAACCGGCTGTTAACACGGGGACGATTGCCCGTTGATGGCCGCCGCCGACGCTCGCACTGCCTGCATCAGTGACATGGGTCGCCACGCCCGACACGTGGCGCACACGGAGGAACGATCGAGTGATGAGTCGACCAGCCCGGCTGGCGAGCCTGGCGCTCGGCGCGATGGTGGTCGTTGCGGGATGCAACAGCTCGGGCGCCGCGTCCCCGACGGCGCCGCTCAACCAGGCGAGCGAGCCGCCCGCCTCGGGCGGCGCGACGACGCCCAAGCCGCCCACCGGCAACGTGGCGCTGGCCGGCGCCGGCGCGACCTTCCCGGCCCTGCTCTACCAGGTCTGGATCGAGAAGTTCAACGAGGCCTTCTCGAACGTCACGATCGACTACCAGGGCATCGGTTCGGGCGGCGGGATCAAGGCCATCACCCAGCAGACGGTCGACTTCGGCGCCTCCGATGCTGCGTTGAAGGACGAGGAGATCGCAGGCCTCCCGGCCGGCACGAAGCTGTTCCACTTCCCGACTGCCCTGGGTGCAGTCGTCGTGATCTTCAACGTTGCGGGCGCCGACGGCACCGCCATCAACGCGCTCAACCTCGATGGCGAGACCATCTCGGGCATCTTCCTCGGCAAGATCAAGGCATGGAACGACCCGGCGATCGCCGCCCTCAATCCGGACATCGCCTCGAACCTGCCCGCGACGGCGATCAAGGTCATCCATCGCTCCGACGGCTCGGGCACGACCAACGCGTTCACCACGTACCTCGCGACCGTGAGCCAGGAGTGGAAGGACTCCGTCGGCGCGGGCAAGGAGGTCAACTGGCCGACCGGTGACGGCGCTCCGGGCAACGACGGCGTGTCCGGTGGCGTGAAGTCCGGCGACGGCCGGATCGGCTATGTCGAGCTGCAGTACGCCGTGGTCTCCGGGCTGTCCAGCGCCGCGGTCAAGAACGCGAACGGCAAGTTCGTCAAAGGCTCCTCGGATGGCGTCACTGCCGCGGCCGAGGGTGCGCTTGCCGACTTCCCCGCCGATTTCCGCGCCGCCCCGATCATCAACGGCGCGGGCGACGCCACCTACCCGATCGCTGCCTACACGTACCTGCTCGTGTACGAGGATCAGAAGGACGCGACCAAGGGCCAGGCGCTCCTCGCCTTCCTGTACTGGGCGCTCACCGACGGCCAGAAGGAGGAGAAGGCGATCGGCTACGCGCCGCTGCCGGCCGAGATCCAGCAGAAGGCGCTGGACGAGCTCCACAAGATCACGACCGGCGGGTCGGCGATCTGGCCGATGTAAGTGACGACTGCCGCGACGACTGC
>DATJGH010000173.1:0-30846 GCA_035495215.1 Patescibacteria group bacterium
GCTGGCCTCCGACGAGCTCCGCGCCGCCGAGATCGAGTATCTCATCGGCCGTGTGCGCGTTCGACTCGGTGACCCCGCTGCGGTGGACAGGCTCGTCGATGCGGCGCGCCGCGCCGCCGCCGTCGATCCCGAGCGCGCGGCGCTGATGTTCGCTGAGGCCGTCGATCATGCGGTCTACACGGATTTCGGCCGTGCCGAGTCCATCGCCCGTTTCGCATGGGAGCTCCCATGGCCTCGAGGCGGGCGGACCGAACAGCTCGTCACGCTGCGCTACGCGGACACACTCGGCTACCGCGGCGATCCCCGCTCGACGGCACTGTGGCGCCGCGCAGGCGCGCTCGCGAGCCCGGACGATCCGGAGCGGCTGCGCCTTGCAGCGGAGGCGTTGTTCAGCGCCGGCGACGACGCGGCGGCTGTGGAGATGGCGACGCGGGCCGTGACGCTGGCGAGATCCCGCAGCGCCCTGAACGTGCTGACCCAGAGCCTCGAGTTCCTGGCGAACGCCGAGGCGCGACGGGGTCGGCTCCAGGCCGGCCTCGACGCAATCACCGAGTGCCTCGATCTGCTGGCAGCTCTCCGGCAGCCGGGGGAGGAGCTGTATGCGCACGGCACCGCTGCGTGGATCACCGCTTCACTGGGGCTCGAGGCCCGCTGTCGCGAGCACGTCCGGCGGAGCCTGGAGATCGCCGAATCAGTCGGGGAAACGATCCGCACCGGCGCGGCACTCGGCATCCTCGAGCTGAGCCTCGGGCATGCCGCCGCCGCGGCCAAGTCGCTCCTCGAGCGCGCTGACGAGATCGGTGAGCGGATGGCCGGGAATGCCATCTCGCCGCGGCCGATCGTGCCGACGCTGGTGGAGGCGCTCGTCCGGGCGGGACGGCGAGCGGAGGCCATGCAGTTCCTGCCGACATTCGAGGCGGCGGCCAAACGCAGCAAGCGGCTGCTGGCGATGGCATTTGCGCGCCGGATGCGGGCGCTCGTCGCTGACTCGACCGAGGGCCTGGCCGCCACAGTCGACCTGTTCGCGAAGGCGGACAATCGATATGAGCAGGCTCGCACGGAGCTGCTTCTCGGCGAAGCGTTGCGCCGCGAGCGGGAGCGTGGCGCCGCGCGGGTCGCACTTCGCGCGGCGCTCGAGGGCTTCGACGGTGTCGGTGCCAACGGCTGGGCCGATCGCGCCCGGGCGGAGCTCGCGGCAACGGGAGAGACGGTCCGGCGCGAGCACGTCGCGACGAACGAGCTGACGCCGCA
Source organism: Patescibacteria group bacterium (assembly GCA_035495215.1). Lineage (GTDB taxonomy): Bacteria > Chloroflexota > Limnocylindria > Limnocylindrales > CSP1-4 > UBA5189. Next base: position 1,252 of record DATJGH010000173.1, read on the forward strand.
GGAGCGTGTGGTCGGGCGCCTCGTCGCACAGGGCTTCACGAACAAGCAGATTGCCGAGCAGCTGTTCCTCAGCCCCAACACGATCGAGACGCACCTGCGGCACATCTTCCAGAAGGCCGACGTCCGCACGAGGACGCAGCTCGCCCACGTCCTCCGGGAGGAGGGCTAGCAGGTCCGGAATCACGGTTCTCCGTGATTTCAGTGGCCGCCCGGGCGGATAGCGTCGTGACATGGCAGGCCGACCCGCCGGGCAACCGAATGCAGGTGACGCGCCGACGACCCCGACGACGATCGGCGAGCAGCTGGCCTGGGCCACGCGAGTCCTCGCAATGCTCGGGGCGCCGGATCCGGAGCGCGAGGCGGCCGCGCTCCTGGCATCGGCGATGGGCTTGTCCGAGGTCCCTCCGGAGCTCCATGCCGCTGCTCCGCTCGCCGGTGCTCCGCTCGCCGCCAGCCAGGTCGACCGGTTTCTTGCTGCGATTGCCCGCCGAACTCGCGACGAGCCGGGCCGCTCGTGATTTCACGGATTTCCGTGATTTCAGGCGCGGTGGGCGGCCCTAGCGTCGAGACCAGTTCGCGAACCGCTCACGGTTACCAAACCACCGACTGGAGGCACTCGAATGTTCCGAAGACTTGGAATCGCAGCCGCGCTCCTCGCGCTGGGGCTTGCCGTCCCGGCAGCCGTCTCGGCAGCGGGCCCGGAGCGCTTCGAGACGACGTTTACGTACACCCTCCAGGACGCAATCGCGGACTACCAGGCGTTCGGCGACAACGCCGGTGACTGTGGCGATTTCGTCCTCCTGGTCGACTTCAGCGTCGCTCGGGACGTCGCCGTGTGGTCCGACCGCGAAGTGCGCCACGTCCATTACACCGGCCACTTCTATTCGTCGGCCGACACCTCTCGGTCGATCGAGCGGAGCGGCGATTTCACGCTCACGATCTGGCTCGACCAGAACGGTGAACCGACCGGGATCACCCGGACGGGTGTCTTCGCCTACGCCGTGATCGACGGTCACCGAATCGTCTTCAACGTCGGGCGTGACGAGCTGAGCTTCGCCACCGGCCCGATCAGCGCGACGCCCAAGGCGGGTGACGTCTTTCCCCAGGCGGCCTGCGACGCCCTGGGCTGACATTCGATGGCCCGCGGGGAGAACCGCCGGCGACACAGCGAAACGGCGCGGAGCCCTGACGGCCCGCGCCGTTTCAATTCCGCTCTTGGCGCCTGCTTCGGGACCGGCGATGGGTCGAGGCCGACGGGCGCTCGTGGGGGGTCTCGCCCAGGTGCGTTCCCCTGGGCGCCGACTACTCGTCGGCGAGCCGCAGCTCCGGCGCAGGCGCCCGATCGCGGCCCGTCTGGGAGAGCACGACGCCACCGATGATCAGCGCGCCGCCGAGCAGCTGGATCGGTGTCAACGACTCGCCCAGCAGCAGTCCCGCGAGCGAGATCGTCCAGATCGGCTCGACGGTGCTGATGAGCGAGGCGCGAGCGGCCCCGATCCGGTGAGCGCCCGCGTAGAACGCCTGCACGGCGATGAACGTCGAGACCAGGCCGACGCCGGCGATGCCGAACCATGCCGTATCCGGGATCTGGGCCGGGAGCACGGGGCGTCCGAGGGACAGCGCCGTGATCCAGAAGGTCGTGGCCGTGGCTGACAGCATCACGGCCCCGGCCGCGACGGGATCGACGGCGCTGCCGCTGTCGCGACCCACGTCCTCGCGGTCCTCGCCCGAGAGCCTGGCCGCCAGCACGATCCAGACCGAGTAGATGACCGGCGAGGCGAGCATCAGCAGGAGTCCGACCTGCGGTGGCGGAGTCGCGGTGGCCGACGGGCCGCTCACCGCCAGCGCCACGCCCGCCAGCGCAAGCCCCAGCGCCGCCCATGCGCGGCGCCCGCGGAGCGGCTGCCCCATGCGCAGCGAGATGACCGCGACGATCGCCGGGTAGATGTACACGATCAGCGCGGCCAGCGAGGCCGAGACGGTTTCCAGCCCCGCGAAGTACGTCGACGAGTTGCCCGTGTACAGGACGCCCAGGCCGACCGCCACCACGAGCGCGCGGCGCGGCATGCGCCGAAGCCCGGCGCGCGTCGCCGGGTTGGCCAGCACCCACAGCCAGGCGAGGATCGCGCCGATCGCGAACCGCCAGGCCATGAGCACGTGCCAGCCGACGCCGGCCGCATAGACCGGCTTGGCGAACAGCGCCCCCGAGCCGAAGGCGAACGCGGACACGACCGTCAGGACGACCCCGACGGCGATGGATCGAGGCACTGCCGGAGGGTAGAGGCGGCGGGTGCCGGCGGCCGGAGGTGGCGTTACGTCGCCGGCAGTCCGAACAGGTCCAGGCACGCCTCGAGCCCGTCGACGCGCACGTCCGGCCTGGGCCGTCCGCGCCAGTCTTCGAGCGTCATCCGGAAGCGCCGCGTCTCGCGGGGCGTGCCCCGCGGCGCGAGTGCGCCGACGCCGTTCGGCTCGTAGCCGATCGCGAGGCTCACCCGGTTCGATGCCGGGTTGTCGACGAACGCCTCGCTCTCCGCGACCTGCGCGCCCAGATGGTCGAACGCGAGCGCCAGGGCCGCCTGGCGCATCAGCTTGCCGATTCCACGACCCTGGAACGCGCGGCCGAGCCACGAGCCCGATCCCACGGTTCGATAGACAAGGAACTCCTTGCCTCGCAGGTCCTGGAACCCCGCCGGCTCATCGTCGACCCAGACGCCGAGCGTGAGCACCCAGCTCTCGACCGCCCAGGTCGCCCTGGCGCTCATCCACCACTGGTACGAGTCGCGCTCGCGCTGCGGCGAGGGGACATCTGTCCAGGGAATGCCGAAGGGCATCTCGTCCGGGGGATGGATGCCCGCCCCCGCGACTGCGGAGAACCCGGGGAGCTCCTCCTCCCGCGGCAATCGCAGCACGAGGTTGCCAGTCGACAGGCGCAAGTCGAGAAGGGGCCACAGGGGGTGGGTCACGCCGGGCATCATAGGCAGGTGACCAGCACCTTCCGGCAGCGCGTCCTCGGGGGCGAGACCCTCATCGGCGCCTGGGCGAGCCTCGACTCACCGGCCTCCGCCGAGGTCATGGCCAAGGCCGGCCTGGACTGGGTCGTGGTCGACCTGGAGCACGGCGCGGCGACGGAGGCGAGCCTCCTCGCGCACCTCTACGCCCTCGATGCCGGCGGCACGACCGCTCTCGTTCGGCCACCGTCGGGTGAGCGACTCCGGGTCGGACGTGCCCTCGACCTCGGCGCGGCGGGCATCGTCGTCCCGCGCCTCGACACGGCCGACCAGGTGCGCGAGGCGGTCACGTTCCTGCGCTACCCGCCGGCCGGGCAGCGCGGCGTGGCACTCCTGACGAGGGGCGCGCGCCTGGGAACGGTGAATCACGCCGGCGTCGCGGGCCTCAATGACGACATCACCGGCATCATCCAGATCGAATCGCCGATGGCGCTCGAGGCCGCGGACGAGATCGCAGCGATCGACGGCGTCGACTGCCTGTTCGTGGGCCCGGCGGATCTCTCGCACTCCCTCGGTATCCCGGGCCAGTTTTCGAACCCCACGTACCAGGCGGCACTGCGCAAGGTCGTGGACGCGTGTCGCAAGCAGGGCAAGGCGCCAGGCATCCTCCTGTACGACCACTCGACCTTCAGGCCACACCTGGACCTCGGCTACACGTTCGTGGGCGTCGGGGCGGACGTGTCGTTCGTCAACGACGGCATCAAGGCGGCGCTGGCCGCCGCGCGCCGGAGCTGACCGCGCCTCTCGACCTCGGCGCGGTCGAGGCCTGGATCGGGTCGGCCGTCCGGCTCGACGGCCCACTCGAGCTGGTGCGCGAGCGGCCCTGGGCGACGATCGTCCGGGCGCCCAGCGCCGACGGCCTCGTCTGGTTCAAGGCGTGCAGCCCGGTGCAGGCATTCGAGCCCCGCCTGACGGCCGTCCTCGCGACGCGGTGGCCGGATCGGACAGCCCGCGTGCTGGCGCACGATGCCGAGCGGGCCTGGCTCCTGATGGCGGACGCCGGCGATCCGGTTGCCGCATCCGCCAATGACCCCGCGATCTGGCTCCGGGCGCTCCCGATGTACGCGGAGCTCCAGCGCGGTGAGATCAGCCATGCCGCGGAGCACCTCAATGAGGGCGTGCCTGACCGGCGCATCGAGACGCTGCCCGCGCTCTTCGACGACCTGCTCGGCAGGGCGCTGCCCATCGACTCGGCAGAGCTTGAGCGCATGCGCCGCTTCGTGCCCCGGTTCCGACAGCTCTGCGCCGACCTGGCCGCCGCGCATCCGGTTGCCTCGATCCAGCACGACGACCTCCACCTGCGCAGCCTCTTCGTGGACGGTTCCCTGCTGCGCGTCCTCGACTGGGGCGATGCGTGCCTCGCGCATCCCTTCGCGACGCTGGTGGTGACATTCCACTGGCTCGAGGTGACGAACGGGCTCACCCCGGAAGATCCGTGGTTCGGGCGCCTGCGGGATGCCTATCTCGAGCCGTGGGGCCAGGGGCTGCAACCCACGCTGGATCTGGCGCTGCGGGTCGGGCTCGTCGCCCAGGCGATCGGCTGGCAGCGCCAGCGACAGGCGATGCCGGACGGGTACCGGCCGACCTTCGATCCTCTTTTCGCCGAGCTTTTGCGGCGCCTGCTCGCCCGGGTGGTGGATCGAGCCGCCACGTGACCTTCGTCCCCGCACGGAGCCTGGCCCACCCGGCCGCGGGGTCACGAAATTCGAATTGACTACACTTTCCACGTGACCGAACTGACCGAGCGCGCCGTCGTCTCGCGCGTGCCCGGGCTCATCGACGAGAAGCTCAAGCTGCTCAGCCGGCGCGATCCACTGACCGTGCGACCCGGCACGTCGCTGCGGGACTGCCTCGGGCTGATCCAGCAGGCCGGCACGGCCGATTCCGTGTTCGTCACCGACGCCGGCGGCCGCCTTCTCGGCGTGCTGACCGAGCGCGACATCTTCGCCCGGCTCGTCGGCCCGGATGCCGACCTGTCGCAGCCGGTCGAGGCGCTGATGATCGACCACCCGAACACGCTCCACCTGGACCAGCCGGTGCGGCGCGCCGTCGAGCTCATGCAGACCGGCCGGTTCCGGAACGTGCCGCTGGTCGACGACGAAAACCTCCTGGTCGGCGTCGTTCGGCCGGTCGACATCCTCAAGTACCTGGCCGAGGCGTTCCCCGAGGAGCTCCTCAACCTGCCGCCGCGACCGCACCAGCGCATGGCCGCAACCGAGGGAGCCTGACCGCGTGACGACGGAGGCGCCGCCTCGCTCGGCGCAGCCGGGGGAGAAGCAGCTCGAGCGGGTGACGATCCGGTTCGCCGGCGATTCCGGCGACGGCATGCAGCTCACCGGCTCGCAGTTCACCCGGACTGCTGCGGCCTTCGGCAACGACATCAGCACCTACCCGGACTTCCCCGCGGAGATCCGAGCGCCCGCGGGTTCGCTGCCCGGTGTCTCCGGCTTCCAGCTGAGCTTCTCGAGCACCGAGATCCACACCCCGGGCGACGCCCCGGACGTCCTCGTCGCGATGAACCCGGCGGCGCTCAAGGCCAACCTGGGCGAGCTGCCCGCGGGCGGGGCGCTGATCGTCAACGAGGACGCGTTCACCGCCCAGAACCTGCAGAAGGTCGGCTACGCCGCCAACCCGCTGACCGACGGCTCGCTGAAGCAATGGAACGTGTTCAACGTCCCGATCTCCACGCTCAACACCCGCGCTCTCGAGGGTCTCGGCCTGACCAACAAGCAGGCCGACCTGACCAAGAACTTCTTCGCCCTCGGGCTGATGTTCTGGCTCTACGAGCGCGACATGGCCGGCACCGTCGCCTGGATCGACGACAAGTTCTCGAAGCGGCCGGAGATTGCCGAGGCCAACAAGCGCGCGCTCAAGGCGGGCTACAACTTCGGCGAGACGACCGAGATCTTCCATGAGCGCTACATCGTCCCGCCGGCGAAGCTGGCGCCCGGCCACTACCGGAACATCACCGGCAACGAGGCGACCGCCCTCGGCTTCGTCGCCGCCTCGAAGCTCGCCGGCCGCGACCTGTTCTACGGCTCCTATCCGATCACGCCCGCCTCGGACATCCTGCACCAGCTCGCCAGCTACAAGAACTTCGGGGTCAAGACCTTCCAGGCCGAGGACGAGATCGCCGCGATCGGCGCCGCGATCGGCGCGAGCTACGGCGGTGCCATGGGCATGACCGCGTCATCCGGCCCCGGCATCGCGCTCAAGAGCGAGGCGCTCGGGCTCGCCGTCATGGTCGAGCTGCCGCTGGTGGTCGTCGACGTGCAGCGGTCGGGCCCCTCGACCGGCATGCCGACCAAGACCGAGCAGGCCGACCTGCTCCAGGTCCTGTACGGCCGCAACTCGGACTCCCCGGTCGTGGTCGTCGCGCCGGCCACGCCCGGCGAATGCTTCCTGTACGCCGTCGAGGCGTGGCGGCTCGCGCTCAAGTACATGACCCCGGTCGTGTACATGTCGGACGCGTTCCTCGCCACCGGCGCGGAGCCCTGGCATATCCCCGACGTCGCCGACCTGCCGTCGATCGCCGTGCCCAACCGGACGGAGCGCGAGGGCTTCTGGCCATATGACCGCGACGAGACCACCCTCGCCCGGCCCTGGGCGGTTCCGGGGACGCCGGGCCTCGAGCACCGCATCGGCGGCCTCGAGAAGGCGGACATCACGGGCAACGTGAGCTACGACCCGGAGAACCACCACCGGATGCAGCTGCTCCGCCAGGCGAAGATCGCCGGCATCGCCGCGGACATCCCGCCGCTGGATGTGTTCGGTCCGGCGGAGGGCGACCTGCTGGTCCTCGGCTGGGGCTCGACGTACGGCGCGATTCGCAGCGCCGTCGAGCGGCTGCAGGGCACCGGCGCCTCGATCGCGCACGCCCATCTGCGCTACCTCAACCCACTGCCCACGAACACGGGCGACGTCCTGAAGGCCTACAAGCGGGTGCTGATCCCGGAGGTCAACCTGGGCCAGCTGTCGATGTTGATTCGGGCCCGGTACCTCGTGGACGCGGTTGGCTACAACCGGGTCCGGGGCAAGCCGTTCCGGATCGCCGAGCTCGAGGCCGAGGCCCTGCGAGTGCTTGCCGGCGGCGGCCAGCTGGCGCAGCGCGTCGAGGTCCGCACGGCGGCGCCGAAGGCGAAGGCTGCCGCTCCCGCCGCAACCGTGGGGGATGGCGGATGACCGAGACGACGAATGGCGCCGGCAACGGCAAGGGTGCCGCCACCGCGGAGCTCCCGGTGCTGACCCGGAAGGACTTCGTGTCCGACCAGGAGGTTCGCTGGTGCCCGGGTTGCGGTGACTACTCGATCCTGGCGCAGACCCAGAAGGTGATGCCCGACTTCGGCTACCCGAAGGAGAACATCGTCTTCATCTCGGGCATCGGCTGCTCGGGACGGCTGCCGTACTACATGAACACATATGGCTTCCACACGATCCATGGCCGCGCCCCGGCCATCGCCACGGGCCTGAAGGCTGCCCGGCCCGACCTCATGGTCTGGGTCATCACCGGCGACGGTGACGCGCTGTCGATCGGCGGCAACCACCTGATCCACTCGCTGCGGCGCAACGTCGATGTCCGCATCGTGATGTTCAACAACCGGATCTATGGGTTGACCAAGGGCCAGGCGAGCCCGACCTCCGAGCTCGGCAAGGTCACGAAGTCGTCGCCCTACGGCACGGTCGACTTCCCGATCAGCCCGCTCGCCATCGCCCTCGCGGCCGAGGCGACGTTCATCGCGCGATCCGTCGACACCTTCACCGAGCACATGCAGCAGACACTCAACGCGGCGGGGCGCCATCGTGGCGCTGCGTTCGTCGAAGTCCTCCAGAACTGCAACATCTTCAACGACGGCGCCCACCGTGAGTTCACCGACCGCGAGGTTCGCGAGGACCGGACCCTCACGCTCGAGCACGGCAAGCCCATGATCTTCGGCAAGGACCGCGACAAGGGCCTGCGCCTCAACGGTCACCTGCCCGAGGTTGTCACGATCGGCGAGAACGGGATCACCGAGGCCGACCTGCTCGTCCACGACGAGACCGACGCGCTGATCTCGTTCATGCTCAGCCATATCTACTGGCCCGAATTCCCGGTGCCCGTCGGCGTCATCCGGCGCATTTCCCGGCCGACCCACGACCAGATGCTCAACGACCAGCTCGCGCAGGCGACATCAGCCCGCGGCGCGGGCGACCTCAAGAAGCTGCTCAACGCCGGCGAAACCTGGACCGTCGAGTAACTCGAGTGGAGGAGCCCGGCACGTGATCTGCCCGGTCTGTCGCTTCGGCAACTTCCCCGGCGACGACATCTGCGCCAACTGCGGCGCGGACCTGTGGAGCGCCGACACGCCGCAGCCGGCGACCACCTTCCATGGCCGGCTGCTCGGGATGCATCTGGACGAGCTCGGCGCGCCGGCGCCGAAGTCGGTCGAGGTCGGGGTGCCGGTCGACGAGGCGATCGCGCGGATGCAGGCCGAGGGCATCGACTGCCTGCTCGTGACCGACCACGGCGAGCTCGTCGGCATCTTCACGGACCGCGACGCGATCCTGAAGGTCGCCGGGCGACCGTCTTCCGGGACCACGATCGGCGAGGTCATGACCCACGACCCGGTCATCCTGCGCAGCGGCGATCCGGTCGCCGTGGCGATCAACAAGATGGCGGTCGGCGGCTTCCGGCATGTGCCGATCGTCGACCGCGGCCAGCCGACCGGCGTCGTGTCGGCCCGCGACGTGTTCCGCCACCTCGCCGCCGGCCTTGCCTGACGCCTCCCCGGCCACTCGAACCGTCGCGATCCTCGCCGACGACCTGATCTGGTCGACCCGCCTTGCGGACGCGGTGAAGGCCGCCGGCTCGGAGGCGAAGGTCGTCCGACGCGTCGACGATCTCGAGCGACTCCTGCCCGCCCATGTCCTGATCGATCTGACCGCGCGCGCCTACGACGGTATCGCTGCGATCCGGCTGGCGGCCGCGAGCGGCGCTTCGGTCATCGCGGTGGGCCAGCACGACGACGCCGCCCTCCGGAAGGCTGCGCTCGAGGCCGGCGCGAGCCGCGTGTTCAGCTATCGCGCCCTGTTCGAGGACGGGCCGCGCCTGCTCGGGCGTTGGCTGGCGTCGTGACGGTCGAGACGCGGAAAGCGGCGGAAACATCGGCCGGCCCGTTCGCCGCGAGGCTGGCGGCCGCGCGGGACGGGCTTGCGCGGCGCGGCGCCTCGGCGTTGCTGATCGGCGTCGGCTCCGACCTGCGCTACCTCACCGGTCACCTCGCCCACCCGATGGAGCGGTTGACGATGCTCGTGCTGCCGGCCAAGGGAGCCGCCGCGATCGTCGTGCCCCGCCTCGAGTCCATGGCCGCTGCGGCAAGCCCCGCCGGCGCCGCCGGGCTCGTCGATGTCGTGCCCTGGGACGAGACCGACGACCCGTACGGTATCGTCGCCGCGCGAATCGGGGCGGCGGGAGCCGACGGCGGCGGAAGGCTGCTCGTCGATTCGAGCCTGTGGGCGATGCACCTGCTGGCGCTCCAGCGAGCGCTCCCGGGACGACGGTTCGGGCTGGCGACCGAGGTGATGCGCGACCTGCGCATCGTCAAGGCCCCGGACGAGATCGAGACGCTGCGCGCCGCCGCGCATGCCGCGGATCGGGCCCTCGAGCGGATCGCACATGGCCGCCTCGTCGGCCGCACCGAGGCGGACGTCAGCCGCGAGATCGGCACGCTCCTGGTCGAGGAGGGGCACGAGTTCGCAGCCTTCGCGATCGTCGCCTCGGGGCCGAACGCCGCCTCGCCTCACCACCACGCGAGCGAGCGGGTGATCCGGCCCGGGGAGCCGGTCGTGCTCGACATCGGCGGCACGCTGGCCGGTTACTCCTCGGACATGACCCGGACCATCTGGGTCACCGGCGGCGACCCCGCACAGGGGCCGGACGAGGAGTTCAGGGCCATTCACGAGCTGGTTCGCCGCGCGAACGCGGCGGCGACCGCGGCCGTCGCTCCGGGCGCCGCGTGCGAGCGGCTCGACGAGGTTGCCCGCAGCGTCATTCGCGAGGCGGGCTACGGTGACGCGTTCTTCCATCGACTCGGCCACGGCATCGGCATGGACGGCCATGAGGACCCGTACCTCGTGGCGGACAGCCCCGACGCGCTCCAGCCGGGCATGGCCTTCAGCATCGAGCCCGGGATCTACCTGCAGGGTCGCTACGGGGTCCGGATCGAGGACATCGTCGTCTGTGTCGAGTCCGGGTCTGACGTCCTCAACGAGTCGCCACGGGAGCTGCTGGTCGTCGACGGCTAGCTGGCGGCGGGTCGGGGTATGATCCCCGGACGGGCACCTGCCCAACCGAACCAGGCCCGGAACATGAGCACGTCCTTCCAGCGGCGCACCTGCGCCGCCGCAACCGGCCGATGAGCCGACGCTGTCATCACGGCTCTCCTCGACACGCCCATAACGGGCGCGAGCGAATCCGCCCGGCGATCCCTGATCGGGCGGTCCGAACCGATCGAGCCCTCGGCATGAATCGACCCGCGACCGCGGACGCCTCGCCTGCCACCGACCCCTCGATCGAGGCCAGTGCCGTCATCCAGGAGCAGGAGGTCGAGCTCGAGCGCGAGGGACCGTCGCTCGGCCCGCCATCGCCGAGCCCGGAGACCGCGAGTCCGCCGCCGATCAGGATGCCGGCGCCGCCGCGAGAACGCCGGTACGACGGCCCCCGCATCGGTTTCGCGCCCGCCCCGGTCGGCCCGGCCCAGGCTGCTGCCGAGGGGGAGGACCCGACCGTTGAGCGCGGCACGACGGCGCCGCAGCTGCGCCGGTTCATCAAGAGTCGCGCGTACGTGCCGATGCACGAGCTGCGCCGGCGCTTCGCGATCAACGGCGGTGACGACGACGTGACTGTCGTCGAGCTCGACCGGCAGCGGGTCTACGTGGGCCTGCCGGAACGTGAAGGCCGCCTCCTTGGCGAGCTGCTCCGGGGCGGCGACATCGGCTATGAGCTCTCGCTGGACCCGATCAGCCCGATCGTCGTCGGCGTCTTCCCGATGCGCCCGGTGACCCGCGCCTGATCGCGATCGGTGCCACTACGCACCGCAAGGTCGATGTGATGAAATACCAGATCGGTTGACTTCGGTGTAATCTTCGCCAACTTGGGGGACTAGCACTTCTGGGTGGTCGGCCTGGGCCGTTGGTACCGCCGCCAGAAGCAGTCGCACACACAGGAAGGATGTCCATCAGTGAGTCGTACTCGTCTCGGCAGGCGACGCCTTGGAGCAATCCTCGCAACCGCGCTGTTCACCGTCGCGCTCATTCCGGGTATGGCGACGGCGGCGGACACGCGAATTCTCTGGATCGGCGCTCCAGATCTGACGGTTGACACGGTCGACGACGGCGTCTTCCGGCCCGACAACGCAGGCACCTTGTTCGCCTCAGGGTTCCCGACGCGAGTGAGCGTCCCCGAAACGGGCAAGGGCCCCTACGCGACGATGTTCCAGGTCGAGATCTACAACAGCGGCGGCCAGAACCTCGCCCACACCGTGCTCACGATCGATGCGAACGCGACGGGCAATTCCAACCTCGCGCTTGTGACGTTCTACGACCCGGACAACGGGACCGACGCGGACTCGAGCTTCTGCCCCGCGACCACCACCAGCGTGATTACCTGCGACTACGGCAGCCTGGGGGCTGGTCAGACGCGGACGGTCGCGGTCGTCGTGTCCGTGAGCGCCGGGTATGTTGCCCCTGCTTCACCGGGCGTTCTCTTCACCTCCACGGTCACGACCAACAACGAGAACGGCTCGAATACCCAGACGTTCAGCGCCTCGTCCGGCCCGCAGCTCGACGCGGATGGCGTGCCGATCCCCAACTCGCCGGCCTTCGCCGTCGAGCCGTTCGGAACGAACACCCTGTCGACCTTTGCCCTCGATGGGGCCACCACGAACCTCGCGACGTCGGACGTGTCGAGCGCCAACACGCTCAACACGGCAATCACGTTCAACTCGAGCAAGAAGGAGCTCGTCCAGATCAACGAGGCCGCTTCGGGCGACGGCACGATCGGCTTCTACAAGTGCCCGGCCGGACTCAGCTGCCAGTCGGACTACTCCGAGGCCACGACGACCAGCGGCTCCTTCGGTTCAGCTCCGTTCTTCACCTGGACGCTGACCGCGCTCGTCCCGAAGACCTACGCGCTCAGCCAGGGCTTCGTTGCCCACTACCCGACGGGCGCCAAGACGTTCGATTTCACCGATACCACGAACGCCTACTGGATCCTGTACTTCAAGAACAAGTCGTCGGTCTGCCCGGCAACCGACGCGGCCCTGGCAACCAAGATCGCGTCCGCACACCAGTGCTTCTACACCCCGACACTGACCAAGTACGACAAGACCACGAACAAGCTCGTGGTCACCGTCGTCATGGACCACCAGGGCGGGTTGAAGTACTAGCCCGCGGTCACGCCCTCGAGGGTCGCGAGCTGTTGCTCGGTGACCGCTGACAGGACGAGATCGCCCTTTTCTCGATAGAGCGCGAGGGCCTCACGCAAGTGGGGCCCTCCCTCGTTTTCGCGGCCGGCGATGGCCAGGACCTCGGCGAGGTCGAAGAGCGTGTCGGCCCTGAGCTCGATGTCGACCGAGGCCTCGAGCAGGCGGAGCGCCTCCTGCGCGAGGGCGATGCCCTCGTCGGGCCGGCCCTCGCTGACCATGTACTTGGCCTCGACGGTCCGCCACAGGACCTGGCTGTACACGTCGTCGGCGTCCGCGAGCTCCCGCGAGATTCGCGCGAACTCGACCGCCTCCTCGGGCCTGCCGAGCCGCCACAGCGCGTGTCCGAGCAGCGCCCCGATCGTGGATCGGAAGTAGGCCTCGTTCATGGCCGCGAGCACGTCGTAGTCGCGCCGGAGCTCGCGCTCGGCGGCCTCGGGATCTCCGGCGAGGAACTCGATGCGCGAGATGTGATCTGACAGCGAGGCGGCGAGGCCGCTCGGACCGAGATCCGCGACCATCTCGCGACTGCGTCGCGCGAGCGACCGAGCCTCCTCGAAGCGACCGGTCATCGCCGTCAGCTGGCCGAGCGCCGCGAGCACGACCGCCTCGGCGGTGCGATTGCCATGGATCAGCGGCAGGTACTCCTCGCAGCGCCGGATCGCATCGTTCACGGGGGTCGTCCCGTGGAGCGCCGCGTAGGAGTCGTTCAGCACCCCGCGGGCGATCGACCGCGCGTCGTTCGCCTCGCGCGCGTAGCGCACGGTGTTCTGGCCGGCCTCGGAGGTGCGGTCGTAGCGACCCGCGGTGCCCTCGACGGTGCCCAGCAGATGCCACGCTCGCGCCACCCAGCCGAGGTCGCCGGAGCGCTCGAAGGTGTCGATCATCGAGCGCAGCCCGCGCACCGTCGAATCCAGCTCACCGGCGCTGCCGGTGCTTGCGAGGCTGACCAGGTAGCGCATCAGGCCGGCTCGAGCCTCGAGCCGCGGGTCCTCGAGCCGTTGTGCCGACGTCGCGGCCTCGTCGATGGCCCCCCGCGCCGCATCGAACTGGCCCTGCTCGATGGAGGCCTCGGCGAACTCGGTGAGCAGCTCGACCCGCTCCGGCGAGTCCACGGGCAGCACGACCGCCGCGCGGCTCAGCAGGCTCGCCGCCGCGGTCGCGTCACCGCGGCCGGCCGCTCGCCGGCCTGCCGAGCCCAGCTTCGTGGCGGCCTGCTCGGCGATCCGGAGGGCCGCCTGGTCGATGACGCCGAGCTCGGCCCGGTACTGGTACGCCTGCTCGAGGTGGTAGCCGAGGATCTCCTCGAACTCGAGCTCGCGGCCCCGCTCCCGGTTGACCCGCTCCGCCCAGGTCACGAACCGCTCGTGGAGCATGGCGCGGGCCCGCTTGAGCAAGCTGCCGTATGCCGTGTCGCGGATGATCTGGTGGCCGAACCGATACAGGACCTCCTCGTCCGGCAGCTGCCGGACGAGCTGCTTCGCGACGAGCACGTTGAGGTCCTCGCCGATACCCGGGCGGACCCCTTCGTCCACCAGCTCGGAGATGGCCTCGAAGGCGAAGGTCAACCCGATCACCGACGCCGGATCGACGACCGCGCGCTCCTCGGCTTGCAGCGCGTCGAGCCGCGCCGCCACGAGCGCCTGGACGGTCGGCGGGATCTGGAGGTGCTCGGAGCCGTGCCTCGCGATCCAGCCCTCGGCGCCGCGCTCGATCGCGCCGGTCTCCACGAGCATCGACACGATCTGCTCGACGTACAGGGGGTTGCCCTCGGCGACCGAGGCAATGCGCGCGCGGACGCTGGGCTCGAGCGAGCCCAGCAGCTCCTCGACGATCCGGCCCGCGTCGGCGTCGCTCAGCGGCTCGAGCGTGATCAGCATCGGCAGGTGGCCGGCGGTCCACTCTGCGTGCCGCTCGCTGATCTCGTGGCGCGACGACCCGAGGATCAGGAGCGAGGCGTCCTCGACCGTATCGAGCAGGTGGTCGAGGAACTCGAGGAACGTCGCCTCCGCCCAGTGCAGGTCGTCGACGAGAAGCACCAGCGGCCGCTCGGCTGCGAGCGTTTCCAGGAGCCGACGCCCGCCCCACATCAGCTCCGGGACGGGGAACTGCGCCGGACTCAGGTTGATGGCCGCGGCCACGCGCTCGACAACCGCCTCGCGGTCCGGTGCGCCGGCGCGCTCGAGCAGCCGGTCGATCCGCCGGGTGGCGACCCGCGGCGAGTCTTCGTTGGTGATCCCGGCCGCCTCGCGCACGGCTTCGGCGAGCGGCCAGAACGTGATGCCATCGCCGTAGGGCAGGCAGCGGCCGCGGATGAGGCGGGCCTGGGTCTCGGCGCGGTTCGCGAACTCCCGGATCAACCGCGACTTGCCGACACCCGCATCGCCGACGACCGCAACGAGGCGGGCGTGCCGATTGTCGATCGCATCCGCGAGCCCACGGGACAGGTTCTCCATCTCGGTCTCGCGCCCGACGAACGGTGTCCCATGCGCCTGCTCCGAAGCCCCCTGCGTCCGCACCCTGGCCAGGCGATAGGCCGGCACAGGCTCCGCCTTGCCCTTCAGGGCCAGGGGCTGGATGTGCTCGACCTCGAGCTGGTCGCGTGCCAGCCGATAGGTGAGGTCGCCGAGCACGATCTCACCGCTCCCGGCAGCCTGCTCGAGCCGCGCGGCCGTGTTGACCGCGTCGCCGGTCACCAGGCGCTGCGCCGTGCTGGCATCCCCGGCGATGACCTCGCCGCTGTTCACCCCGATGTGGTTGCTGAGCTCGAGGTGGTAGTCCGTGCGGAACGACGGGTTCAGGAGCTCGAGGGTCGATTGCATGTCCGCCGCGGCGCGGACGGCGCGCAGGGCGTCGTCCTCGTGGCGGACGGGCAGCCCGAACACCGCCATGACCGCGTCGCCGATGAACTTCTCGACCGTGCCGCCGTGACGCTCGAGCGCCGTGCGCATGCCCTCGAAGTAGCGGGTCATCACCTCGCGCAGGACGTCGGGGCCCGGCGCATCGCCGTCGAGGACGTGCACCTTGGGCATCGCGAACACGATCGTCACGGTGCGCCGGCTTTCGCGAGCCACGCTGGCGGCAAGCGATGCGCCGCAGACCGTGCACAGGCGCATGCGCTCCGGGCTCTGCTCGCCGCAGCTCGGGCAGATGCGCATGCCCGGCCCGGCCTCGGGAGCCACGGCTTCGGACTCCGCGTCCGCCGCGCGCTCGTGGACCGAGACCAGCCGGTACGCCTCGTACGTGGCCTCGGAACCCTTCGCGCTGACCGCTCCGATCGTGTCGAACTCGACCCGCTCGCGCACGTGCTCCAACGTCTCGGCCGCCATGAGCACCTCGAGGGCCGGCGCGTTCTGCTCCATCACGGTCGAAACATCGACCGGCTCGCCGAGGAGCACGTGCTGTCCGCCCTCCGCCTTGCCGAAGGTGACGACCCCGGTCGCGACGCCCGTCCGGTTGACCAGCCGGACGTTCCAGCCCCGCTCGAGCTCGTCGTTCAGGGTCGCCAGCGCTCGCTGCGACTCCGCGGCCGCCTCGACCGCCCGGAGGGGATCGTCGTCGTGCCGGAACGGCAACCCGAAGACGGCCACGATCGCGTCGCCGATGATCTTCTCGATCGTCCCGCCGTGCGACTCGAACACCGCGCGCATGACCGTGAAGTAGCGGTTCAGGACCTCGCGCAGCGCCTCCGGGTCGAGTCGCTCACCGAGGGCCGTGGAGCCCTTGAGATCCGAGGTGACGATCGTGACCTCGCGGTGGACCTCGCCGGCCGCCTCGTCGCGCCGCAAGGGCGCGCCGCACATGCCGCACAGGCGTGCCTCGCCCGGGTTCGCCTCCCCGCACGTCCCGCAGATCTGCCCGTCCACCGTGAATTCAGTCTAGCGGGGCCTTCTGCCCTGGCCGACACGCCGCTTCAGGCGCGTGCGCCCACGTGGCCCTTCGGGCGGCGGCGGCGCAGGTCGGCGAGGTCGCCCTGGTCAAGCCGCTGCAGGCGGACGAAGTCCGGAGCCGCGGCCGTGCGCTCGAGGCGCTCGGTCATCTTGGAGTTGATGAGCGCGTGCAGCTCCGGCACGTCGAGCAGGGACTTCAGGGTGGCGCTGCTCACCTCCATGACCTCGAGCTCGTCGGTCGCGACGACGTTGGCCGTCCGGCTGCCGCCGGTGATCGCCCCGATCTCGCCGAAGAAGTCACCCGGGCCCATGGTCGAGAGCGAGCGGTAGTCGTCACCCTCCGGGACGCCGGCCATGGCGTTGCCGCTCATGACGAAGAACGCGGAGCCGGCCGGGTCGCCGACCTTGATGATCGCCTCGCCGGCCGCGGCCCGGGCCACCTTGGTATCGGCGAGGAACGAGGTGCGCCGGTTGATGGCGAGGGCGCCCAGCTCGGGCAGGACGTCCAGCAGCCGGTCGAAATCGAGCATCGTCGCCTGCCGTCCCGCCCCGATCTTGGGTGCGGACGGCGCCGTGCGCAGCAGGTTGAGGGACCGGCGCCACTCCGCGGCCGGGCGGCCGATACCCGGCAGAACCTGGTGCAGGAACCCTGCCCCGATGAGCACCACCGACGACATGACGATGAGCGCCCGAACGTCGAACAGGTCCGCGAGGCCGGCCCCGGCCATGCCGATCAGGTTGACCACGTCACGCGACACGAAGAAGGCCGAGAAGACGCGGCCCCGGGAGGCTCGGGGCGTGTTGCGCTGCAGGATCGTGCGGCGGGAGATGCCGGATGGCGCGTTGAGGAAGCCGGTCATCATGACCATCAGGATCGCGACCCAGATGTTCGGCGAGAGCCCATAGAGCACGCCGAAGATGCCCATGCCGAACATGGACAGGACCATCCAGGCGCCCTCCGCCAGCCGGTCGATGTAGCGCGCCATCAACAGCGCCCCGACGACGAAGCCGATCGACGTCAGGCCCTCCTGGAGGCCGTACTCGAACTCCGTGCCGCCGAGGACCCGGATCGCCATCGGGAGGAGCATCACGTTCCAGAATCCGAAGGACAGGAAGACGGGCAGGCCGGCGATCAGGAGCGAGCGCAGGACCGGGATGCCCCACAGGATCCGCACGCCTTCGCGCAGGTTGGTGAGGACGACCCCGACCGTGGTGGGCTCGGCGGCCGGCTGCTTCGGCAGCTTCACCGCGAGCACGCACAGGAACGAGACGAAGAACGTGGCGGCGTCGATGTAGAAGGGCAGCGTGATCTTGTCCGGCTCGAGCGACGACAGCAGGCCGGCCGCCGCGAAGCCGACGGCGGTGGAGCCGAAGGATGAGATCGACAGGAAGGAGTTCGCCTTCGTCAGCTCCTCTTCGGTCGCGATCTCCGGCAGGATGCTCTCCCAGGCCGGATCGAAGAACTGCCGCACGGAGGCGGCGAGGAAGATGATCCCGTAAAGCCCCGGCAGGCCGAACATCTCGACCGCGGTTGGGATCGCCACGACGAGCAGGCCGCGCAGGAGGTCCGAGACGAGCAGGATGGTCTTCCGGTCGAAGCGGTCGACGAAGACACCCGCGACGAGGCCGAAGACGAGCGTCGGCAGCGCGGTGACGATCAGGACGAGGCCGACGTTCAGGGCCGAGCCCGTGATCCGGAAGACCAGGATCGCAGCGGCGAGATCGGTCAGCGACGAGCCGATCGTCGAGACGAGCTGCGCCGTCCAGAGGTAGCGGAAGTCCCGCTTCCGGAAGATGTCGAACATTGGCCGGGAGTCTACCGGCCGGACCGGGCCCGATTCAGTGCTTCGCGCGGCTGAACGCCCTCTCGCGCGAGCAGCGCTCGCTTCAGCTCGAGGCCGGCCTCGCGCCCGCCCCACGAGCCGCCGCCGTAGCCGCCCAGCGACCCATCACCCGCGATGACCCGGTGGCATGGGATGACGAGCCCGATCGGGCTCCGGCCCACGGCGCCGCCGACGGCGCGAGCGGCCCCCGGCCGTCCGATCATCCGGGCGACCTCGCCATAGCTGGCCGTCGAGCCTGGCGGGATGCTGCGGATGGCCGCGAGCACGAGGCGATCCCAGGCCGGGCGATCCTCGAGGTCGACCGACAGCTCGTCCAGGGCCGAAAGGTCACCGTCGAAGAACGCTTCCAGCGCGAGGCGCGCCCCATGCAGGTGACCGAGGGCGGGACTACCGGGCTCCGCTTCCACTGCCTCGACAGGTGACGCTCCGAACCGCTCGCGGAGGCGCTCGGCGAAGTCCTGCGCGGACGTCAGCTGGTCGACCGCGGCGAGTCCGCGGGCGGTTGCGGCGAGCCGGATCGGGCCCCAGGGCGCGGCCACGGACGCGACGACGACACGCGCACCTGGCACGGTCCCGAGCATATGCCGGCTGACCTCATGGGCCGTCGCGGTATACTCCGGGGGAGTATGTCGACCGGACACCAGACCGCCCAGCTCGCGCTGCCCGTCGAGGGCATGACCTGCGCGTCGTGCGTTAATCGCATCGAGCGCTTCCTCAAGCGCACCCCGGGTGTCGAGGACGCCGTGGTGAATCTCGCGACCGAGGTCGCCACGATCCGATACGTGGCCGACCAGGTCGGCCGTGCCGAGCTCGTCGGCGCGATCGAGGCGGCCGGCTACGACGTCCGGCCAATCGCCGTCGACGCCCTGGCTCCAGCGGCGGGCGCCGCGGAGCTCGAGGACGCGGCGATCGAGGCGGCGCGAGACGAGGAGACCCGTGACCTGCTCGTGCGGGCCGGGGTCTCGATCGCCATTGCCGTCGGGATCATGGCCCTCATGCTCCTCGGCAGGACGCTCCCGATGGACGACCTGAACCGGATCGCGCTGCTGCCCGCGACGTTCGTCCAGCTGTGGGCCGGCGGCCGCTTCTACCGGGCGGCCTGGCGCGCCGCCCGCCATGGGGCGACGAACATGGACACGCTCATCGCGATCGGCACGAGCGCGGCGTGGGGCTATTCCGTCGCGGTCACGCTGTGGCCCGTCATCGCGACGTCGGCCGGGCTCGAGCCGGCGGCGTATTTCGACTCGTCGACGATCATCATCGGCTTCGTCCTGCTCGGGCGCTGGCTCGAAGCCAGGGCGAAGCGCCAGGCGAGCGGGGCCATCCGAAGCCTGCTCGCGCTCGAGCCGCCCACCGCGCGGCTCCTCGAGGGCGATACCGAGCGCACGGTCCCCCTGGCCCAGGTCCGGCCCGGCGACCTGGTCCGGGTCCGCCCGGGCGATCGCGTGCCGGTCGACGGCCGGGTCGTGTCCGGGGCGTCGTCGGTCGACCAGTCCATGCTCACAGGCGAATCGATGCCGGTCGACGTGGCGGCGGGTGACGAGGCCATCGGCGGCACCATGAACGCGTCCGGGACGTTCGTCATGCGCGCGACGCGGGTCGGGCGGGACACGGCGCTGGCCCGGATCGTGGAGCTCGTTCGCGCGGCACAGGGCAGCAAGGCGCCGATCCAGCGCCTCGCGGACCGGGTCAGCGAGATCTTCGTCCCGATCGTCCTGGTCGCTGCGGCCCTCACGTTCGTGGCCTGGTTTGCCGTTGGCCCTGAGCCGCGGCTCACCCTCGCGATCACCGCGTTCGTGGCCGTGCTGATCATCGCCTGCCCCTGCGCGATGGGGCTCGCGACTCCGACGGCGATCATGGCCGGCTCGGGACGCGGCGCGGAGGCCGGGGTCCTCATCCGGGGCGGAGAAGCCCTCGAAACGGCCCACCGGGTCAACACCATCGTGTTCGACAAGACAGGCACGCTGACGGAGGGGGCGCCAGCGGTCGATGCGATCGTCCCGGCCCCGGGCTTCGATGCCGCCACGGTGCTCGACCTGGCCGGGTCGCTCGAGGCAGGGAGCGAGCATCCCGCCGGCGAGGCGATCGCCGCCAGGGCGCGATCCGAGGGCAGCGGCGGTCGTGCGATCCGTGCGTTCCAGGGCATCGCCGGCCTCGGCGTCGTGGGCGCGGTGGACATCGACGGGGTTGAGCGCCGGGTCATCGTCGGGACTCCGGCCCTCCTCGCCTCCCGTGGGATCGACGCGGCCGCGCCTCCCGAACCCGTCGCCGAAGCTGCGCGGACCGGCGGCGGCGTTGCCGTCGTCGCGGTGGACGACCACGTCGCCGGCTGGCTGACACTCCGCGACGCAGTCCGTGCGGGGAGTGCCGCCGCGGTTGCCGAGGCGCACGCCCTTGGCATCGATGTCTGGCTGCTCAGTGGCGACAGCCGGGCGGTCGCCGAGTCCGTCGCGGCCCGGGTCGGGATCCCGGGCGATCGCGTCCTTGCCGAGGTCCTGCCCGAGGCCAAGGCCGCCGCCGTCGCGCGCCTCCGCGGCGAGGGCCGCGTCGTGGCCATGGTCGGCGACGGCATCAACGACGCGCCCGCGCTCGCCGGCGCGGACCTGGGCATCGCGATCGGGACCGGCGCGGACGTGGCCATCGAGGCTGCCGACGTGACCCTGATCGGCGGCGACCCCCTCGCCGTGCTGGCGGCGCTCCGCCTGTCGCGGGCGACGATGCGGGTCGTGCGCCAGAACCTCGCCTGGGCGTTCGGCTACAACGTCGTGCTCATCCCGGTCGCGATGGGCGTGCTCTATCCGATCTTCGGGGTGCTCCTGAACCCGGGCCTGGCCGCCGGGGCGATGGCCCTTTCGTCCGTGTCGGTCGTGCTCAACTCGCTGCGTCTGCGGACGCTGCGCCTCCGCTGACCGGCGGCGACAATCCATCCATGCCCGAACCGCGCTCCCGTGTCGAGGTCCCGGACGACCCGCGCGACATCCCCGGCGACTTCGCCCATCGCCATGTCGTCGAGGTGCGCCTGGCCGACACCGACGCGATGGGCCACGTGAACAACGCCCGGTACCTGACCTACGTCGAGATCGCCCGTGTCGCCTACTACGAGCAGGTCACCGGCAACGCCCTGCCCATCGCCACGCACGGCGCCGAGGAGGGCATGATCCTCGCCGAGATCCGGATGACCTACCGGAGCCCGGCGTTCTACGGCGAGACGATCACCGTCGAGACGCGCGTGGAGCGCATCGGCCGGACCAGCTTCGGCATGGTCCATCGCATGACCGCGCCCGAGAGCCGCTACGGGCATGCACGCCTGGTCGCCGTTGCCGACTCTGTCCTGGTGTCCTACGACTACCAGCAGGAGTGCCCGATCCCGGTGCCCGAAGAATGGCGCGAGGCGATGGGACGGTTCGAGGGACGCGACTTCTCGGGCTGAGAGGGTTCAGGTGGTCGCGGGCGTAGGCGCGGCGTCGACCCGCCTACCCAGCCACACCGCCCAGACCGGGATGAGCACGACACCGGCAAGGGTCGACAGCGTGTCCGCGGCGACCGGGTCGAGCCATTCCGTAGTGGCGATCAACGGGACGACGACGAGGACGACTGCGGTCAGGTAGGTCCACATCCGGAGCCCTGACGAGATCAGGGCGCCCGCCTCGCGGACCAGGGCGACCAGCGCGACGGCAAGGATGACGCTCGCCACCCGGTTGAACCAGTCGCTGATGTCCAGCGCGACCATCTGCGCCCAGATCTGGCTGACGATCTCCGTCTCCTTGAAGCCGCAGTCGCAGTAGCCGAGCCAGACGGCCGCGTTGACGGCGCCGAGCGGGATGATCGAGGCGATCGCGGCGATGACCCCGCCGGTCGTCGCGAACGCCCCGAACAAGGGCAGGCCGCCCATGCCCGCAGCGCGCGAGCGGATCGCGGCGGCGAACGCCACCGCAGCCACGAAGCCGGTCGCGAACAGGAGGTTCGTCCACAGAAAGACCGGCCAGATCGCCTGCTTGTAGGTCACGGAGTTGAGGGCCCGGTCGACCATGTTCGTGCTCTCCGGGAGGTTTGGCGGCGTCGCGACGAGATTCAGCCGATCCACGTAGAGCAACGCGGTCCCGAGGATGAATGCAGCGGCCACGACCCAGGACAGCAGCCGCACAGCAGATCGGCCCACCAGAGACTCCTCCCTCTACTCGGCGAAGCGCCGGAAGATCGCCACCGCGTTCTGGCCGCCGAAGCCGAAGCCATTGATCATGGCGGTATCGACCTTCGACTGCCGCTTCACGTTGGGCACGTAGTCGAGGTCGCATTCCGGGTCGGGCACGTGGTAGTTGATCGTGGGCGCGATCCAGCCGTCGCGAATGGCTCCGACGGCGGCGATCGCCGAGAGCGCCCCGGCGGCCCCCAGCGTGTGGCCGATCATGGACTTGGGCGACGACACCGGGATGCGGTACGCCCGGTCCCCGAAGGCCGCCTTGATCGCGCGGGTCTCGGTCACGTCATTGAGGGGCGTGGACGTGCCATGCGCGACGATGTAGTCGATCTCGTCCGGCGCGACGCCGGCCTGGCGCATGGCCTTGGTCATGGCCATCGTCGCCCCGCGGCCGGTCGGCTCGGGCGCGGAGATGTGGTACGCGTCGGCGGTCAGCGCCGCCCCGGCGATCTCGGCCAGGATCGTCGCCCCCCGGGCCTGTGCGTGCGCTGCCGATTCCACGACCATGATCCCGGCGCCCTCGCCGAACACGAAGCCGTCGCGGGTCCGGTCGAACGGGCGGGAGGCGCCCTCGGGGTCGTCGTTCCGTTTCGACAGGGCGGTCATGTTCGCCAGCGCGGCGAAGGCCATGGCCAGCAGCGGCGCCTCGGAGCCGCCCGCGAGGACCACGTCGCACTCACCGGACGAGATCAGGCGCAGCGCGTCCTGGTAGGCGATCACGCCGGAAGCACACGCCGCGACCTGTGTGATCACGGGACCCGTGGCCCCGTACTTCATCGAGATCTGGGCGGCTGCCATCGAGCCGGAGAGGGCCGGGATCGCGAACGGACTGACCTGCCCGGGTCCCTTGTCGCGGATGGCATCGGCCCCGTTGATGACCTGCTCCATCCCGCCGCCGCCGGTGTTGACGACCACGCCAACGCGGTCGCGTTCCTCGGGTGTCTTCGCGGCGAGGTCGATGCCGGCGCGATCCACGGCCTCGGTCGCCGCGGCGATGCCGAAGTGGATGAACCGGCTCATCCGCCTGGCCATCTTGCGGTCCATGGTCTGGAGCGGATCGAAGCCCTTGACCTCGGCCGCGATCTTCACGTCGTGGCCGGTCGTGTCGAAGGTCGTGATCGGGCCGCCGCCCGGCACGCCGGCCAGCAGGTTGGACCAGTAGGTCTCCGCGTCGTTCCCGATCGGCGTCACAGCCCCCCAGCCGGTGACGACCGCCCGGCGGGCCGGGTCAGCGTTTGGCATACGTGGAGGATACGGAAGTGGAAGGCGGGTTCAGCGCAAGGCGGCGCGGAGCGGGCGCCGCGAGCGCACCCGATGGTGCGTGAGCGGTGCGCGCCGACGCGCCAACGCCGCGATGGACCCGCATTCAGTCGCCGTCGTAGCGCTTGAAGATGACCGCACCGTTGTGACCGCCCAATCCGATGTTATTTGACAGTGCGTAGCGCACCGGCATGCGGACCGTCTCGTCGACCACCCACAGGTCA
Organism: Patescibacteria group bacterium; assembly: GCA_035495215.1. Taxonomy (GTDB): domain Bacteria; phylum Chloroflexota; class Limnocylindria; order Limnocylindrales; family CSP1-4; genus UBA5189. The sequence goes on from DATJGH010000173.1 coordinate 25,134, forward strand.
CAGGCAGGGTCGAAGTCGCGGTAGTTGAGCGTGCCCGGCACGGTCTGCTCGGCGACGGCCATCACGGTCGCGAACGCCTCGAAGGCGCCGGCGGCGCCCATCATGTGGCCGGTCATCGACTTCGTCCCCGAGATCCCGAGCGAACGACGGTCGCGCGCGGACCGGTCGCCGAACACCGCCCAGACGGCCTCGGCCTCGCGCGCGTCGCCGACCGGCGTCGAGGTGCCGTGAGGGTTGATCATGTCCACCTCGTCGGCCGGCACGCCGCGGCGCTGGAGGGCCATCTTCATCGCCCGGGCCGAGCCGGTCCCGCCCTCGATCGGCTGGATCATGTCCCAGCCATCAGCCGCGGAGCCGTAGCCGACGACCTCGGCGTAGATCCTGGCCCCGCGCTTCTTGGCCAGCTCGAGGTCCTCCAGGAACAGCGAGCCCGCCCCCTCGCCGAGGACGAACCCGTCGCGCGTCGCGTCGAACGGTCGGGACACGGTCTGGAGTGGCTCGCCCGGGCGGGGTGAGCCCATGCCGCGCATGTTCGTGAACCCGGCGTGCGCGACCTCGAGGAGGGGCGCCTCCGTCGAGCCGCTGATGACCGCGATGCAGTCGCCGCGCCGGATCGCCTCGGCGCCCTCGGCGACGTTGTGGGTGCCGGTCGAGCAGGCCGACACGATCGCGATGTTGTGGCCGATGGCGCCGGTCTCGATCGAGATCATGCCCGACGTCGAGTCGACCAGGGCATTCGCGATGAACGTCGGCTGGACGCGGTTCGGGCCGCGCTCGACGAGCGTCGTGAAGTTGTCGATCATGAGCTGCTGGCCGCCCGCGCCGGAACCGAAGACGACGCCGACGTCGGTTCGGTTCGCGTCGTCGATCTCGAAGCCCGAGTCGGCCACCGCCTGCTTGGCCGCAGCGACGCCGTAGTGCATCTCGCGCTCACTGCGGCGCACCGCCTTGGCATCCATCCAGGCCGTGGGTTCGAAGTCGCGGACCTCGCCGCCGGCCTTGTGCTCGTACGGCGTGACGTCGAACCGGGTCAGGACGTCGAGACCTGAGTGGCCCTCGACGAGGTTGGTCCAGGCCGCGTCCTTGTCGTTGCCGACGGGACTGATGACGCCGAGGCCGGTGACGACGACACGACGGGTGTGATCCGGGCTGCGCAACATGGTGCTCCTTGGGGTCCTTCGGCCGGTCAGGCGAGGTGATCGGGGTGGGGTTGGACGAGGATGGGCAGGTCGAGGCCGTCGCCGGCGAGGATCTCGTCGAGGGCGATGGCGTTGGTATCGGGCGCGATCCGCTTGATCAGGTTGGTCAGGACCTTCCCCGGCCCGACCTCGATGAACGTGTCGACGCCGTCGGCGGTCATGGTCTCGACCGCGCGGACCCAGTCGACGCCCCTGGTGAGGTGCTCCACGAGCTCGCCGCGGGCGCCCTCGCCGTCGAGGATCGGGTGGGCGTCGGCATTCGCGAGAAGGGCGGCCGTCGGTTCCCGGAACTCGACGCCGGCGAGGATGCCGCGCATGGCGTTCGCCGCCTCCGCCATGAGGGGCGAGTGCGCGGCAACGCTGACGGGCAGCACGATGGCCCGCTTCGCCCCAAGCTCCTTGGCGATCTCTGCGGACGCCTCGATGGCGGCCCGCTCGCCGGACACCACGACCTGGCCCGGCGAGTTGCGATTCGCGAGCGCGAAGGTGCCCTTCGCGGATGCTCGCTCGATGAGCTGCGGGATCGCTGCCTCGTCCAGCCCGAGGATCGCGGCCATGGCGCCGTCTCGCCCCGAGCCGCTGGCCTGCATCTGCCGGCCGCGCTCGCGCACGAGGCGCACCCCGTCGGGCAGCGAGAGCGCGCTCGCGGCGACCATTGCGGAGTACTGGCCCATGGAGTGGCCCGCGTAGAACCGCGGGTTCGGCAGCGTCCTGCCCAGCGCCGAGGCGCGCTCGTGCGCGGCCACGAGGTAGGCGATCGAGGTCGCCAGGAGTGCGGGCTGCGCGTTCTCGGTCAGGTTCAGCCGATCTTCCGGGCCCTCCCAGGCGAGCGTCGAGATCGGCTCACCGAGGGCGTCATCGGCGGTCGCGAAGACGGCGGCCGCGGCGGGGGAGGCGGCGGCGAGCTGGCGGCCCATGCCGACGGCCTGCGAGCCCTGGCCGGGAAAGACGAAGGCGAAGCTGGTCATCTGCTCCTGTGGCGTGGTTGGATCCGGGGTTCGAGGCGCTGGGACTTCGGGGCGCGCCGCGGCCCGGCGCCTCCGCGCCGCGGGCTTGCCAAGACTGCCCGACGCCGACGCCCGTGAGCGTGAACTGTGTGCGTGCCTGCACACGTTCTCCGTTCCCGGGCTAGGATTTCTAGGAACATGCCCCGCCCGCCGGCCCGCGCCGCCACGGTTCGCGCTATCGCCCGCCGCTTCGAGGCGGACCTGGGAGCGTCGATTCTCGCTTCCGGGCCGCGGATCGCCAATGTCCGCCAGATCTCCGAGCGTGTCGCGATGGGCCGCGCGCTGTGGCGTGAGCTGGTCGTCGGCTTTGCCTCGCAGCTCAGTGAGCTCCGCCTCGGCTTCACCCAGCTCGCGGCGCTGTACGTCCTCGCCGAGGGCAGCACGACGACGATCGGCGAGCTCGCCGAGGCCCTGGGGCGCTCACCGTCGGCGACGAGCCGGTTGGTCGATGGCCTCGCCAGGCGCAGGCTCGTCGAACGGCGCGAGGAGCCGGAGGACCGCCGGCAGCGGTCGATCGCGCTGACGCAGCGCGGCCAGGCGATCCTGCGCGCGGTCGACCGGGCCCGGGCGGACCAGTTCCTGACCACGGTCCGGCCGATGCCCACGCCGGAACGGGCACTCGTGGCGATGGGTGTCGCCGCCCTGGCGACCCACGCGATCTCACGGCGGGGCCGGCTGATTCGGGGACCGGGCAGCCGCTGACGCCCGGCGCCCCGGGCCGGCTCAGGCGGGGTTCAGCCGGCGCCAGTACCAGCTCGCCGCGAAGAGCAGGACCAGGGCGACCCCCAGGATCGCGGCGGCGGTGACCTTGGTCTGGGGCGGGATCGGCTCGCCGGCCTCGGCGGGCACTGGCGGCTGCGTCGCGGCTGGGCTCCCGCCCGGGCTCGCGGCGGGTGCCGCGCTCCCGGCCGGCGCGGTCGTCGCGGGCGGCGCCGACGCCGGCGGGGCCGAGCCACCGGCCGCCGTCACGATGACCTGCCCGGTCATCTGCGTCGGGTGCACCTGGCAGAAGTAGTCGTACGTGCCCGGCGTGTTGAACGTGAACGGGAAGGCCTGCCCGTTGTCCTGCAGCCCGATGCCCGAGTCGAAGACCTTGCCGGCATCGGCGTCCCCGGGCCTCCCGGACGTCACCGAGTGCGGCTGCCCGATCGACTGCGTGGTCGTCCAGGTCACGGTGTCGCCTGCTTCGACGGTGATCGTCGGCGGCTGGAACGAGGTGCCGACGATGCTCACGTCGGCGTTCTTCGCCAGCGCCGGGACGGCAATGGCGCCGCCGACGACAAGCACACCAGCGATGAGCGCGATTCGCCAGGCTCGGGGCACGAACGTCATCCGCAGAACCTCCGGACCGAATCGTAGAGGACGGGCAGGCCCCAGCGGAGGCCATCGATCGACACCCGCTCGTCGACGCCGTGATATCGATCGAGATAGGTCTCGCCGACCGGCTGGCGCAGCGGCGAGAAGCCGTACGCGGGAACGCCCAGGTCGAGCAGGTGCTTCGCGTCGGTGCCGAAGGGCAGCATGATCGGCAGCGGGATCGCGCCCGGATCGTGGTCGCGGACGACGGCAGCCAGCACGGGGAAGAGGCCATCGGGGCCGTCATGGGGCGCGACAACGGCATCGGACGCGACGACGAGGTCGATGTCGGTGACCGCCGCGAGCTCCGGCCCGAGCCGCTCGCGCAGCAGTGCCTCCATCGCCGGCTCGGACGAGCCCGGCAGCCGCCGGACGTCGATGTCGAGGACGGCCTCGCCGGGGATCACGTTGTACTTCACGCCGCCGTGCAGCACGTTCGGCGAGATCGTGTCGCGGACGAGCGCGTCCAGCGCGCGGGCGTAGACGGGCGAGCACAGGCCCGCGAGCGACGCCGCGTCGCCGTCACCGGCGGCGAGGCTGCGCAGGAGCCGCTGCGTCTCGCCCTTGGTCACCTCGATGGTCCCGTCGAGAAACGTCTGCATCACCGGCGTCAGTCGCGCGGGCAGGGGCGCGGCGAGCCGAGCCACGGCGTCCGCGGCGAGCCTGAGCGCATTGTCGGGGCGGGGCATCGAGCCGTGGCCCCACGTGCCGTGGAACGTCAGGCGGTACACGGTGACGCCCTTCTCGCCGACGGCGATGGGGTAGATGCGGCGGTCGCCGACATGCACGGCCACCGCGCCCGCCTCGTTGATCGCCGCTGCGGCGCGGAGGGTCTCCGGGTGCTCCATCGCCAGCCAGGCCGCGCCGACGAACCCACCCGCCTCCTCGTCGGCGGTCGAGGCGAACAGGACGTCCCGCGTCAGGCCAGGGATCGGGTCGCTCGCGGGATCGCGGCCTGCCGCGCGCGCTTCGGCGGCGAGAAGGCGCAGCACCTCGAGCTCCATGGCGACGAGGTCCTTCATGTCGACCGCGCCGCGCCCGTAGACCCAGCCGTCAGCGACGTCGCCATCGAAGGGATCGTGCGTCCAGCCCTGGGGCGGTGCCGGGACGACGTCGAGGTGCGAGAGGAGCAGCAGCGGATCTCCGCCCGTGCCGTTGCCGCGGAGGCGGGCGGTCACCGAGCCGCGGCCCGGCACCGGCTCATGGACGGTCGACGGGATCCCCGCCTCGCCCAGCGCACCGGCGAGGTAGCGAGCCGCCTTGAGCTCGCCACCGGGCGGGTCCGGCGGGTTGACCGACGGGATGCGGATCAGGTCGCGCAGCGTCTCGACCAGGCGATCGTTCGCCGCATCCCAGCCGGCCTCGTCGATGGCACCCGACGGGCGTGCGCCCGACTCGATCACGAGCTCGTCCCGTAGCCGCGCATGAGCTCCCTGCCGGTCTCGTCGTCGTACAGGAACGTCGCCGTGCTGCCGGTGCCCGGGCTCGCGTACTCGAGCCGCCAGACCATGGTCGCACCCGGAGCCTGACCGGCGAGCGCGTCCTCGACCAGCTTGGCGATGGCACCGAGCACGAAGCCCGCGAGCACGACGACCACGACCATGGCGACGAGCAGGCGGAGATAGCGTCGCTCGCGCTGCTTCGTGGTCGCCATGTCCGGGTCCTCTCCACCGGCGATGTACGGGGCGGCGAGGCCACGCGCCCGTGCCTGCACGGCGCGAGGCGAGTCGTAGGCGTCCGGGTCGGGCGGGACGGGCGACGGCTCGGGGGCCTGCCCCTCGTCGGCCGGCTCCGCCATCAGCCGCCGGTGATGGGCGAGGGCTCGGGCACGACCTCGACCGATGCAGCAGCCCTCGCGGCCGCGACCATTCGCCGGCCGGTCGTCACCGCGCCCTCGCTCGCGGACGAGACGAGCGCGGCGTACTTGGCCATGACGCCGCCCGTATAGCGCGGCGCGGGTGCCTGCCAGGCGGCCCGCCGACGCGCCAGGACGGCGTCTGGCACGTCGAGATCGAGCCGCCTGCCATCGACGTCGATCACGATCTCGTCGCCCTCCTCGACCAGGCCGATCGGGCCGCCGAGGGCCGCCTCGGGCGCGACGTGGCCGATCATCAGCCCGTGCGTGCCGCCGGAGAAGCGGCCGTCGGTGAG
>DATJGH010000174.1:0-3174 GCA_035495215.1 Patescibacteria group bacterium
ACCCGGAGTACCGCGCAGGCCAGGCCTTCGTCGCGCCGGGCATCGGACCGACACACGGCGTCCGAACGCCGCTCCAGGTCGGCGTCCGCCGTGCCTTCGAGAAGGCATCGCGTCGGGCATCGCCCGCGGAGCTGCTCCTCGTCTGCGATCGGCTGCTGCGCGAGCCCGAGCGTGAAGCGCGCTGGTTCGCGATCTCGACACTCCAGCGCACGCTGCCCGCGGAGCCGGAGCGAACATGGCAGCTCCTCCGGAGAGCCGCGGCCGCGGCGGACGACTGGATCACCGTCGACGACCTCGCGCATCCCTACGGCAAGGGCATCCTCGCCGAGCCGTACCGCTGGGCCGAGCTCGAGCAGCTGACGGTCTCGCCATCGCGCTGGGAGCGCCGCCTCGTCGGGTCGACCATCGCGACCATGCCGTACGTCAACCGACGCCTCGGGCGCGCACGCGAGGTGCCCGAGCACGCCCTGCCCCTCCTCGCCACGTTGATCGGCGATGCGGACCCCGACGTCCAGAAGGCACTGTCGTGGGCGTACCGGTCGATGGCCATGGTCGACCTGGCGGCAACGACGTCAGCCCTCGAGGGGGAGGCCGCGACGGCGGCTGCGAAGGACGACGGACACCGGGCCTGGGTGATCCGCGACAGCCTGTCCAGGCTCGAGCCGGCCCGGGCTGCCCGCCTTCGAGCAGAGCTCGGAAGCGTTCGGCGGAAGGCGGGCGCACCCGCCACCTCGGCGGCCGCCGAGCTCGCGCTGCGGTTCGCGGATATGGGCCTTGGCCGGCGGATGCCGGAGCCGCCGCTGACATGAACGACCTGAACCGAACCAGGAGCCACTCGGCATGACCGACAACGCCGGCGAGATCCGCTCGATCCGCGTCGAGGACGAGATGAAGGTCTCGTACCTCGACTACGCGATGAGCGTCATCGTGTCGCGCGCCCTGCCCGACGTCCGCGACGGCCTCAAGCCCGTCCACCGCCGGATCCTGTTCACGATGGGCGAGATGGGGCTCTCGGCCACGAGCTCCTATCGCAAATGCGCCGCGATCGTCGGCGAGGTCATGGGCAAGTACCACCCCCACGGCGACGTCGCGCTGTACGACGCGCTCGTCCGGCTCGCCCAGGACTTCTCGATGCGCTATCCGCTGGTCGACGGCCAAGGCAACTTCGGCTCGGTCGACGGCGACGCGCCGGCCGCCATGCGCTACACGGAGGCCCGCCTCACCGCGGTCTCGGCCGAACTGCTCGCCGACATCGACAAGGAGACCGTCGACTTCGAGGACAACTACGACGGCACGCAGAAGCAGCCGACGGTCCTGCCCTCGAAGCTCCCGAACCTCCTCGTCAATGGCTCGTCGGGGATCGCGGTCGGCATGGCCACCAACATCCCGCCGCACCACCTGGGCGAGATCGTCGACGCGACCATCGCGTACATCGACGACCCGGACATCACCACGGACGACCTGTGCCGCTTCGTCACCGGTCCCGACTTCCCGACCGGCGGCACGATCTTCCGGTTCGAGCGCCAGCGCAACACGATCACCGGCGAGTGGGAGACCGTCGACGCGATCCGGCAGATGTACGCCCACGGCCGCGGCCGCGTGGTCATGCGCGCCCAGGTCGCGTTCGAGGAGCTGCGCGGCGAGCGGATGGGCATCGTCGTGACCGAGCTGCCCTACCAGGTCAACAAGGCCGCCCTGCTCGAGAAGATCGCCGACCTGGTCAAGGACAAGCGCGTCGACGGCATCGCCGACCTGCGCGACGAGTCGGATCGGGACGGCATGCGCATGGTCATCGAGATCAAGCGCGACGCGAACCCGCACAAGGTCCTCAACAACCTGTTCAAGCACACGGCCCTCCAGGCGGCGTTCAACATGAACATGCTGGCCCTGGTCGACGGCCAGCCCCAGACGCTGCCGCTCAAGTCGGTGCTGCAGCACCACGTCGCGCACCGGCGCGAGATCGTCCGGCGGCGGACCGAGTTCGACCTCGGCAAGGCCCGCGCGCGAGCCCACATCCTCGAGGGCCTCAAGGTGGCCCTCGACCACCTCGACGAGGTCATCAAGACCATTCGGGCGTCCGCCGACACGGACGTCGCGCGCACGAACCTCATGACCAGGTTCGACCTGTCCGAGCTGCAGGCGCAGGCCATCCTCGACATGCGCCTCGCCCGGCTGGCCGCGCTCGAGCGCAAGAAGATCGAGGACGAGTACCTCGAAGTCATCCAGCTCATCGCCGAGCTCGAGGACATCCTGGCGAACCCCGCGCGCGTGCTGTCGATCATCAAGGACGAGCTGCTCGACCTGAAGAAGCGGTACGCGGGCGAGCGCCGGACGCGTGTCCAGGACGACGCCTCGCGGGAGCTGACCGACGAGGACCTGATCGCCGACGAGGACGTCGTCGTCACCATCAGCCAGCGCGGCTACATCAAGCGCCAGCCGGTCGATACGTATCGCCGCCAGCACCGGGGCGGCAAGGGCATCATCGGCCACGTCACGCGCGAAGAGGACGCGGTCGAGCACCTCCTCGTCGCGAACACCCACGACTGGGCGCTGTTCTTCACGAACCGCGGTCGTGTGTTCTCCGCCAAGGTCCACGCGATTCCCGACGCCTCGCGACAGGCAAAGGGCCTGCCGATCATCAACATGCCCGGCGTCCAGGTCGAGGCACGCGAGGTGCCGATGGCCACGATCACGCTGCCCGAGTTCGCCGAGGGCTCGTACCTGGTCATGGCGACACGGCGCGGGATCATCAAGAAGACGTCGCTCGAGCAGTTCGAGCGCGTGCGCTCGACCGGCATCCGCGCGATCACGCTCGACGAGGACGATGAGCTCGCCTGGGTTGACGTCTCGACCGGCGAGGACGACGTGATCCTCGCCACCGCCCAGGGCATGCTCGCCAAGTTCCACGAGAGCGAGGTCCGGGCCATGGGCCGCGACGCCGGCGGCGTCATCGGCATCCGGCTGCTCAAGAAGGAGGGCGACGAGGTCGTCGCCATGAGCGTCGTCCAGCCCGGCGCGGACCTGCTCGTGCTGACCGAGACCGGCTACGGCAAGCGCGTCTCGATCGACGAGTTCCGGATCAAGCACCGCGGCGGCCAGGGCGTGCGCCTGATCTCGCTCGAGGGACGCAAGACCGGCGTCGTCGCGGCCGTGCAGCAGGTCACCGAGATGGAC
>DATJGH010000175.1:0-17643 GCA_035495215.1 Patescibacteria group bacterium
GCCCCGTCGAGGGGCTCGGTGACGACCGAAACCCTTGCCGGATCGATACAGACCTCACGCTCCGTCAGGGAGGCAACACAGCTCATGTCGACTCAGCCACTCGTGCTCGTCGCGGACGACGAGCCTCGGATCACCAAGCTCGTCGCGATCGCGCTGTCGGAAGAGGGCTTCCGCGTCGTGACGGCCAACGGAGGCGAGCAGGCCCTCCAGAAGGCGGAGGAGGTCCGCCCGGACATCGTCCTGCTCGACATCGTCATGCCGGATCTCGATGGCATCGAGGTCATGCGCCAGCTTCGCGAGCGCCGGCCCGTGCCGGTGATCCTGCTGACGGCCAAGGGCTCGACCGCGGACAAGGCCAAGGGCCTCGACCTCGGCGCCGACGACTACATCGCCAAGCCGTTCCACCCGGACGAGCTCGCGGCGCGCGTGCGTGCCGTCATCCGCCGCTCCGGGGGCGCCGAGCCGGGCGCGGGCGTCATCAAGTTCGACGACGTCGAGATCGACCTCGAACGGCGCATGGTCACTCGCAACGGCGAGCTGGTCCAGCTCTCCCGCACGGAGTGGCTGCTCCTCCAGCACCTCGCCGCGAACGCCGGCAAGGTCGTGCTGCACACGGAGCTCCTGACCAAGGTCTGGGGCCCGGAGTACCGCGACGACCTCCAGTACCTGCGGGTGTGGGTGTCACGCGTCCGGCGCAAGCTTGGCGCGGCGCCTGGCGAGCCGGGCCGGATCCGGACATTCCAGGGCATCGGCTACCTCCTCGACGTCGACGGCGCGACCTCGACCAAGCAGGAGCGGCCCGAAGTAGAAGTTCCCGAGCGCGAGCCAGCCCTCATCGGCTGACCCGCGCCTCCCGCAGTGCCGACCAGAGCCCGGCCCCGCCAAGGGGCCGGGCTCAGTCGTTTCCGCGGCTCTTGTCCCGGAGCGCCGCAGGCGGCCCTCTGCGGATGTGGACTTATGCCACGCCGTGCGCCAGGTGGTGCGCCAGGTGGTGTGCCGGGCCGCGTGCCGCGCCTCGTGCCACGCCGCGTGCCGGGCCTCGTGCCGGGCCTCGTGCCACGCCGTGTCCCGGGCCGCGTGCCGGGCTGCGTGCCGCGCCTCGTGCCACGCCGCGATCAGCCGGTGATCATTTTCGGCGGCAAGCGGGTCCGACCGCCTGGTCGCAGCTCGCCGGATTCGGCAAAACCCCGGACGTGATCACTGGGTGATCAAATCTGGGGCTTCGGGCGCCCTATCGGCCGAAGGCCGGCTTGAGAAGGCAACTGTTTTCGCCGGAGGCTGCATGAATCCCAGCGTCACCCTGCTGCAGGCGACCCACCTGCATACATCGGGCCGCGCCCGCTGCTGATCTGGATCAGTCGCAATGCTTGTAGCAATCGATGCCCTGGAAATGATCATGGGGTGATCACGCCGAGGTGCTGCCGTATGCGGGCATTCGCAGGCCGGCACGCCAGTTTTCGGACCGGTGCCGAGCGGGCCGGGCGTCACGTGCGCGATGAGCGCGGCGGGCCGCCGCGGGCGGGACGAGCGCGGCCGACGCGAGGCGACGGAGGCGGCGGGCGCCACCGGGCGGCGGGCGCCACGGGGGCGGCGGACACGATGGGGGCGGTGGACGCGGGGGACGCCTCCGGCGCGGTGGGCGCGACGGGGGCGGCGGGCGCGACGGGGGCGGCGGGCGACGGGCGCGACGAGCTGCGCGTGGCGGAGCTAGCCGGGTTTCGCCTCCGTCTTCGGAGATTCCCGGGCTGGCTCGCCGATCCAGACGTGGCCATCGGCAAATCGCTCGGCCTTCCAGATGGGGGCGCGCGCCTTGGTCTCGTCGATCGCGTAGCGGGCGGCGTTGAAGGCCGCCTCCCGATGGGGCGCGCAGGCGACGATCGCCACCGACGCCTCGCCGAGGGGCACGTCGCCTTCGCGATGCACGATGGCCAGGCGACTCACGCCGTACCGCCGTTCGATCTCGTCGGCGATCTCGGCCAGGACCGCCAGGGCCATCTGCGGGTGCGTCTCGTAGGTCAGTGCCTGCACGACGCGGCCCGTGTGCCGCGCCGCCTCGGCTTCCTGGCCCGGTGCCGGCGTCCCCGGGGAGCGGCGAGTCACGCCGAGGAACCCGACCACGGCGCCGTCCTCCGGCGTCGCGAGGCGGGCGCCGAGCTCGGCCAGGATCGAGCCATCGAAGGGCACGGAGCGGAGCTCCAGGATTCGAGCCTGGCCCTCGCGCCCGCTGTCTGCCGCGTCGCCCCCGCCGCTGACGGGCGGGATCATCGCCACCTCGTCGCCGTCGGCGAGTCGCGTCTCGGCCGGCATGTAGCCGCCGTTGACCGCGAACCGGACCGCCGGGCGCCCCGGCGCCAGCACCGGATAGCGCTCGACCAGGCCCGCCCACGCGTCGTCGACGGTCGCTCCGGGCGGGAGGTCGAGGTCGAGCGTCCGCGTGCCCGCCAGCTCCCGCTGCATGGCGAAGAGCCGGACGTGGACGTGGATCGGCGTGCCGTCGGCCGAGGTCACGCCCGCAGCACCGCGACGACCAGGCCGTCGCCGATGGGCAGGATCGTCGTGAGGAAGTCCGGATCCTCCGAGAGGCGGCGGCAGATCTCGCGCAGCTGGGGCGTGCCATCGCCGTCGCGTGCCGGCCGGGCACCGGATGTGCGGCCGCTCCAGAGAACATTGTCGGCGACGACCATGGCGCCAGGCACCAGCCGCGGTCGGAGCGCGTCGAGATAGGCCGGGTATTCCGGCTTCAGCGCGTCGATGAACGCGAGGTCGAACGGGCCTGCAAGGGCGGGTGCGCCAGCGCCGAAGGCATCGAGCGCGGGGGCGTTGACCACGCTGATCCGCCCGTCCGCGATGCCCGCCTTCCGCCAGAAGGCGCGCGCCCGCGCGGTGCGATCGGTGTCGGGATCGATCGTCACGATCGTTCCTGTGTCGCCCTGGCCCAGCGCCAGCCACAGCGTCGAATAGCCGATCGCCGTGCCGACCTCGACCGCCCGATGCCGGCCAGCGGCGAGGATCGCGAGCATTCGGCCGCTGTCCCGATTCAGGATCGGGATGCCCTCCGGGCCCGCCGCGGCCTCCATCTCGAGCAGCACCGGGTGCGGCTGCCCGGCGGTCGTCTCGATCCAGTCGAAGTCGGTCGCCTCGGGCGACCAGCCGCGGTCCGTTCTCGCCATTCTTCCTCCGCCTCCGTTTCGATCCGAGGCCCGATCTTCAGACCAGGAGACCCGCCCCGAAGTACAGCCCGGCGGCGAGGATCGTGCCCGCGGCGATCGTGCCGACGTTGATGTACAGGAGCCCGGTCGCCGATTCCATCGAACGCGAGCGCGCCGTCTGCACCGCGGCCCAGCTCACGACGAGGGGGAACACGAGGCCGACCAGCAGGCGCAGCCAGACGAACAGCGCCCATGGCCCGACGAGTGCGGCGAAGGCCGGGCTGCCGCCGGGCCCGGCGCCCAGCCCGATCCACGCGACGAACAGCCCGAGCTGCACGGCGAGCGCGACCTCGAGCCAGCGCGAAAGCCGGACGAGCGGCGCCTCCGGCAGGCGCGGGGTCACGAGGTACCAGTGGCCGAGGATCATCGTCGCCCACACGCCTCCGAGCGCGGTCGCGAGGAGCACGAGCTCCACCAGCAGTGGCAGGCTCGCAAGTCCGCCGCCGCCCCAGCCGATGGCCGCCGCGAGCAGGGCGAGGCCCGCGGCGACGAGGCCGGCGGCGGCGAGCAGCGGGGTTCGATGGCCGCGCGACAGGCGGACGCCGTAGGTGGCCGCGAGCAGCGCGAGCGCCGCGAGGGAAGCGCGCCGGGGGAGATCCCACGCCGCGTCGATGGACACCGCGACCTGCGATTGCGCGGTCGACAGGCCGGTGTCGGCCAGGACCGCGAGGAGCGCGAAGACCGCGGCGCTGAAGGCCGCGAAGGCGAGGTAGCCCTGGGTCGCTTCGGTCCGGAAGCGCCCGATGACGACGGCGCCGAACGAGCCCGTCGCGAGCGCGGCGAGGACCGTCCAATTGATGAATGCCAGGCTCTCGTAGATCCGGTCCGCGGGCACGCCGGCGAGTGTAGCCGCGGGTGTTTCGGGCCCGGACGAGCCGGGCCCGAAGGTCAGTCGACCGGCCTCCTCACCGGTACCGGTACGGCAGGAAGTAGCCGTCGTCGATGTAGCTCCACGGTCGGACCCGGTACGAGCCGCTGTGCCACGGGTAGCCCCGCCACACCTCGACATGGACGTGGGGCCCGGTGGCACAGCCGGATGTCCCGACGCGACCGAGGCGGGTGGAGCCGGCCGTCACCATCTTGCCCCGGTACACCGACTCGGAGCTCATGTGGTAGTAGGCCGTGTACAGCCCGTTGCCGTGGGAGACGTACACCTGGAGTCCCCCGCAGTTGTGCTTCCAGCCGACGTACACGACCTTCCCGGAGCGGATGGGCACGATCGGGGTACCCCTCGCCGCGGCGATGTCGTCGGCTCGGTGATAGGTATGCCAGCCCTGGCTGATCCAGGACGAGCGGGTCGCGACTGGCCACTGGGCGAGCACGACCGCTGGCAGGATGAGTGCGACGGTCAGGGCCGCCGCGATGGCGCGGATGGATCTGCGCATAGACGATTGAGGGCAGGCCGCAGCGCTACCCGGTCTCCTTTCTTCCTGGAGCCCCCGCAAGCCGAGGGGCAACGAATTGATTGCCCGGCGGACAGCGGCGCATGGCGTCAGACAGCGCGCTGCCGCGACGGGGGTTGCCTGGATTGACCTTCCGCCGGCAGACAGCGACCGTCGCGGCTGGGAGCACCCTGGAAGTTCGCAGGTATGGTGCCAGCCTGATCAGGACCTGTCATACGCGCGTTGTACGGTCGCCGACTCTGCAGCGCCGGAAACAGGTGCGCGGGCGCACCGGAACGGCCCGGCGCCCTGCCTCCGGTGACTCCCGATACGATGGCCGGCGGAGGTGCCAGACCGAATGGAAGCCGGCGGCAAGACAACGATCACGTGGTATGGCCACGCCTGCCTGGAGGTCGTGACGCCGGGCGGCGTCGTGGTCCTCTTCGACCCGTGGTTCGCAAACCCCAAGAGCCCCAAGGCGCCCGAGGACGTGACGCGCTGTGACGTGATGCTGGTGAGTCACGGCCACAGCGATCACATGGGCAACGCCCTGCCGATCGCGAGCCGGACGCGGCCGCGCTGGCCCGCGATCCACGAGATGCAGCTGTGGCTGGGCAGCGTGTACTCGGCGCCTGACGACTGCGTCGGCTTCAACAAGGGCGGCACGCTCGAGGTGAAGGGCCTGAAGGTCACGATGACCTCGGCCGACCACTCGGCCGGGGACTGGGACAACGCCGCCGGGACGCCGCGCTACCTCGGCGAGCCGGCGGGCTTCGTCGTCGAGCTCGAGGACGGCTCGAAGCTCTACTTCGCGGGCGACACGAACGTGTTCGGCGACATGCAGCTCATCCGCGATCTCTATGCGCCGGACCTCGCCATCCTGCCGATCGGCGGGCATTACACGATGGGCCCCCGCGAGGCCGCGCTGGCCGTGGAGTTCCTTGGCGTGGACGAGGTGCTGCCGATCCACTACGGCACCTTCCCGATCCTCGCCGGCACGCCGGCGGAGCTCAGCAGCGAGCTCGCCGCGCGCTCGCTGGGCGACGTTCGGGTCCACGACATCCAGCCGGGGCAGTCCATCACGCGCTGAGCCCATCGCGGTCGGTACACCGCTGGTCCGGGGTGGTCGGGGGACGAACGGGTAGGTGCCTTCCTCGCGCGCGTGGGGCGTCATGGCAACGCACCACCGCTCCGAGGTCGCATTGCACCCCGAACCCCAGGCAACAGAGACCGCGCGGGATCCGATCCTGGACGGGCGCGACAGCTTGCGCCTCGTCAAGCTGCGCCTTGGCCTGACGCTGATCGCGGTTGCGATCCTGCCGATCGCGGCCGTCTCGCCGCTCGTTCGGGCGGTCGCCGAAGAGGCCAGGTTCACCCACCATGAGCGCCTGACCGACCAGGCGCAGACGGCCGCCTACGAGGTCCAGCGAGAGCTGACCCAGGTCCGTGCCGCCAGCGGCTCGGTGCTGACCCAGCCGGCCATGGTCGCCGCAGCCGCGGCGGACGCGAGCGCCACGGACAAGCGCAAGGCCCGCGACAGCCTCGCCGCGTACGTCGATGGCCCGACGGGCCTTGTCGTGGGCGCGACGCTCGTGACGGCCGACGGCGCCAGGGCGTCCTCCGGTGTCGCCATCGACGTCGAGAGCCTGCCGCCGGGGGTCGTCGTCGGCGGCATCCTCGCCGTGCCCGACGTCACGGACGCCCGGATCCTGGTGATCAAGTCGAGCGAGGCCGGTGACAAGCCCGCCCGCACCATCATCTCGGCCGTGTCGGTCTCGGCCCTGCTCGCCGCGGCGACGCCGAAGACCGAGCTGCCGGGCCGGTCGCTGAAGATCGCCGACACGACGGGCCTGATCATCGCCGAGGCCTCGGGCAACTTCGATCCGAGCGCCATCCCGGGCGATCTGCTGGACATCGCGACGATGGCCGCGCACGACTCCGATGGCCGCGCCACGATCGACCTCGCGGGCATTGCCGGCTGGCAGGTCGTCGTCGCCGCGCCGATTCCCCTCGTCGCGCTGCCGATCCAGGCCCTGGGGGCGTTGGCGGCCATGCTCCTGCTGCTCATCGGGTTCACCATCTGGATGGCCCGCCAGATCCTCCGCCCGGCCGCGGCCCTCGAAGCGTCACGCTCCCGGCTGCACGAGCTGTACGAGAGCGCAAGGGAGGCCGCCCTGCGCGATTCGCTGACGGGCCTGGGCAACCACCGCGCGTTCCAGGAGGCCGTCGCCCGGATGGTCGAGGGCGCCCGGCGCTACGGCACCGAGTTCTCGCTGGTGCTCATCGACATCGACGAGTTCAAGCGCACCAACGACACGAAGGGCCACGCCGTCGGGGACCAGCTGCTCGCCGAGGTCGGCGAGCTCATCAGCGTGACCATCCGCATCTCCGACGCGGCCTTCCGCGTCGGCGGCGACGAGTTCGCCCTCCTGCTCCCGCACACCGACGCCGAGGGCGCCACGATCCTCGCCCGGCGCCTGCTGGCGCGCGGACTGGAGGATCGGACCAGCGGCTTCTATCGCGACCCGATCTCGTTCTCGGCCGGGGTGACGTCGTGCCCCGAGTTCGGCACGACCCGCGTCGAGCTCACCGCCCAGGCGGACGCAGCCCTGTACCGGGGCAAGCGCAACGGCCGCACGGTCGTCACGACGTTCGACCCCGAGAAGGACCACGGCCACGTCGACGAGGGCATGCGCGCCGAGCTGTCCAGCGCGATCTCGGCGGTGATCGATGGCGGCTCGCTGACGCCCGTGTACCAGCCCATCGTGGAGCTCACCACGGGCCGTGTCGTTGCCTACGAGGGCCTGGTCCGCGTGCCCAAGCAGTCGACGTTCGCCCACGCCGGGGCGATGTTCGATGCGGCGGAGGTCGCGGGGCGCGTCGCGGACCTCGATCGTGCCGCCCTCGACGTCGTCCTGCGCGGCGCCCGGGACCTGCCCGAGTGGGTGAGCCTCAGCGTCAACATCTCGCCCCGCACCCTCGAGTCCGCGGAGTTCAGTGCCTCGACGTTCCTGGCGATCCTGCGCCGCCACGGCATGGCCGCGGAGCGGATCACCCTCGAGCTGACCGAGCGCGAGAGCATCCGCGACCCGGACCGCCTCCGGGCGGCCCTGCATGGCGTCCAGTCCGCGGGCGTGCGCATCGCCGCCGACGACGTGGGCGCGGGCAACGCCGGCCTGCGCCTCCTCAGCCAGTTCCGCTTCGACGTGGTCAAGATCGACCTGTCATTGGTCCAGCGAGCCGGCGATGACCAGGGCAACTCGGTCCTGCGATCGATCGTCGAGGTCGCCGATCGGATGGGCGCCAGCACAACTGCCGAAGGGATCGAGACCTCGGCCCAGCTCCGGACCGCGCGCCGCCTCGAGATCACCAACGGCCAGGGCTACCTCCTTGGGCGACCCGGCCCGGAGCGCGACCTGACCTGGGTCGACATCGCGGCGCTGGAGGTGCGCGACGACGTGGCCATTCCGATCCGCGACCTGTCCGACCAGGCGAAGCCCGCCGGAAGCCTCGCTGAGCGTCTGAGGACCTGGGAGGACCCGGACCTGGCCGACGAGTCGGGTGCCGTGGTCGGCAGCGGGCGCGCTGGCATCCGGCTGCCGTCGATCGCGTTCCTCAGGGCCTCTCGCCAGCAGCCGCCCGACTGACCCCGGGGGCCGATCAGGCCTGTCCCGGTCGTGCCGCTGCCAGGCCGCTTGACCATTCGCGCGGTGTGCCCGAAACCACGGCCACGACCGGGCCCGCTGGCCGCGAGCATGGGCAAGCTTCTCGCGGTGCGCTCCGTCTCAGATGTTCACCCCGGGCACGCTTGATCATCATTCGCAGCCGTGATGCCGTTCCGGCCGGGTCGGATGGGGTGCGGCGCTTCGATTCCGACCGTCCTGAGCATCATGCGTACCCGGTGTGCACGTATGGGGCAACCGATCCTGCCCATGCCGGAACGGGCGCTGCAGTGGTGATATTGCGTGCCCGGGGAGCGCGTATGAGGCGAAACCAACGGGTCCCCCGCGAAGCGGCCGGGCCCGTTACATCAGGCCGGACAGGCCGCCGAGGCGCTCCGTCAGCTTCACGTTCTCGCTGTAGTCGATGGGCACGTCCACGAGCGCGGGTCCGTCCACCTCGAGCGCGCGCATGAGCGTCGGGTACAGGTCGTCGGCAGACGCCGGCCGGAAGCCCGGGATCCCGAACGAACGCGCGTAGTCGACGAGGTCTGGATTGCCGAACTCGACCGCGAACGGCCGGCCGAACTCGTTGCTCTGCTTCCAGTCGATGAGCCCGTAGCCGTCATCGCGCCAGACGACCACCGTCACAGCCGCGCCGATCCGCTTCGCGGTCTCCAGCTCCTGGCTGTTCATGAGGAAGCCGCCGTCGCCACACAGCGCGACGACCTTCCGATCGGGGTGGACGAGCTTCGCGGCGATCGCGCCGGGCAGCGAGATGCCCATCGCGGCAAGCCCGTTGGAGATCACGACGGTGTTCGGCTCGTAGGCCTGGTAGAGGCGCGCGATCCAGATCTTGTGCGCGCCGACGTCGCTCACCACGATGTCCTCGGGCGCCAGGGCGCGGCGGAGCTCGTAGATCGCGCGTTGCGGTTTGATCGGGTAGCCGGAATCGGTGACGCACACCTCGAGGTCGCCCAGGAGCGAGGTCCGCAGGTCGGCGTGGACCAGGGTCTCGCGCGAGGCGTGGCGCTCGCTGGCGCTGTGCCCGCCGACCCCGCCGGGGAGCGCTGCTTCGAGCAGCTTGCGCAGCGCCACGCCGATGTCGCCGATCAGCTCGACCTCGGGCTGGTACTGCGCGTCGACCTCGGCGGGCTGCGTGTCGATATGGATGATCCGCTTCGCGCCGTCCGGGTTCCAGCGGCCCGGCGCGTACTCGACCAGGTCGTAGCCCACCGAGACCACGAGGTCCGCCCGATCGAAGCCGGTCAGGACGTGGTCGCGCGCCTGGAGCCCGACAGCCATGAGCGAGAGGTGCGAGCGGTCGTCGACGGCGCCCTTGCCCATGAACGTCGCCGCGACCGGCACGTGGAGGCCCCTGGCCAGCTCGCGCAGGGCCGGCGCCGCGCGTCGCCGGAGCACGCCGTTGCCCGCGAGGATGATCGGCCGCTCCGCCTCGTTGATCAGCCGGGCGGCGTGGGCGATGGCGTCATCGGTCGGCTCCGGCAGGTACACCCGGCCGGGCCGGAGCGGGCGGCGCGGATCGGCTTCGCCGAGCTCGGCGCCGGCGACGTTCTCGGGCAGCTCCATGTGCGTGGGTCCGGGCTTCTCGAGGGTCGCGACGCGGAACGCCTTGCGCACGATCTCGGGGATCGCCGGGATGCGCTCGATCCGGACGTTCCACTTCGTGACCGGCCGGAACATCTCGACGATGTCGACGACCTGGTGCGCTTCCTTGTGCAGCTTGTCGGACGAGGCCTGGCCCGTGATCGCGACCATCGGCGCGCGGTCGAGGTAGGCGTCGGCGATCCCCGTGATCAGGTTGGTCGCCCCCGGCCCGAGCGTGCCCATGGCGACGGCCGCGCGGCCCGTGAGCCGACCGTAGACGTCGGCCATGAACGCGGCGCCCTGCTCGTGGCGGACGGTGACGTGCCGGATTGACTCGCTCTGCGCCAGTGACTCGAGGAGGTCGAGCGTCTCCTCGCCCGGGACGGAGAAGACGTACTCGCAACCTTCCGCCTCGAGGCAGGCGACGAGCAGGTCGGCCGCTGTCCGCAGGACTGGTCGCGGGACCTGCTCGGCATCCGGGCGGGGCTGGGTCGCGGCCACGAGCGGGAGTGTATGGCCGGCGACCGCGGCGGCTCGGCCGGCTCGGTCCGACCGGACCTAGGCCGCGGACTCGGTCGTTCCGAGGAGCTCTCGCCGTCGATCCATGTCGGTCGCGATCAGCTGTGCGATGTCGGCTGGAGCGGTCACCGGCGTGCGGGTGGGCCTGCCGAGGAGATAGCCCTGGCCGGCCGTCAGCCCGAGGTCACGCACGGCGAGCAGCTGGTCGGCGGTCTCGATGCCTTCCGCGACGATCGTCGCCGAGGACCGGTTCGCGAGCTCGCGGAGGGCGCTGAGCACGGCCATGGACGACTCGCGCAGGACGCCGCTCTGGACGAGGCTGAGGTCGATCTTCACGAGATCGAAGGTGAGCTCGCTCAGCATGCGCAGGCCCGCATTCCCGGCGCCGACGTCGTCGGCAGCGATTCGGATGCCGAGGCTGCGACACGACTCGAGGTTATGCCGGAGACGATCCATGTCCTCGACGCTCTCGCGCTCGGTGAGCTCGAGCACCAGCCGCTCAGCGGGAATGCCGTGGGCGTCGAAGATGGACGCGAGGCGCTGGGCATTGAACTCGATCGACTCGAGTGTCCGCGGCGAGATGTTCACGGCGAGGTAGCGATCCGCCGGAACCCCGCCCGCGGAGGACGCGACGACCTGGATGCAGGCCCGGTCGAGCTCAGCAGTTCGCCCGGTCGCCTCGGCCGCCGTGAACAGTGCTTCCGCGTCGAGGAAACCCGAACCCGGCAGCGGCCGGATCAGTCCCTCGTGCCCGACCACCGCACCCGTCGCGAGCGAAAAGATCGGCTGGTACACGGCGGACATCGTGCGATTGCGCGCGATGTCGGCGACGGCCGCGGTGAGCTCGGCGGAGTTGCGCTCGTCGCCAGCCTGGCCATGCCGGTCCGGGTCGTAGGGCTGGACGTCCGTGCGACCGTGGCGCTTGCACCAGTACAGCGCGGCGTCGGCATGACGAAACAGCCGCGCGCCGCTTGCGCTGGGAACGGGGAAGGCGGACACGCCCGCGGAGAACGAGAACGGCCGGCCCTCGCCGGCGGGCGCTCCATCGAGCGCGGCGGCCAGCAGCCGACGAGCCGTGAGCATCGCGCCGTCGAGGTTGGTCCGCGGCATGAGGACAACGAACTCGTCGCCGCCGATCCGGAACGCGCGGTCCCCACGTCGGGCACCGCTGCCGAGCAGATGGCCGGTCTGTGCCAGGAGCGCGTCACCGCCCGCGTGGCCGAGCTCGTCGTTGATGCGCTTGAGGTCGTCGAGATCCATGAGCATGAGGGCGATGGGCGTGCCCTGTCGGCGGGCGTCCTCAACCTGACGTGCGAGCTCCTCCTGGAAAGCACGGTGATTGCCGAGCCCCGTGAGCGGGTCAACCAGCGAGTCGAGCCTGGCTTGCTCGTACAGGTCCCACAGCTCCGCGCGACGGACGTCGATGCGCCGCGCCACACGCAGCACCGAGCGCGCCAGCACGACCATGATCGGCGGCATCAACGCCGCGAGGCAGAGCAGCCGCAGGATCCAGCCGTCGCGCCCGAACGGCCAGTCGATGAACGGGCCGGCAGCAGCCATCGCCATGGCGAACATGACCGCGAGCGCCGTCGAGATTCGCCAGCGCAGGGCGCCGAGGTCGCTCCACTCGTCCGGCCGGACACCGGCGTCGTTCGTGACGGCCGTCATTGCTGGCTCGCGGGTGCAGGGGGTCCCGGCGTGCCGCGCCGGCGCGATGCGGCGAATGGTCGCCGGGGCACCGGATCGACGAGCCTGGTGCTCAGGACCGCGAACACGATCAACCCGCCCAGCGCACCGAGGCTGGCGACGAGCAGCGCGATCCACGGCCGCGGGAGCTCGGCCGCTCGCAGCACGGGCGCCGTCGAGGCAGGACCGATCCCGCCACCGACGTCCAGCCGCGCGCGATCGCCATGATCAGCCCAGCCCGACGCGCCGCCGGCGGGCCCGGCCGCACCCGGGCCGCCCGTGCCATCCGTTGAACCGGCCGAGGGTGAAGCAGCAGGTGGAGTCGTGGCGTGGGCCTTCGATGAAGGGCCAGGCGTGGGCGTCACCGTGGGCGTGGGCGTCACCGTGGGCGTGGGCGTCGGCCTGGGCGTTGCGATCGGCAGGCGGGTTGGTGCCGGCGTCGGTGGCGGGGGCGGTTGGGTCACGACCACCCTGGCCGGCGCCACCGACTTCAGGGTGACGTTGCGCAGGCCGACACCCGTCCCGCTCGTGGCCTCGAAGACATATGTCCAGGTGCCGGCAGGGAGCTTGCGCGCCGTTCGGAACTCTGCCCCGGTGCTCAGGTCGCCGCTGGCGCGCTTCAGCGGAAACGTGCCAACCCCGGGGATCCGGACCTGGATCTGCGTGGGCGCACAACCGTCGTTGTCCTTGTACGTCACGCTGAAGGTGAACGTCGACCCCACCGCCCCGGAACCCGGCGAAACACCACCGTTTGAGAGCGTCATGTCGTGGGACATGCCGCCACAGCTCGCGGCGCCCACCCGAGTCGGAGCGAGCAGCGCGAGCGCCGCGATGGCGGCGGCGAACAGGCCGACCGTTCGCCGTGAGTAGGGCATGGGGACCCTCGTACGGTGGTGTACCCGGGCAAACGTACCGGTCCCCCAACCCCTGTTCGACACGCCGAACGTCCTACCGCCGCGTGCCCAAACGCACCATTAACAAACGTTGCGGCCACGTTGCACTGGCTCGGGCAGCCCAGCTCCCGCGGGACCGGACGTCCTCCGGGCTATCGGCCCGGCCAACGGGCCGGCGCTAGGTGCAGGTCTATGCTCGACCGACGGCCTCGCCAGTGGAGGAATGGGGCCCCCTGGAGGACAGTCGGATGAAAGTCGAAGAGATCGAGGGCATCGGCGACGAGATGGGCGCCAAGCTCCGCGGAGTTGGGATCGAAACGACCGACGACCTGATCATGGCCGGCGCATCGGCAGCGGGTCGGGACAAGGTCGAGTCGATGACCGGCATCAGCGGCAAGCTGATCCTCAAGTGGGTCAACCATGTCGACCTGATGCGCATCCCCGGCGTCGGCTCGGAGTACTCCGATCTGCTCGAGGCGGCCGGGGTGGACTCGCCGGCCGAGCTCGCCCAGCGCAACGCGGCGAATCTCGCGACGACGTTCCAGGAGCTCGACGCGGCACGCCCGAACACGGTTCGGCGCGTCCCGTCCCTGGCGACCGTCGAGGAGTGGATCACCGTCGCCAAGGGGATGGAGAAGACAGTCTCACACTGAGCCACTGAGCGACTGAGCACCGGAGAGGCGGTCTCGGACCGCTTCTCCGGTCGATCGCCCGCCTAGCCGCCCAGGGTCTTGCGGCGGCGCGCGTACTCCTCATCGTCGATCTCGCCGGCCGCGTAGCGCCGGCGGAGGATCTCGAGCGGGTCATCGGCGGGTGGCATGCCGGTCATGCCACCCGGTCGCTGGGAGCTGGCCCGATCCTGGCGGAGCAGCCAGCGGATCCCCAGGAAGATGAGGGCGAGCAGGCCGATCCAGAAGGCCAGCCCGAGCACGACGATGAACACCTCCGCGAGCCAGGGCCCGCCGAACCCGATGTGCACGACCCCTCCTCGGCTATTGCGGCTGCGCGAGGACCATGATCCGCAGCTCGGTCATGTCCTCGATCGACCAGCGCAGGCCCTCGCGGCCCTGGCCGGAATCCTTGACGCCACCGTAGGGCATGTTGTCGATGCGGTAGGTCGGGATGTC
Organism: Patescibacteria group bacterium; assembly: GCA_035495215.1. Taxonomy (GTDB): domain Bacteria; phylum Chloroflexota; class Limnocylindria; order Limnocylindrales; family CSP1-4; genus UBA5189. Next base: position 14,084 of record DATJGH010000175.1, read on the forward strand.
GTTGACGATCACGCCGCCGACCTCGAGCTCGTTGAACGCCTGCCAGGCGTGGCCGAGGTCGTTCGTGAACACGCCGGTCTGCAGTCCGAAGAAGCTGTCGTTGACCTGCTTGATCGCGTCGCCGAAGTCGCTGAACGGGAAGACGACGACGAGCGGAGCGAACGCCTCGTTGGAGCAGACTTGCGCCTCGACCGGCACGTTCTCGAGGACGGTCGGCTCGAAGAAGGCACCATCGGCCTTGCCGCCGACGACGATCTTGCCGCCGAGCTGGACGGCCTCGTCGACCCAGCGCTGGGTGCGCGAGGCGGCCCTCTCGTCGACCATCGGGCCGATGTCCGTGACGGGATCGAGCGGATCGCCGAGGTGGAGGGCCTTGACGCCCTCGAGGAACCTGTCCAGGAACTGCTGGCGGATCTCCTCGTGGACGAACAGGCGCTGCACGCTGATGCACACCTGGCCGGCGTAGGAGAACGCACCGACGAGGGTCCGCTTCACTGCCCAGTCGAGATCGGCCGTCCTGTCGATGATCACGCCGGCGTTGCCGCCGAGCTCGAGCACGACCTTCTTCTTGCCCGCGCGCTCCTTCATCCGCCAGCCAACCGACGGACTGCCGGTGAACGTGAGCAGCTTGAAGCGATCGTCCTCGACCATCCGGTCGCCGAGCTCGCGGGTCATCGGCAGGATGCTCACGGAGCCGTGGGGCAGGCCGACGCCATCGACGATCTCCGCGACCGTCAGCATCGTCAGCGGGTCCTTCGAGGGCGGCTTGAGCACGATCGAGCAGCCGGCCGCGATCGCCGGCGCGAGCTTGTGCGCGGCGAGGTTCAGCGGGAAGTTGAACGGGCTGATCGCGGCGACCGGGCCGATCGGGAAGCGCCGGGTGATGCCCACGCGGCCCTTCGATGACGCCATCAAGTCGAGCGGGATCGTCTCGCCGTACATCCGCTCCGCTTCCTCCGCGCCGAGGCGGAAGGTGAGCACGGCCCGATCGACCTCGACGAGGGCGTCGCGGATCGGCTTGCCGGCCTCGGTGCTGAGGATCCGGCCGAGCTCCTCGCGGCGGGCCTTGATGCCGTTGCTGATCTCGCGCAGCGCCCGGCCACGTTCATAAGCTGGTAGGACCCTGGTGTGCTCGAACGCGGCGACCGCGGCGGTCACGGCCTCCTCGTACTGCTCGTCGGTCGCGTTGTAGGTCGCGCCGGCCGGGTTTTCGGGGTCCGCGGGGTTGGCGACCTCGAGGCGATCGGGCGAGTCGACCCAGCGACCCGCGAGATAGATGGGATGTGGCTTCGTGGCCGTCAGCGTCATCTGTGGGCTCCGTTCATGGACGCAGAATCGTACTCCGGAGTCCGGGCCGGCCCGGTGGCGCGATCGTCAGGCTCGCGCCCGCGCGGCGCCCCCATCTGCGGCGTTGCGCAGGATCTCGAGCACCTTGCTCTGGCCGTCGAGGATCGAGATCTGCTGCTTCGAGAGCTCGTGCAGTGCGACGAGCGTCGCGTGATCGGCGAGGGCGCGGGCGTCGCTCGCTGCCTGGGCGCGATTGGCGCTGACCTGGAGCGAGATCATGATCGAGAGCTGGGGCAGGTTCAGGAGCGTCAGGAGCAGCGGCCACGGCGTCCTGTCGAAGCCGACGATGTTGCCGGCGAACAGCCAGACGACGATGCCGACGGTGATTCCGACGAAGAGCCACATCGAGCCGATGAGCCGGTTGACGACGTCGGCGATGTGATCGAGGACGCCTTCGCCGGTGACGTCGGCGGAGGTGACGAGGATCGGGACATGCTCGTGCGGCGCCGCCTTCGCCCGCTCTGCCTCTGGCGTGGATGGGTGACCCTGGATCCCTGGCACGCGGGTTCCTCCTATCGCTTGCCGCCGAAGATCGTGTCGAACACGCCGCGCAGGATCGACTGGCCCACCCGCGACGTCGCGACGCGGCCGGCAGTCCGGATCGACGTCTCGATCGTCCGCTCGCGCTGGCGCTCCGCCGTGCGGGCAGCACGCTCCTGTGCCTTGCGCTCTCGCTCGGCCTCACGCATCTCGCGCTGGCGCTCGCGCTCCGCCTGCGTTGCCTGGCGCCGGATCTCGCGTTCGTATTGCGCCTGGGTCATGCCGCCTGGCCTCGGACCCGGCGCGGCACCGCCGGCGGCCGCCGTTCCCGCCTGAGCGGCAGCCGCCTCAGCGGCCTGCCGCGCGGCGAGGAGCCTTGCCGTGATGATCTCGTGGGCACTCTCCCGGTCGATCGGCGTGCCGTAGCGCGCCTGGAGCTGCGAGCCGGCGACGATCTGGCCGAGCTCGGCTTCGGACAACGGCGCCATCCGCGAGTCGGGCGGGATCAGTCGCGTCGCCGCGAGCGGCGTGGGCACGCCCTTGGGTGAGAGCACCGTGACCAGCGCCTCGCCGATCCCGAGCGAGGTGATCGTGCGCTCGATGTCGTAGTGCTCGGTCATCGGGAAGGTTCGCGCTGTCTTGCGCAGGGCGTCGGCGTCGTCGGGCGTGAACGCCCGGAGCGCGTGCTGGATCCGGTTGCCGAGCTGCGACAGGACCGAGGACGGCACGTCGGTCGGCGCCTGGGTCACGAAGTACACGCCGACGCCCTTCGAACGGATCAGGCGCGCCGTCCGCTCGATCTGCTCGAGCAGCGCGTCGGAGGCGTCGTCGAAGAGGAGGTGCGCCTCATCGAAGAAGAAGCCGAGCTTGGGCTTCGGGATGTCGCCGACCTCCGGGAGCGTCTCGTACAGCTGCGCGAGCAGCCACAGGACGAATGTCGAATACAGGCGTGGCCGATCCATGACGTCGGCGACCTCGAGCAGGGTCACGATCCCGCGCCCGTCAGGGGCCGTCCGGAGGAGCTCGTTGACGTCGAACTCGGGCTCGCCGAAGAAGATGTCCGCGCCCTCCTCCTCGATCGTGACGATCGCCCGCAGCATCACGCCGAGCGACGCGGAGCTGATGCCGCCCAGGTCCTCGAGCACCGCCTTGCCGTCGTCCGAGCCGAGGAACTTGAGCGTGGTCCGCAGGTCGGCGAGGTCGAGCAGCGGGAGGTGCTGATCGTCGCAGTAGCGGAAGACGAGGGACAGGATCGAGGTCTGGGTCTGGTTCAGGTCGAGCACCTTGCCGAGGAGCAGCGGCCCGAACGACGAGACGCTCGCGCGCACGTGCGCGCCCGATTTGCCCGACAGCGACAGCACCTCGAGCGGATGGCCCGCCGCCTTGAATTCCCAGGCGAGGCTCTTGGAGCGGTCGGCGACCTTGGGATCTGCGCCATCACCTGGCGCCCCGATGCCCGACAGGTCGCCCTTGATGTCGACGGCGAAGACCGGCACGCCGAGCGCCGAGAGCTGTCCCGCGATCAGCTGCAGGGTCTTCGTCTTGCCAGTTCCCGTCGCGCCGGCAACGAGGCCGTGCCGGTTCACGCGGGAGAGCGCGACCTGCACCCGGACGTCGGCCAGTATCTCGTCGCCGAGCATGGGCGAGCCCAGCGTGATCGCCGGCTCGTCGAGCCTGTAGCCGTCGGCCATCTCCGAGCGAAACGCAGCATCCATGCGCCGGCTCCTCCTGCC
>DATJGH010000176.1:0-9841 GCA_035495215.1 Patescibacteria group bacterium
CCTCGCCCGCCTGCCCCACTTCGACTACGTGGCGGCGTGTGACCTGGAGGAGTCCGTGGCTGCCGACTGCGCGCGGCGCTACGGCGCCGGCGCCGTGTTCACCGACTACCGGCGCATGCTCGACGACGTCCGACCCGAGGCGGTGGTCGTCGTCGGGCCGCCGCAGCTCCACCTCGAAGCCGGTCTCGAGGCCGCGGCGCGGGGGATCCACCTGTTCGTGGAGAAGCCGTCCGCGCCGGATCTCGCCGGCGCCGAGGCGCTCGCGGACACGGTCCGGAAGGCAGGCACGGTCGGACTGGTCGGGCTGTTCTGGCGCCACGCGGAGGCGTTCCAGCGGGCGGCCCGCCTCGCCGCGGACCCGGCGTTCGGGACCACGCTGCTCTTCGACGGCCTGTACCTGTCGCCCGGCCCACGCGTGCCGCTGTGGGGCGCCACCGACCTCGCGTACTCGTTCCTCACCGACCAGGCGATCCATGCCGTCGACGCGATGCGCTTCCTGATGGGCGACGTCGAGGAGCTCGTGGCCCGCGTGGGCCAGGGCGCGGACGGCGCCTTCGGCTACGCGGTGAGCCTGCGCTTCACGAGCGGCGCGGCCGGCTCGCTGGCGGTGACCTCCTTCACGAACGCGTTCAGCTCGCGGTTCACGCTGCATGGCTCGGCCGGCGCGTCGCTGGAGATCACCGACGCCGAGGCGCTCCGGCTGCTCGCCCGTCCGGCCCTGCCCGGCGGCCGCGGCGGCTACGTCGACCAGAACCTCGCCGAGTGGCGCCAGGGCTGGAGCTACGCGGGGCACCTGAGGCCCGGCTACATCGAGGAGCTGGTCGCCTTCGCGCGCTCGATCCGGGACGGCTTTCCGGCCTCCGCCAGCCTCGACGACGGCGCTGCGGCGCTGCGGGTCTGCGAAGCGATCCTCGACAGTGCTCGGACCGGCACATCCGTGACCTTTCACGCTTGAGTCCGGCGGTCACCAGGACGCCAGAATCGCGCTGATCAGGATGGCCCCGGGCCTCTGCCTGACCTAGCGTTCGGCCGTCGCCACCGGCTGACGGATGGCCGCACCGAACCAGATCTCGCCGAAGTCGGGGCCGCGCAGGGCGAAGACGTAGCGCCCTGGCGGCCAGCTCGCCGCCGGCTCCGGCCCCGGGCTGGCCCGGGGCCCGGTGACCACGGAGTCCGCGATGGAGAACAGCCCGGCGGCTGACGACATCGGGGTGCGGGCCTCGCGTTCCACCGCAACGGCGGTGCTCGCACCCGAATCATCGAGACGGAAGACGACCACCTGAAGGTCGAGCGATCGTCCAGGGTCGGCGGGCGCGCAGTAGCCCAGTGCCCGCAGCCGAGAGAACGAGAACACGACGAATGGGATCAAAGGATTCGTCGGACTGTCTGCCGCCACAGGCACGACGAAGCCCCATTCCCGGATCTGGCTGCCCACGAACGAGCCTTCCGTCGCGACACGCCAGCTCGAGGATTCGTGGCAGATCGAGCTGATCGGGCTTTCGGGGGGGCGAGCAACGGGCGTGGCCCGGGCCACGGTCTGGGTTGGTGGTCGCTCCGGCGGCGCCTCGGCCCCGCCCCACGGCTTGACCATCGCCAGGCCGAGGAGGCCGACCACGATGAGGACGCCGCGCCGCACGGCGCGACCCGGGCCGGGCGCAGCGACGACGAACCGTGCGCTGGTCACCGGCGCCGGTGCATTGTCGCCAGGTCGCATCCCGCCTACCCCACCGGCGGCGCCCTCCGCGCGAGGGACCTGAAGGCCGGAACGATCGACTCCATCGCCGTCCGGAAGCGACCACGAACTACCGATTCGGCTGCCACGCCATTCATCATCGCGAGCCTGGATCCTTCGATCCCGGCCGCGCTCCAGGTTGGGGCGATCAGCTCTCGCCCAGGTACGCCTTGCGGACCATCTCGTTCTCGCGCAGCTCCTTGGACGAGCCCGTGAGGACGACCTTGCCGGTCTGGAGCACATACCCGCGGTGCGCGATCGTCAAGGCCTGGAGGGCGTTCTGCTCGACCAGCAGGATGGTCACTCCCTGCTCGTTGATCTCCTTGATCGTCGCGAACACCTGCTGGACCAGGATCGGCGCGAGGCCCAGTGAGGGCTCGTCCAGGAGGAGCAGCTTGGGCTGGCACATCATCGCCCGGCCGATCGCGAGCATCTGCTGCTCACCACCCGACAACGTGCCGCCGAGCTGGTGGGTGCGCTCGCGCAGTCGCGGGAAGAGCGTGAACACACGCTCGACGTCTGGCCCGATCTCCTTCTGGTTGCGCGTGTACGCGCCCATCTGGAGGTTCTCGATGACGGTGAGACGCGGGAAGATGCGGCGACCCTCCGGCGCGTGGCCAATTCCCAGCCGAACCAGCTGGTGGGCCTCGGTACGAGCGATGTCCTGACCCTCGTAGACGACCCGGCCCTCGCGTGGTCGGACGAGGGCACTGATGGATTTGAGCGTCGTCGTCTTCCCGGCGCCGTTCGCGCCGATGAGGGTCACGATCTCGCCGCGACCAACCTCCAACGTCACGCCCTGGAGTGCGTGAATGTTGCCGTAGTAGCTGTGAACGTCCTCGAGCGCGAGCATCGTCTCGCTTCCCGCGCCTGCGTCGCCATCCCCGGATGCGGGCGCCAGCGTCATACCGGCGCTGTCCCGAGGTAGGCCTCGATGACTTTCGGATTGCGGCGAATCTCGTCCGGCGTTCCCTCGGCGATCAGCTCGCCGTGATCCAGCACGGTGACCCGGTCGCTGATCTCCATGACCACCCGCATGTCGTGCTCGATCAGCAGGATCGTGAGACCGAGATCCTGGCGGAGGCGGTTGATGAGCCCGATCATGTCCCGCGTTTCGCGCGGGTTCATCCCCGCCGTCGGCTCATCGAGCAGCAGGAGCGCCGGCTCGGAGGCAAGCGCACGGGCGACCTCGAGCCGGCGCTGGTCGCCGTAGGGCAGGTTCTTGGCCAGCTCGCCGTGCCGCCCGGGCAGGCCGACGAGCTGGAGCAACTCGCGCGCCCTCGCGACCGATTCCACTTCCTCACGTCGGTCGCGGGGCAGCGACAGCATCGCGTCGAGCCACGTGGTCTTGAGCTTGGTATGCATCCCGACCTGCACGTTCTCGAGCGCGGTCATGTTCTGGAACAGCCGGATGTTCTGGAACGTCCGGCCCAGGCCCGCCTCGACCATGTCGTTCGGCCGGGCACTCCGGAAGATGCCGATTCGGGTGAGGAAACGCTGGTAGCCGGGGGGCCGCGCCACGCCCGTGACCAGCGAGATCATCAGGAACACGAGCGTGACGAAGATCGTGATGATGATCGCGGCCTCGGCGCCGCCCGACGCGACCAGGATCAGCGCCACGGCAATGCCGATGAAGGCCGGCAGGAACCACAGGAACGGCTCGATCCAGGCTCGCCTGGGCCGGGCGATCATGCGGCGTCCCTGGAACTCGACGTCGCCGCTCGTCGGGTCGTAGATGCCGGCGATGATGTTGAAGAACGTGGTCTTGCCGGCCCCGTTCGGCCCGATGATGCTCACGATCGATCCCAGCGGAATCTGGAAGTCGATGTTGTTGACGGCCACGAGCCCGCCGAAGCGCTTTGTGACTCCGCGAGCCAGCAGGACGTGAGAGGCTGCTTCGCCACTCATGTGCGAGCCTCGACGAGGACGTCCTCATCCACGTTGGCGCCGTCGCCGCCGTCCGCGTCCGTTCCCTCGTGGAGCTCCCGGGCCCGTCGGCGTTCGGGAAACAGGCCCTCTGGTCGGAACAGCATCATCAGCACCAGGGCGATCCCGAAGAGCAGGAACTGGAACTGCACGAAGTTGATGTCGGTGAGGATGGGGATCGGCACGACGTCGAAGAACCCGGTGAGCTGCTTCAGCACGACCGACTGGATCATGTAGATCAGGAACGCTGCGACCGCGACGCCCCAGATGTTGCCCATCCCGCCGAGGACGATCACGGTCGCCACGGTGAAGGACACGGTGAACAGGAACTGCGACGGATCGACGATGGTCAGCTTCGAGGCGTTGAGCACGCCCGCGAACCCGGCCGTCGTTGCCCCGATCGCGAAGGCCAGCAGCTTCGTTGTCACGGTGTTGATGCCGTTTGCCGCAGCGGCCAGCTCATCCTCACGGATCGCCATCCAGGCCCGGCCGAGCCGGGAGCTCTGGACGCGGTAGAGCAGGATCATCGTGATCGTCACCACGACGGCCATCAGCACGAAATACAGGGTCTGGTCGATGCCCGGAAACTGGACCCCCAGGATGTTCGGGCGGTCGACGCCCGTGATGCCATTGGTGCCCTGCGTGTACCGATCGAGATTGAGGAACAGGATCGGCACGATCTCCCCGAACCCCAGCGTGACGATTGCGAGGTAGTCGCCGCGCAGCCGCAGTGTCGGCGCACCGAGCACGATGCCGAACAACGCTGCGCAGATCGCCCCGAGGAAGAGCAGCAGGAGGAACGGCAGATGGAGCCCCGTGAACGGGGACGCTCCAAACGCATAGAAGTACGCCCCGATGGCGAAGAACGCCGCGTAGCCGAGGTCGAGCAGCCCGGCCATCCCGATGACCACGTTCAGCCCCATCGCGAGGAGGATCAGGACTCCGGCGTTCACGAACCCGCCGATCCAGGCGTTGTGCGGCTGGAAAAGGCTGAACGGAGGGTAGTCGGACCAGAAGAACAACACGACGCTGACGATGAACATCACCACGATGACGGTCGTCGATCGGTGGCGACCCGAGAACGCCTGGATCGATGCCAGCCGCTCCGGCGGAACGATGGAGCGAATCCAGGCGGTCATGCCCGATCCCCCAACTGCTGGCCCAGGATGCCCGTTGGCCGGAAGACGAGGACGAGCGTCAGGACCGCGAACACGAGGAGCTCCGCCCACCGCGCCAGCCCTAACGACGACGAGAAGTTCTCGACGAAGCCGATGAAGAATCCCCCGATCACCGCGCCCGTGATGTTGCCGATGCCGCCCAGGACGGCGGAGGTGAACGCTTTCAACCCGGCATTGAAGCCGAGGTCCTGGCGGACGTAGCCGAAGTTGAGGCCCCAGGCAACGCCCGCGGCGCCTGCGAGCGCACCGCCGAGCAGGAACGTCAGCGCGATCGTCTGGTTGACGTCGACGCCCATGAGGCGCGACGCCTGCTGGTCCTGGGCAGTCGAGCGCATCGCCCGCCCGAGCCGAGTTCGCCCCACGAACAGCTGGAGAACCCCCATCAACGTGAGTGCGATGAGGAGGATCACGAAGCTCAGGACCGGAACCGAAGCGTTGAGGAGATCGACCCGCCACCCCAGTGGAAAGATCTGGGGGGTTCCCCGATCACCACTTCCGGCGATGACGAGCGCCACGTTCTGCAGGATGAACGACACGCCGATCGCCGTGATGAGCGGCGCCAGCCTCGAGGCGTGACGCAGTGGCCGGTAGAAGATCCGCTCGATCGACATATTGAGGAGCGCGATCAGCGGCATCGTGAACGCGAGCGTCCCGAGGATGAGCAGGATCAGGACCGGGACGTCGTACACCGGTCCCGACTGCCCCATCACGCTGACGAGGAAGAAAAGCGAGATGAACGCGCCCACCATGAAGATGTCACCGTGGGCGAAGTTGATCAGCTCGATGATCCCGTAGACCATCGTGTACCCGAGCGCGATGAGCGCGTAGATCGAGCCGATCGACAGGGCGTTGACGGTTTGCTGCAAGGCGACCGAACCGGCAGCGCTGGCGCGTTGTGGGTCTGCCAGCGCGATCGCCGCCCAGAGGACGAAGTAATAGGCGGCCACGATCCCCATGACGACCAGTGGCAGCAGGAGCCGCCTGCTGCCCCGCCGCCAGGCTGGAGTGGACGCGATCGCGGTCACCGGGGCGCCCTCATGCAAACGACGGTAGATAGACGGAGGCCGGAGACCGATTGAGTCTCCGGCCTCTCACGGGTCGCTGTTACTCGAAGGTGATTTCCTTCTTGGGAACCCAGGCGCCCTTGCCGTTGCCGCCCGCCGGATCGACGGAGTAGACGCTCACGGTCTTCTGACTCGTGTCGCCGTTCTTGTCGAAGCTGATCTCGCCCATGGCGGTCTGGTACTTGTACGTGGTATCCGAGAGCGCCTTGCGGACCGCCTCGCGGACCGCCGCGTCACCGCTCGGGTTGGTCGCCGCCGCGCGGCCGATCGCATCGAGCAGGATCTGCATGCAGGCGTAGCCCTGGATGGCGTAGCCCGTCGCGTCCTTGCCGTACTCGGTCTTGTATTCCGAGTTGAACTTTTCCTGACCCGGGAAGCTCGCCTTGCCGGCAAGCGTCGAGTACGAGTTCTTCGCGTCGGCGCCGGCCAGGTTGAGGAACGAGTCCTTGGTCTCACCGGTGCCGTCGTTGATGCCGTCGGGGCCCATGTACGGGATGCCCCCGAGCCCGGCCTGCACGGCGGCCTTCAGGATGCGCGCGCCGCCGCTGGCGGTGACGCCCCCGAAGTAGATGCCATCCGGGTGCTTGGCCGCGGCTGCGGTCATGATCGAGCTGTAGTCCGTCGTGGTCTTGGGCGCCGAATCGTGCCCGACGACGGTGAGCTTCAGGGTGTCCTTCCAGTACGTCTCGACCTGCTTGGCGATCCCCGCACCGAAGGTCTCCGTGTCGTCGATGATGTACAGGTTCTTGACCCCGAGGTCCTCGGCGAGGTACTTCGCGTTCGCAGGACCCTGGAGGTCGTCTGTCGTCGCGACGCGGACGTAGTTGATGTCGTTCGGCTTGTCCTTGCGGACCTCGAGCGCCCCGAACTCGGGCTTGGTCAGACCTTCGTTCGTGTTCGCAGGGCTGCACTGGGACAGGCCCGCGGCGTTGGTCAGCGGGATCTGGGCCTTCGCAACATTCGAGTTGAGCGGGCCGATCATGCCGATGACCTTCACGTCGGCGATGATCGTCTGCGCGTTCTGCGCGCCCTGCGTCGGGTCGTGCACGCCGCTGACGGCATCATCGAGGATCAACGCCTGCGGCAGCTCGAGCGTGTAGCTCCCGGCCTTGTTATTGGCCTGCTTCAGAGCGAGCTTCGCCCCGTTGATGACCGGTTCCGAGCCGGCGAGCTCGGAGCCCTGCTGGGGCATGTCGATCGCCAGCTTGTAGCTGCCGCCGCCACCGGGGCCGGCGTTGCAGCCAACCGTGCCGATCGCGATCACCGCGACTCCGGCAAGTGCCGCAAACCTGGAGAGCTTCATCAAGTGTCCTCCTCCAATACGCCAGGTCGACCGGTTTCTCCCGATCGACCCTCGGTCGGCGCCCTCCGCCTCCACGACCCGAGGGTGGGCTGGCTCCGTCCGGTGCCCTGCCATTCGGCCTCTCGATGCGCCGTGGGGTCGGATCGACCCTGACGGTGATCGCGGGGTGGCTCGACGGCGGGTGCGGTGCGGGCGGTGCGCAGAAACCCACCTCAGGCGGCGCGCAGGTGGCCGCCGAAGCGATGACGTATGATAGGGACCGGCGCACCGATTGCAAGGCCGGTCGTTCGCGACCCGGGGATGCTTACAGACGCACAACTTGCGTCCTCCCGGGGGCCCGCGAACCTGGCGGTCTGGTCGGCCACGGTCGCGACGACAGCGAGCAACTGGTAGCGCCTCCGACTGTGAGGGAGCACCCCGCCGCGTGGAGTACAGGGTCCGAGCGGCCCGCATCACGGATGTCGAAGCCCTCGTCGCGTTGAGCGGCGAGCGGCTGGCCGATGGCGCGTCCGGCTCGCTCGGCGCCGCTGACGTGCTGCGCCAGCTCGTGTTCCTGCCGCACGCCACCGTCCTGGTTGCCGAGAGCAAGCGGGATATCGTCGGCGGCGCCGTGCTCGCGATCCGGCCCTCGGTTCGCGCCGGCGGCTATGTCGGGGTCATCGATCTGCTCGTCGTCGACCCGGCGGGCGCACCGGATGCCGTGAGCGCAAGCCTCATCGAGGAGTGCCTCAAGTCGGCAGGCAACAAGGGATGTGCGTCGGTCGAGGCGCCCCAGCCGGACGACCCGGCAGAGCTGAAGCGCTGGAAGCGCCAGGGATTCAAGGACGATGTGCCGGTACTCCGGCGGGCCGTGGATCCCGCCGGGCGCCGGCGCTGACCAATCCGGACGCGCGCCGCCGCGGCGCCGAAGCCCGGGACAAGGAATAGGAGACAGGGTGAGCAAGAACGTCGCCGTCTTCGTTGACGTGGCGAACATCTTCTACGCGGCCAAGGCGGCCGGCGTGGACATCGACTACGTCACGCTGCTGAAGGCGTCGAGCGCGGGACGCGACCTCGTGCGCGCGTACGCATACACGGGCCTCGACCCGGACAACGAGAACCAGCGGAACTTCCACGACTTCCTGCGCCGCCACGGCTACAAGGTGGTGAGCAAGGACATCCGCAAGTACGGCGACGGGAAGGTCAAGGCCAACCTCGACATCGAGCTGGTCGTCGACATGATGAAGACCGCCCGGAACCTCGACATCGCGATCGTCGTGTCGGGCGACGGTGACTTCGCCCCGGCGATTCGCGCAGTCCAGGAGCAGGGCGTGCGCGTCGAGGTCGTGAGCTTCCGCGGCAATACCTCGTCCGACCTGATGGACGTCGCCGACCAGTTCACGGACATCACCCAGATCGCCAAGGTCGAGAAGGGCTCGTCCCGGTCCGGCCGGCGCGTGTCCGAGGACGAGGCGGACCTGTCGATGACCGAGGTCCCCGAGAAGCAGTCCGAGGGGACCGGCGAGCGGAGTCGCGGTCGCGGACGAACCCGACGTGGTGCCGGCGAGCCGGCGGCCTCGCGGGGCCGCGGTCGCGCGGCACCGGCCGTTGCGGCTTCGGATGCGCCCGACGCGCCGCTGGTCGTCCTGCCCGGTGAGAAGCTCTCGCGGGCCGCGGCGAGCGCCGACACAGGCGCCGAGGACATCGAGCTCGAGGAACCGGGCGAGGAAGGCGAGGCGGTTGGCGCCGAAGCGGGCGCGGCCGATGGCGCAGCCGGCGAGGAAGCACGCCGCCGCCGACGCCGGCGCGGTGGCCGCGGGCGCGGCCGAGGCCGCGGTCGCGACGAGGGCTTCGCCGAGGAGGGCGCTCGACCGGCCGTCGCCGCGAGCGAGGACGAGGAGCCCGAGGACGAGGCGCCTGTGGCGGCTCGCCGGCCCACGTCCGCGTTCGGGTCCGTCTGGGATTCCCAGATCGGCATCTCTTCCACCCGCGCCACGCCGTTGCTGCCGGATGACGAGGACCTCGAGGAACCGGCCGTGCCCGAGTACCTGCTTGCCGAGCGGCGCCAGCGTGACGCTGCTCGCGGACGGGGTGGCCAGGGCCGCGGCGGCCGTGGTGGTGCCTACGCGGCGGCGCTGGATCGAGAGCGCTTCGGGGGCGGCCGCGGCAGCACGCGGTCGAGCTTCCAGGAGCAGCCGCGGGGCCGCGATGCGGGCTTCGGCCGGGATGACCGGCCTCGCGACCGCGACGACCGGCCTCGCGACCGCGACCGCGGCGATCGCCAGCAGTTCCGGGCAGCGCCGCGGCCCGCGCCGCGCCCGTCCGGAGACGAGCCGTGGAGCGAGGTCCCGCCGGAGATCGAGGCGATGCTTCGGGCCCAGCTGGGCTCCCGGCCGGCGCCCGAGCCCCGGCGGGGACCTGCTCCCGTGGAGTCGTCCGCTGTGGCGGGCGAGGCCCCGGCCGAAGCCGCTCCCGCGGCTGCGCGACGGTCGGGCCGGCGGACGACCGCCAAGGTCGCATCGGCCGATGCCGAGGCTCCTGCGGCGCCCGCGAGCGCCCGCGCCACCACGCGGCGGCCGTCGACCAGGAAGCCACGTGCCAGCGCGGCAACGGCTGACGCCGACGCCGCGACGGCCCCGGACGCGGGCGAGCCGGTGAC
>DATJGH010000177.1:0-6287 GCA_035495215.1 Patescibacteria group bacterium
TCGCGGTCGCATGCCCACCAAGCTGATCGAGCTCGAACGACCCACGGAGAAGGCCTTCCTCGTCGCCGTCGACACCGGCACCGAGCCGGGCTGGAACGCCGAGGACTCCCTGGCCGAGCTGGCCAATCTCGCGCTGACCGCGGGCGCCGACGTCGTGGGCGCCGAATGGCAGAACCGGCGGCATGTCGATCCGCACTGGTACGTGGGCAAGGGCAAGGCCGAGGAGCTCGTCGCCGCGAAGTCGGAGACCGGCTTCGACCTGCTCGTCGCCGACGACGAGCTGTCGCCGACCCAGCTGAAGTCGCTCGAAAGCCTGGTCAAGACGAAGGTCATCGATCGCAGCCGCCTGATCCTCGACATCTTCGCCCAGCACGCGCGCACCCACGAAGGCCGGCTCCAGGTCGAGCTGGCGCAGCTGGAGTACCAGCTCCCGCGGCTGACCCGCCTGTGGACCCACCTGTCGCGAACGCAGGGCGGCATCGGCTCGCGCGGCCCCGGTGAGTCGCAGCTCGAGACCGACCGCCGCGTGATCCGCGACCGGATCAAGAAGATGAAGGAGCGGGTCGACGACGTCCGCCAGGCTCGTGCCACCGCGGCGCGCGGCCGTGACCGGCGCCTGATGCCCTCGGTCGGCATCGTCGGCTACACGAACTCGGGCAAGTCGACGCTGCTCAACGCGCTCGTCGGGAGCGAGGTCACGCGCGCCGAGGACAAGCTCTTCGCGACGCTCGACCCGACCTCGCGCCAGGTCAAGCTCGGCGACGGCCAGACCGCGATCCTGACCGACACCGTCGGCTTCATCCACAAGCTGCCGCACCAGCTCGTCGACGCGTTCCGGGCGACCCTCGAAGAGGTGAATCGCGCGGACGTCCTGGTCGAGGTGGTCGACGCTGCCGACGCCCACGCGACGGAGCACCGGGCGACCGTCCAGGCCGTGCTCGACGAGCTCGGCGCAGGCGACAAGCCGCGACTCGTCGCGTTCAACAAGGCGGATCTGGTGACGGCGGCCGCGGCCCGCAACGGCAACGGCGGGGGAGGGCAGCCGGCGCTCATCGCTCCCGCGATCGGCGGCGCGGTGTTCGTCTCGGCGCTGACCGGGTTCGGCCTCGACACGCTGCGCCTCGAGCTGGCGGCAGTGCTGGCGTCGCTGTGGGAGGACGTCGACGTGCGGCTGCCGTACACCGAGGGCGAGCTGCTCGCCCGCGTGCGCGAGCGCGGCACGGTCGAGCTCGAGTACGGCGGTCGGGACGTGCACATCCGCGGCCGGGTCGCGCCGGCGCTCGCGGGCGAGCTTCGTGGACGAGGTGTGGACGGCAGCACAGAATCGGGCACCTGAACTTCGAAACTCGTGGATAAGTGGCTTCCGGTGCCGACGGGCCCCGCCCTATTCTTCTCTTTGCCCAGAGGGGCAACGATCAACTAGCGGTCTCGCCCGGTGCTTGCATCGGGCTCCGCGACAGGTGCTTGCATCAGTCGTGGTGGGGATCGCATAGAGACCGAGGTTCCTCTGGGCGTTTCGATTCCCGGCGGCGTTCGACGGCCGCCGGGTTCGCTGTTTCCAGGGGGCCCGCACGCGGACGCTTCGACGTCACGCCCCAGGGGGCATCATGCACGGGTGAGCCTGCCCCCAGCGCGAGCCGGTGAACGCGCCGGGCTCTGTTCATCGATCGAGCTCCCGGACGGCCGCTCGCTCGACCTGTGGCAGGCGGGCCCGCCGGACGGCGAGCCGCTCGTCTTCCACCATGGCACCCCGGGCGCAGGCCTGCCCTTCGAGCAGCACGTCCGGGAGATGGCCGCGCGCGGTCTGCGCTACGTCGGCTGGACGCGACCCGGCTACGGCTCGTCGAGCCGACACCGTGGCCGCGCGGTCGTCGACGACGCGGCAGATGGCGCGGCCGTCCTCGACCATCTCGGCATCGACCGGGCCTGGGTGGTCGGCTGGTCCGGTGGCGGCCCCCACGCGCTGGGCTTCGCGGCGACCCGGCCAGACCGCGTCCGGGCCGTGGCGACCATCGGCGCCGTCGCGCCGTGGGGCGCCGAGGGCCTGGACTGGCTAGCCGGCATGGGCGCCGAGAACGTCGAGGACGTGGGCGCGACGCTCGAGGGCGAGGAGGCGCTGCGCCCAATCGTGGAGCGGGCGTGGCCCACCTTTCGCGATATCAAGCCCGAGGAGGTCGCGGCGGGGCTCGGCGACCTCATCGACGACGTCGACCGCGGCTCGCTCACCGGCGACCTGGCGACGTACCTGGCGGCGCTCGATCACGAGGCGTTGCGCGAGAGCTACCTCGGCTGGCTCGACGACGACCTCGTCATTGCGCGACCGTGGGGCTTCGACCTGGGCGACATCCGCTGCCCGGTCCACCTGTGGCATGGCGCCCACGACCGGATGGTCCCGTTCGCCCACGGCCAGTGGCTCGCCGAGCACATCCCGACCGCCCGTCCGCACCTCTTCGCCGAGCACGGCCACCTGACCCTGCTGGTCGATTCGTTCGGCCGCATCCTCGACGAGCTGCTCGGGGCCGGTGGCTAGCACATCCACCGCGGTGCCCGCTCGACGTCTCACCGGGTCGGCGTGGACAGCCTGTGGACGTGACCCCCTCGATCGGGCGACGTTCTCCGAATCTCGTGGATAAGGCGCTTCCCCGACCCGAGGCTGCGCCCGTATCTTTCTCCTTGCCCGGAGGGGCCCTGAGCAATCAGGATGGACCGGTCGATGCTCGCATCGACAGCCGGCCCGGTGCTTGCACCGGACAGGTGGTACATCCAGGAAGCGCAGCGGTTCCTTCGGGCGTTTTGTTGTGCCCGGGGTCTACTGGTCGGCGGGACGGCGGGGTAGGGGAGGGCTGGTGAGCGCGGCCGGATCTCGACCGACGGGCGGGGTCGAGGGCTGGTCTGGGGCGCCGCTCGCATCCCGACTCCCGGCGATCGCGCTGGTTGCGGCGGTCGGCCTCGGCGCGGTGGTGCGACCCGCCGCGCCGTTCGTCTTCGTCGGGCTTCTGGTCCTGTACCTGTTCCTGCGGCGAACGGGGCAGCCCCCGGCGATCCTCGCGGCGGTCCTGCCCGCCGCGGCGATCCTGGTGTGGCGGTCGCTGCCCCAGCCCGTCGCCGACTCGACCGGGGCCGACTGCGCGAACCTCCTCGCGCCGCCGGCGGTGTGGCGCTTCCTCGAGGGGGCGATCGGGCTCGTCGCGGTCGTGGCGCTGGTGATCGATCGGCGGGCGTCACTGGGGGAGCTGGGCCTGCGGCGGGGATCGCGGACGGTCCAGGTCCTGGCCGTCGTGAGCCTGCTGGTGATCACCCCGATTGCGCTGGCGTTCAGCAGCCTCGTCGGGGGCACGTTCGGCGGCGTGTTCTTCGGCAGCTTCCGGCTCGATACGTCGCAGCCGGCGGCGTACCTGCCGGCGCTCGTGTTCGCCGTCTCGAACTCGCTGGCCGAGGAGCTTGCCTACCGCGGCGCGATGCGCACCTGGCTCGTGCCGGGCCTCGGGGTGGTCGGTGCGAACCTGGCCCAGGCGATCGTGTTCGGGCTGTCGCACACGGGCGACGACTTCGTCGGCGTCGAGGCGGCGGTCCCGACGATGCTCGCGATGATCGTGGTCGGCCTGGTCGGCGGGGTGGTCGCCCGCCGAACGCGGTCGCTGACGTTACCGATCGCCGTCCATGCGGCCGCGGACATCCCGCTGTACTTCTACTGGGCCTGCCGGCTGGCCTGAGCCGGGGGCGGCCGCGATGCGCATGCGCAGGAACTCGCTGACGCGCATGAGGCCGAGGAACTGGCGGACGACGGGCGGCATGAGCGACCGCCGCGGGTCATGGACGAGGCGCGGCTCGACCAGGCGGATCGGTCGGCCACGGGTGACGAGCTGACACTCGCCGGCGGCCACGATGTTCTTGACCCACTGCACGTCCGGCCCGTACGTCAGCGCGAACACGTACTCGTCGCCGCGCCGGAAGACGTTCATCGGGGTGCGGTACTCGGTACCGGACCGGCGGCCGCGGTAGCGCAGGATCCCGAAGCCCGGCAGCCAGCCCGCGACAAGGCGGGTGATCGGGTTCACGAACCGCCGCGTGAACGGGAGCAGGAACTGCATTCGGGTACGTGGGGTCACGGCCACAGGATGCTCGCGTTCGGGGGCATCGGCATACGATCGCCCGATGCAACCCTGGATCGGGCTTCACCTGCCCCTGTACACCTTCCCCGACACCCCACCCGCCGAGCTCTTCGACAAGGTCGTCGCCCAGGCCCGGGCGGCCGAGTCGAACGGCTTCCGCCTGGTCACGGTGATGGACCACCTGTACCAGATCACCGGCGTCGGCGCGGAGGACGAGCCGATGCTCGAGGGCTGGTCTGTCCTGAATGCGCTGGCGCGGGAGACTCGATCCGTGCGGCTCGGGACGCTCGTGACCGGCGTGACCTACCGGAATCCGGCACTCCTCGCGAAGCTGGCGACGACGCTCGACATCGTCTCGAGCGGCCGGGCGATCCTCGGGCTCGGCGCGGCCTGGAACGAGGTCGAGCACGACGGCTACGGCTACGAGTTCCCCCGTACCGGGGAACGCATGGACCGGCTCGATGAGGCGCTCACGATCGCGGAGGCCCTGTTCACGAAGGACCGGGCGTCGTTCGAGGGCAAGCACTACCGGATCCACGAGGCGCTCAACGTGCCCAAGCCGGTCCAACCCGGTGGGCCGCCCATCCTCATCGGCGGCGGCGGCGAGCAGCGGACGCTCAGGATCGCGGCGAAGCACGCCGACATGACCCACTGGTTCCCGCTCGGCCTCGACGTGCTGCGGCACAAGACCGAGGTGCTCGAGGGCTATTGCCGGGACATCGGCCGGGACTCGACGTCGATCGAACGGACGATGGCGGCGCCGGTGATCGTGGCCCGCGACGACGCGGCCAAGGCGGCCATCCTCCAGCGGATGCCGCCCGAGCGCCGGCCGTACGTCCAGGGCGGCACGCCGGAGCAGGCGGCGGAGGGCATGAAGCCGTACCTCGACGCCGGCTTCACGGGCTTCACCTTCAACAACACCTTCTACAAGACGCCCGAGCAGATCGCGCTCGTCGGCGAGGTGCTGCAGCGCATCGGCGGGTGAAACCCAGGTCATCGTGTTCGTTGCACATGGACGGCTCGCACCGATTGACACGACTCGTACATTCTGCACATGCGACGTGTGCAGCTAGAGGTCACGGACGAGCAAGCGGAGCATCTCGATCAGCGTTCGGCTGCATCGGGGAAGTCGGTGGCCGCAGTCGTCCTGGACCTGATCGATGCCCAGCGCGCCGCCGATGAGAAGCAGCGCCGAGTCGACATCGCCCTGGCCGCGCTCAAGAAACCCGCGTTCCATTCCGGACTGACCGACTTCGCCGAGAATCACGACGAATACATCGGGCAGCTGCTCGACGAAGAGGTCGAACGGTGGCGGCGGGGATGAAGGTCTTCGTCGACAGCTCGGCGTTGCTTGCGATCCTCGATGCCGACGATCCACACCATGATCGTGCGCTGGAGATCTTCCAGTGGTCGCTACGAGCCACCGAGACCATCACCCACAACTACATCCATGTCGAAGCCGAGCAGCTGGTACGGCGTCGGCTCGGATCGGGCGCGGCGATGCGGCTGCTCGATGAGCTCCTTCCGGCGATGCGGACGGTCTGGGTGGACGAGGCAACGCACGCCGAGGCCGTACGCGGCCTCGCGGGCAAGGGCCGTACGGCCTCGCTGGTTGACGAGGCGAGCTTCGTCGTGATGCGCAACGAGGGGACGGACCTCGCGCTCGCGTTCGATGCTGACTTCGAGCAGGCCGGCTATCGCATGCCGGAATCGCAACGCCGCCACGCGTTGAGCGAGACGCCTGCGCCGTATGGCACGGTCGCCGAGGCGACGGATCTCGTCAGTGTGTCGGAGCTCGCCGAGCGTTCCGGGCGATCCATCAACACCATTCAGTCCTGGCGGCGTCGACATGCGGATTTCCCGGCGCCGACCGTCGAGCTCGCCGCGGGCCCGATCTGGCTGTGGCGCGATGTCAGCGCCTGGATCAATCGACGTTCGCCGCGCAGCGCCTGATCGCCTCCTTGTCCGCGGGTATGGCGCTTCCGATAAGGTGAGTTATGTCTGCAACGCACGACCGCTCGTGGCTCGTGCTCGGCCGCGGCGGCTGCTGTCGCCGGTGACCTCAGTGACGATCTCCCGAAAGGCGGAGGTGTCGAGGTAGTAGTTCGGGTATGCGCGCTTGAGGCCAGCAACGGTATTCACTGAGACAAGAACTACATCTCTGTCGCTGGATCC
>DATJGH010000178.1:0-3181 GCA_035495215.1 Patescibacteria group bacterium
CTCGCCGAAGGCGCGTCGCGCCGATTGCGTCGTGAACCGCCAGAAGTCGCCCCACCGTTCCGAGTCGCCGACGGAGATCTGGCTGATGCCGGCCATGGTCGCGAGGAGAACGCCACCGGGCGCCAGCAGGCGGTGCGCGCCGCGGATGGCCGCCCTGACATCGAAGATGAAGTTGAACGTCTGGGTACAGATGAAGCAGTCGATCCCACCTTCCGGCAGGCTCGGCGGGTCGGCCAGGTCGCCGACGATCGTCGCCTCGGCCGTCCGGTGGACGTGCAGGATCTCGAAGCGAGTCGCCCGGTCGCCGCCGAAGCGGCGGCTGTAGGTGCTCTCGCCGACCTCCAGCACCGTGCCCCGGACGAGATCACGCTGCTGCTCGAGGAAGCGCTCGATGTAGTAGCGGTCGATCGGCGTCCCGCGCTCACGCCCGAAGAGGCGACCGACCGGTTCCGTGGAATCGGCGAGCAGCCGGCGCGGCCGGAAGAAGGTTCGGTTGACGATGGCCAGCGCCCTGCGCGCCTGGGAAAGCATGCCTGCGCAGCATGCCCTGCCGCGCCCGCGGGGTCCACCTCAGCCGCGCACCTCCCGGCAGGTCATCGTCATCGGACTTCGGCGTAGCCGGAGGCGACGGTCGCAAAGGTTCCGGCGGTCGCACCGCGGACGTGCTCGTCGAGGAACGACACGACCAGGGCCCTCGTGATCGTTGTCATGCGATCCGCGTCGATGTCGCCAAGCGACACGAGATGGCCCAGGGGGCGCCACATGAGGCCCATGTCGCTGAAGTTCATGTGCTGGCTGCCCGCGACGCTGACCTGCGTCGAGTCGCCGATGCCATCGACCGTCGCGAAGTCGGCGTTGGCAGCCGCGCAGAAGGCGTCACAGGGCTCCTTGGGAGCTGCTCGAATGGCGAGGTTCGGCGCGACCAGGCCGGTGTGCCGAACCTCGGTCCAGAGGGTGCCATCGAGGTCGACGGCGGAGGCGCACCGCGCGTCCTGCCGACACGCCTCGAACGAGGCGGCGCCGCCGAGCGAGTGCCCGAGGTAGGCGACGTGGTCGAAGTCCAGGGCACCGATCCCGGGTGGCGTGGCGGCCAGGGCTCGGACCACGAACGCGGCGTCATCGGCCCAAACGTTCGTGACCCGTTCCGCGGAGACGTACCAGCTCGGGACGTCCAGCCCCTCGACATTGCCGAGGGGCATCGCGGGAGCGACGTGCCCGTCCGGGAAGACGACTGCGATCGAGCCCGTTGGATTGACCCCGACCACGGCGTAACCGTGGCTCGCCAGGTCCTCGGCGATGGCGGTGTAGCTCGCCACGGGCTGGCCAAGCCCCGGGAGCAGCACCACGACCGGCGGATGGCCGTCGAGCGGCGCATCCGCGATCGAATGGGCCCGGAGAGCCCGGAGGTCCTGGGAGAAGACAGCCTCGTTGTCGACGAGGTCCACCCAGGCCGCGGGAATGTACGGCGCGGGCGTGCCCGACGAGCCCGGGACCGCTGGATACCAGATCCAGACGGCGAGCTCTCGCGGGCGCCCGTCGGTGGCAAACGGGTCGGGCCGGGAAGCGTCGGTCAGGGCGATCTCGCTTCGGCCAACAATCGATGAGCCGGTCACGGGCGGGAGCGTGCGGACCTGGCTCCGCATGACGGCGCTGAACGCCGCCGCCGCAAGGACGCCGATGAGGAGCGCAAGGATTAGGCCGCCGAAGAACCGGAGGATGCGAACAGGCAACCGCCTCGACGCCCGTGAGCGTGCGACCGCGCTCGCAGGGAGACTGGTGCTCGTGGGCGCAGGGTTTGACATGAGACCCCTTCGGGGTGGGCAGGTAGCGACGTCGACGCAATTCGCGGCGCGAGTGCACCGTCACGCGTGGTCGGCGAGGACCGACCCGAGAGGGATCGACAGACCATCCTAGGGCCGCGGGCACGGCCTTGCGTCGCATCCGGAACGTAGGCGGACCGCAGATCAGCCGCTCCTCGGGGCGACCCGTCGCGGGGACGGCCGGGTTACTCGACCGCGAAGAGCTCGAGCGGCGACGGCAGTCCCTTCAGCTCGTGGGGTCCTCGCTCGACGAAGCGAAGGCCCGCGCCGTCGGTGATCCAGCGCGTCACTGCCGACGTGAGCACCTCTCCGGGGCCCGCCGCGGCCATGATCCGGGCCGTTGCGTGCACGGCCATTCCGCGCAGATCGCTGCCGGCCATCTCGACCTCGCCCGTATGCACGCCTGCCCTTATCTCGAGGCCCAGATCCTTCACCTGCCCGCGGGCCGCGACCGCGCATCGAAGTGCCCCGGCAGCGCTGTCGAACGTCGCCAGGAAGCCATCGCCGGTCGTGTTGACCTCGCGCCCGTCGAACTGGCTGATCACGCTCCGAACGACCCGGTTGTGGTCCGCAAGCACCTGGTGCCAGGCCGTGTCCCCCAGCCGGCCCGCAAGCTCGGTCGACCCGACGATGTCGGTCATAAGCATCGTCAGCACGGCCCTCGGGTGCGAGCTGGGGAGCCCGAAGTCGGTGGAGTTGCCCGAGATGTCGTAGAGCTCGACTTCCTCGCCTCCCTCGACCCAGGCGTCATGCCCCGGCGGCACGTCAAAGACCTCGCCAGGCTGGAACGTCGCCCGCTCCCCGTCGTCCATCTCGACGGCAAATCGACCCCGGATCAGGATGTGGAGGTGATGCGTCTGGCACCACACCGTTCCGACCAGGGGCTTGACATCGGTCGACCATCGCCAGCCGGGCAGGAGAGTGGCACGGCCCACCGCGAGCGGCCCGACATGCACGAGCGCGCCGGCGCCGCGCGCCAGCTGCCGGCTGGCTTCGGGTTCGGCAAAGCTCGCCTTTCGGAGCCTGGTCAACGAGATCAGTCCCCCGCCGCGGCGAGAACCAGGCGAACCAGCGCGATCGAGCCCCAGACTGGGATCCGGGCCCACGTCGGCGGCCCGAGTCGATTCAGGATCCTCTCGGTCAGTGGTAGGCCGGGACGCACGACCGCACCGATCATGAGGTCAGCCTAGCCAAAGCGGAGTGGGGGTGGAAATGGGCGAAGCCCGACGACCGAGTCGACCCCTCGGCCACTGACTGGTTGGTACCGCGTGGATCAGTTCACAGTGTATGGTACAGTCTGCACCAATGTCAACCGAGCGCCTGACACCGACCTCATATCTGATCCTGGGTTTGCTCGCGCG
>DATJGH010000179.1:0-4629 GCA_035495215.1 Patescibacteria group bacterium
TCCGTTCGTCGTTTGGTGCTCCTGGTGCCACGCCGGCCTGCGGGCGGACGGCGGCGACCTCAGAGCACGACGATGCCGTCCGCCTCGGGCGCTCGCCCGCGGCCCACGGCGGCGAGGATCGCGCGCGTATCCAGCGGTAACGCGCCACGAACTGCATCTCGGTGCAGACCGAGCGCTGCGCGGTTGGTCCGCGTATCCGCTACGAGGAGGATGAACAGGTCCACGCCGCTGTCGCGCTTCTTGAGGAGCGCTCGTCGTTCCACGGCTTGCACATCCGCGAGCCGTGTTTCCGCCTCGATGCCGATCGACCGACCTGCGAGGCGGGTGCGGGCGTCGAGTGCCCGCAGGTCGCCCGGAATTGGCAGGGGCACTTCGGTTTCCCACGGGACTGAAGGCGGAAGGCGTGCTCGAAACCTCCCGAGGAGTCTGAGATGCCCGGCGTCCCGGGTGGCATCGCCGCGCGGGTACGCGCGAAGCGATGGTTCCAGGCCGACCGCAACGCAGGCCAGGGTGACCTGCTCGATCGAGACGCGGTCGATCAGGCCGCGCTCGATCCGCGCCAGGGTCGAGTAATCGATTCCGATCGGGCCGGCGGTCGCGCGAAGACTGAGGCCGGTTGCCCTTCGGGCAATTCGGATCTGCTCGCCGATCTCCCGCCGGATACGTTGTGCGGTGGCCTCGGCCCGGGCGCGAGGCCGTTCAGAGGTGGCCACGCCACCAGCATGGCGACGTGGCCTCACCGGCGGCTTATCGCTCTCGCTCGTCAGTTCCTACCATCGCGAGCGATGCGCCTGGTCGATAGCCACTGCCATCTCAACGCCGAGCGCTTTGCCGGTGACGAGGAAGCGGTCCTGGACCGGGCGCGCGCCGCCGGCGTCGAACGGATCCTGGTACCGGGCTGGAACGTCGCCTCGTCGATTCGAGCGCTCGAGCTCATCGACCAGTTCCCATGGCTGGACGGCTCTGTGGGCGTGCATCCACATGACGCGGCGAAGGTCGACGACGCGGGGTGGCGGCGCATCGTCGCGTCGGCGGCCGACGATCGCGTCGTCGCGATCGGCGAGACGGGGCTCGACTACGACCGCGTCTTCTCGCCGATTCCCGATCAGCGCATGAACCTCCGTCGGAACCTCGAGCTCGCGCTCGACACCGGCAAGCCCGCGATCATCCACGTCCGCTCCAGGGCGGGCCGGTCCGACGCCCAGGACGCGACGCTCGAGACGCTCCGGGAACTCGGGTTCGGTGGCCAGGGCGGAATCGGCGCCTTCGGCCCTGACCGGCCGCCGGCGGTCATCCACTCGTTCTCAGGCTCGGTCGAGTACGCAACGCAGGTGCTCGATCTCGGCTTGGCCATCTCGATCTCGGGGCTGGCGTTCAGGGCGGGGGAGGAGTCCACCGGGGAAGTCGTCCCGCTCGTCCCTGCAGAGCGCCTGCTCGTCGAAACGGATTCGCCCTTCCTCTCGCCGCCCGGCGCACCGCGCGGTCGCAACGAACCGGAGTGGGTGCGAGTCACGGCCGAGTGGGTGGGCGCGCGCCGGCCGGAGCCGCCGGACGGCCTCGCCGACGCCTTCGTCCGGGCATACGAGCGCGCCTTCCGCGTTCACCCCGCCTGAGGGCCCGACGCTGTTGCGCTGGTAGGATCGGCGGCCGATCCATGGCGCACGATCCGCTGGTCTCCCGTCGCGCCGTCCTCCGGGCCGCCGCCCTCGGTGCCGGCGGGCTCGTCCTGGGAGCGTGCGTGCCGAGCTCGAGCGCGCCGACCGCTGCGCCTGGGTCAGCGGGCGCGTCGGCGAACCCGAGCCAGCCGCCGCCCAGCACCGCCGCCACGCCCGGTGGAAGTGCCTCGGCCATCCCGCTGCGCCAGCGGATCGCGCGACTCCTGGTCGTCGGCTTCCGCGGCCTCCGAGTCAGCGCGGACGACTGGATCGCGCAGGCCATCGCGGTCGACGGCCTCGGCGGCGTGATCCTGTTCGACAAGGATCGCGTCGAGGCGACGCGCAACGTGCGCACGCCGCGCCAGGTCACGCGCCTGATCGGCGACGTCAGGACGCTCGCTCCCGCGCGCGAGCTGATCGTCGCCATCGACCAGGAGGGCGGGCAGGTGACCCGACTCTCGCCGACCTATGGCTTCCCGGCGCTCGCCTCCGAGGCGGCGATCGGTCCGAAGACCGACGCCGAGGTGCGCGCCTGGGCGGATGGCCTCGTCGCGACGCTCGCGGACGTCGGAATCAACTTGAATCTCGCGCCCGTGGTCGACCTCAACATCAACCCGAGGAACCCCGCGATCGGCGCCCTCGGCCGCGCGTTCTCCGCGGATCCTGCCGTCGTCGCGAAGGACGCGGCCATCGAGAACCAGGCGCATCGCATGGCCAGCATCCGGACCACGCTCAAGCATTTCCCGGGGCTCGGGAGCGCCAGCACGAACACCGACTTCGGCGTCTCCGACGTGACCTCGACCTGGACCGCGGCGGAGCTGGACCCCTATCGCGCCCTGCTCGGCCAGGGACTTGTCGACGTGGTCATGGCGGGCCACGTCGTCAATGGCCAGATCGACCACTCCGCACCGGCCTCCCTGAGCCGCGGCACGGTCACCGACCTGCTGCGCGACGAGCTCGGCTGGGACGGCGTCGTGATCACGGACGACCTCCAGGCCGGCGCGATCACCGAGGCCTTCGGCGCGGAGGACGCCGTCGCCCTGGCCCTCGACGCCGGCAACGACCTCCTGCTGTTCGCCAACCAGCAGGTGTATGACCCCGCCGTGGTCACGAACACGATCGACCTGATCGAGGGCTTCGTGACCAGCGGTCGGATCCCGGAGGCCCGAATCGACCGCTCCTACGCGCGCGTGACCAGCCTCTTCCCGGACGTCGGTTGACACCCCCCGAGCCGCCCTCCTACTATTGCTAGCACTCTCATACCGAGAGTGCTAAACGACCCGGTTTCGAAGGCTCCGCTGGCCCCACGGGAGGTTGCCGGAGGCGCGGAGGCAAACCGGTCGCATCGGCATCAACGCGGGGTGGCCCCGCGCACATCGATCGGGTGCGCAGCGCCCGGACCGCAGGTTTGGACGGCCCCGCCATCCCCGGAGGGGAGGGCGTTCCGTCCCCAGGAGGGAACACCTTGGCCACTGCCACCAGCACCGCGACCAAGCTCACGCCGCTGGGCGATCGCGGCGTCGTCAAGCCGACGCCGCGCGAGGAGATGACGAAGAGCGGCCTCGTCCTGCCGGACACGGCGAAGGAGAAGCCCCAGGAGGGCAAGATCCTCGCGGTCGGCCCCGGCAAGATCCTTGAGGACGGCAAGCGCGAGGCGATCGACGTCAAGGTGGGGGACAAGGTCCTCTACGCCAAGTACGCCGGGACCGAGTTCAAGGTCGATGGTGAGGAGCTCCTCATCGTCAGCCAGAAGGACATCCTCGCCATCGTCGACTGACGACTGGCACCTCATCAACGCGAACCAGCAGCAACCCTGGAGGGATCACCTTGGCCAAGCAGATCAGCTTCGACGAGGCCGCTCGTCGCTCGCTCAAGAAAGGCATTGACCGTCTCGCCGACGCGGTCCGCGTGACGATCGGCCCCAAGGGCCGCAACGTCGTGCTCGACAAGAAGTTCGGCTCGCCGACGATCACCAACGACGGCGTCACCATCGCCCGCGATATCGAGCTCGAGGACCCGTTCGAGAACATGGGCGCGCAGCTCGTGAAGGAAGTCGCGACCAAGACCGACGACGTCGCCGGTGACGGCACGACCACCGCGGTCGTGCTCGCCCACGCGATGGTCAGCGAAGGCCTGCGCAACGTCACCGCCGGCGCCAACCCGATGCAGATCAAGCTCGGCATCGAGAAGGCCGTCGACGCCATCGTCGACGAGATCAAGAAGGTCTCCCGCTCGGTCGACAAGCGCGAGCAGATCTCGGCCGTTGCCGCCATCTCTGCCGCAGATCCCGAGGTCGGCGAGATCATCGCCGAGGTCATGGACAAGGTCGGCAAGGACGGCGTCATCACCGTCGAGGAAGGCCAGAGCCTCGGCCTCGAGAAGGAATACACCGAGGGCATGCAGTTCGACCGGGGCTACATCTCGGCGTACTTCGTGACCAACCCCGATCGGATGGAGGCGGTCCTCGAGAACCCGCTCATCCTGATCACCGACAAGAAGATCTCGAGCGTCCAGGACATGCTGCCGGCCCTCGAGAAGGCGGTCCAGCAGGGCAAGCCCACGCTGATCATCGCCGAGGACATCGACGGTGAGGCGCTCGCCACGCTCGTCGTGAACAAGCTCCGCGGCACGGTCCAGGTCCTCGCCGTCAAGGCGCCGGGCTTCGGCGACCGCCGCAAGGAGATGCTCCGCGACATCGCCACGCTGACCGGCGGCACCGTCATCAGCGAGGAGATCGGTCGCAAGCTCGACTCGGTCACCGCCGAGGACTTCGGGTCGGCCCGTCGCGTCGTCGCGACCAAGGACGACACGACGATCATCGACGGCGACGGCAAGCCCGACCAGATCAAGGGTCGGATGGGCCAGATCAAGGCGCAGATCGAGGACACCGCCTCCGACTACGACAAGGAGAAGCTCCAGGAGCGCCTGGCCAAGCTTTCCGGTGGCGTGGCCGTGATCAAGGTGGGGGCCGCGA
>DATJGH010000180.1:0-12423 GCA_035495215.1 Patescibacteria group bacterium
GACGACGAGACGTGCTTCCACGTCATCGAGGCGCCCACGGCGGATCTCGCCCGGGAGCTGGCCCGGCAGGCGGGCATCGCGCCCGATCGGGTCGTCGAGGCGGCCGCGCGCTAGGGCGTCTCGGGCGGGCGACGTCTGCCCGTGCCGATGACCTGCGACTTGGGCGGGAAATCGGCTCGGAATCGCCTCCCGGAGATCAGTCCGCCCGCGAATCCACGTTCAAGGGGTTGGGCGGGGTGGCCAAGGCCCGGCTGATCTGTCGTCCACGTCGCACTCCATCGGCAGGCGGCGGGCTGCCGATCCAGCCGGCAGGAGGTCCGTGGGAATCACAGCTAGGGCGCGACGTCCTTGACGGTGATGTCGCTCGAGCACGGGACCGACGCGCCGACTGCGAGGCTCTGCCACTTGATGTGGTAGTCCGGCGGCGGCGCCGGATTGAAGATCACGGTCCCGGTGAAGCCCGCGACTTCCCACTGGTGCTGGGCGTTGAACGTCCAGTGATTGAGCAG
The DNA here is from genome assembly GCA_035495215.1 of Patescibacteria group bacterium. Lineage (GTDB taxonomy): Bacteria > Chloroflexota > Limnocylindria > Limnocylindrales > CSP1-4 > UBA5189. Next base: position 510 of record DATJGH010000180.1, read on the forward strand.
TGTGATGACGGTGCAGTTGGGGCCGGGTGTCGGGGTCGGGGCTGGCGTGGGCGTGGGACCGGGCGTCGGCGTCGGCCCGGGCGGCGTGGGTGCTGGCGTTGGGGTCGGTTTCGGGGTGGATCCGGGCGGCTGCGTCGGCCTGGGGGTTCTACCGGGTCCAGGCGGCGGCGTTGGGCCGCTGCCTCCGGTGGGCCCAACGGGTGTGGCGATCGGTTGACCGGTCCCGCCGGTCGGCCCGGAGGGGTCGCCTGTCGAGGATGGCTGGCTCTCGAGCGCGACCGCAGTCGTGCTGCCCGTCGGGGCGTCGGTCGCGCCGGCGATGACCTGGGTCGGCCGGGCGGGGAGCATGAGCAGCGCAGCGGCACCCACCAGGAGGACCACCGATGCCGCGACGAGCAGCATCGGAAACGCGCCGATCGGGCGTCGGGCGCGCACGGGCGAGGCCGACATGGTGAAGGACGCCGCCCGACTGACTGGGCCGGGGGCGATGCCCTCGCCGCCGGCGTGGGCCACGGCATTTCGGTCGACCGAGAGCCGGGCAGCGATGTGTGAGTCGAGCGGCGGGCGGGCGCGGGGCTCCGCAGCTCGGGTCGGCCAGCTCGGCGGCTCGCGCGGCAGCCGGGGCGCGGCAACGAATGGCGCGGATGGCGCGGCCGCCTTCACCGGGGGAGTCGAGGTGACCTGCGCCGCCGGTGGCGCCGGCGCGAGCGCGGACACTGGCGCGACCGGGGTTGGGGTGACGACCGGAGTGGAGGCGACAACAGGGCTTGGCGCGAGGGCCGGCGGCGTTGCAGCCGCCGGGTTCGGCACGCTGACCGGGATCGGGGCGCCGACCTGCGCAGGCGGAGAGGCCACTGGCGGCGGCGGCACAGGCGGCGGCGAGGCCACGGGCGGCGGAGAGGCCACTGGGGCGCCGACCGGAACCACTCGAACCGGCTCGGCGGGTCGCTCCTGCGCCGGCTCCGATGCGGGCATCTCCGGGAGCCGGATCGTCCCTCGCCACGTCCAGGGCAGGAGCACGAGCTGGTACTCCGCGGGCGTCAGGAGGTCGCGGATCGCGATGGCGCCGGCGACATCCGAAAGGACGTCGGCGACCTGGTCGGTCAGCGTCGAGTCGCCGAGCTTGCCGCGCGTGATGACCGCGGCCGCCTCGCGCGCGAACTGCCACTCGGCGCGCCGGTCGAGCCGAGCCGCTGTGGCCGCCGCGCGCAGGGCGTCCGTGTAGCCCTTCGTGTGCGCGACCGCGCGACCGTTCCACACGCGCTGCGCCCGTGCCCGGTCGAGCGCGCGGAGCTCGGCGAGGAACTGCCGAACCTCTGCGGCATGGATCCCGAATGACGGTTCGGCCCCATCCGAGCGAGTCATCGGCGCGGATCCGGCAGACGCAGAGGTCGAGCTCGCGGCCGACCGTGTCGTCATCGATCGAACGTTCTGCGGGAGTCGCCGGCCGCGATCGGTCACCTGGTCGTAGCGCTGGCGCAGCTCGGGATCGGTGAGCCACTCGCGGGCGAGATTCAGCCGCTTGACCCGCGCGTCGTCACCGGTCCCGACGTCGGGATGGTGCTTCTTGACGAGCGAGCGGTAGGCAGACTCGATGGTCCCCACGCTCGCAAATGGGGAAACCTCGAGCTCCCCGTACAGGTCGAAACGGGGCAGGGTCTCTCGGGTCACCGGCGGCTAGTGTGCCATCCCGGCCCGACCCACGGCTGTCCCCAGGCGGACGCCCTGATCTCGCAAGCTGGCTCCCGCGGGCGTTGCGCTATCGGCCCGGGAGGTACGTCAGGCGAACCGTCCGCTGCCCGTTGTCAACGTTGGTGTCGACGAGGCCGATCGATTGCCACGTCCCGAGAGCGAGGCGGCCGCCGACGACCGGCACAGAGATCGAGGGCGGCGCGAAGGCGGGCACGACATGGTCCGCGCCGTGCCCATGCGTCCCGTGCTGGTGGGCATAGCGATCATCGCGCGGGAGGAGCCGGTCGAGCGTCGCGAGGTAGTCGTGGTCGCTGCCGGCACCGAGCTCCATGACCACGAGCCCGCAGGTGGCGTGGGGAACAAAGACGTTGAGTAGCCCATCACCCGCGCCCGCGACGAATCGCGCGCACTCGTCGGTAATGTCGAAGACGCCGCGCTGGCGGCCGGTGTGGATGGTCAGCTCGGTCGACTTCATCGGCGGCCATCTTCCTCCGTCAGCAGGTCGAGCAGGATCGCGCCCCACAGCATCGAGCTGTCGCTGATCGACAGCCGGCTCGCGCTGCGCCACGGCCGGCCCCGGCTGTCCAGGACCTCCCAGAGCGTGCCGTCGCGCTCGATCAACGCGCGCATCCGGTTGATCTCGCCCGTCGCGGCCTCCGGCTCCACCTGCCGCAGGAGCGACAGGTAGATCGAGCCGAGGCTCGTCCACGCGGTGGTGGTCTGGTAGTCGGCCGACCAGACGCGGAAGGCCAGGAGCTGTCCGTCGCGCCGATGGTCGACCTCGAACTTGAGCGGGTAGGGCGTGGTATAGCCCTCGCGCCGGAGCGTCTCGAGGGCCGCGGCCAGCATTGGCTGCTCGTCGATCAGGCCGAGGTGGAACGGCCAGACGTTGGCCTCGCCCGAGGTCGCATCCGTGGCGAGTCGATCCCGGAATCGATCGCCGAGCCAGAACTGGCGGCGCAGCTGCAGCGACCAGTCGAGCGTGCCGTCGTCGGCCCGGAAGTGCCGCGACAGCAGGTCCGGCCCCCAGTTGGTCTCGAGGACGTCCCGGCCGAGCATCGCGACCATCGCGTTGCCGTACGGCGTCGAGCCGTTCCGGAACGTGTCGCGATGCGCCGACAGGTGTCGATCCGACCGGACCAGCCCGGTCCCGGGATCGACGACCTCGTGGACATAGTGCTCGACCTCGGCGACGAGCCATGCGGCGTGGTCGCGCGCCAGCCGTTCGCCGCCGGGGCCGGCCGCGCGCAGCGAGGCGATGAGCCAGGGCAGCGAGTCGACGCCGTAGTCGAAGACATCGATCGGCCAGCGGAGCAGCGGGTTGATCGTGGTGGTCACGTGCGAGCCGCGGCGGCGCCAGGCGTCGAGAGCCCAGGCGAGACTGGCTTCGAGGCGCGCCGGCCACGGCCCACCGAGGCGCATGAGCGCCGCCGCGGCGAACCCGAGGTCCCGCGTCCAGAAATGCCGGTACGTGCCCGGGCTCGCGGTCAGGACCTCGCCGGTCCAGCACGCCTCGAGGCCGGCGCGAAGGACCTCCTCGGCGGATCCGTCGAAGCGTCGATGCCCGCGGATCGCTCGGTGCGCGCGAACGCCCGCGACGCGCAGGCCCATGCCGATGACGGCAGGATGGAGGAGCGCGAGCCTCGACAACGCCCGGCTAGCCCGGCTCGAACCCGGCGATCTCGCTGATGAGCTCGGTCGCGGCCTCGTGCGCCGCGGGCTTCGCCCCTGCCCACGCGGTGCCGGCGGCCTCGTCGCTCACGCCCTCGAGATACATCCGGCGGGCCGTCAGCAGCAGCTCGCGCGACGCCGGCGAGAGCCGATGGGCCACGAGCTCGGCGGCCTCATGCTTCGGAAGGATCTTGTCGGTCTCGAGGGTGGCGAGGATGCGGGCGAGGGTCAGCAGCACGTTGCGCTGATCCCCGTCGAGGTCGGCAAGGAGGCTCGGGATGCCGGCAACGACAGCGCGCCGAAGGTCGCCTCGCGGAACCGGGTCCATCACGGCCGACGGCGGCGGCCCGAAGAGCGCCCGGTTGCCGGCGAGCGCCAGGGTCACCTCGGGAGCGAGATCGGGCATCGGCTTCGGCTCCGGGACCACGCCCCGCTCGAACTCCGGGCGCAGCCACTCGCCGTACAGCAGCTCGACGATGGGCGCCGGATGCCACGGCTTGAGCTGCGACTGCTGGACGACCGTCAGCTCGACTGGCCGCGCCGGCCCACCGGCTGCGCTCCGGCCCGAGATCGGCAGGACTCCGCCGACGATCGTCCGGCGCTGGTCGCTGGTCGTGGGTCGATCGACGAGGGCGAGGATGTCGAGGTCGCTGGTCGATCGAAGGCCGCCCCGGACGGCCGAGCCGTGCAGGTACGCGCCGACGAGCGATTCGCCGAGGACGTCGCGAAGGATGCCGACAACGATCTGGCCGAGTCGATCCTCTTCGGCGCGCCCGCCGCCGGCGATCTCGCGGGCGGAGCCTCCGTCGACCGGCGGCTCAGCGACGGGCGTTGCCCTCGATCGCGCGCAGGATGATGCGGACGATGATCGAGCCGAGGATCGCGACGAAGATCGCGCCGATGTTCGACTCGGTCGGCCCGTTGCCGAGCTGGACCATCAGCCAGCCGCCGACGACGGCGCCGAGGACGCCCACGACGATGGTGGGCAGGCAGCCCTGGACGCTGCGGGTGCCCACGAACCAGCCCGAGATCGACCCGGCGAGGAAGCCGATGACGATCCAGCCGACGAGTCCGAAGTCAGGCATCGGCGCGATTGTGCCGCGTCGTCCTCGCGGACGTCAGGCCGGCGGAATGTTCTGGTTGAGGCGGAACAGGTTCTCGGGGTCGTAGCGGCGCTTGATCTCGGCGAGCCGCTCGTACGTGCCGCGCGGGTACGCGGCCCGCACCCGCGCCTCGCCCTCGTCGCCGACGAAGTTGACGTAGGCGCCGTCATCCGACTGGTGGATCGCGGCCATCAGCTCCTCGACCCAGGCCTGCTTCTGCGCCTTGTCGTGGTCGCCCTCGTAGAACGCGGCGACGTTGACCATGATCTCGCTCTGGCGGTGCGAGTACGCGGTCGCGTCGTCGGGCACGCGCGCGATCGCGCCGCCGACGACCCGCAGCTGGACGACGCGCATCGGCGCGTCCAGCGACTCGAGGCGGTTCAACATCGTCTCCGCGGTCGGCCGATCGACCCGGTCGAGGAACCCGGTCAGGCTCACCGCCAGCGGGTGGTAGTCGGGGTCCTCCGGCGGGTACATCAGGGTGTACGGGCCGACCTGGAGCATGTCGGCGATCGGCGCGTCGAGGCCACCGAGCTGCGCCAGATCGCGGAGCTCCCGCAGGGTCTTCTCGCCCGAGGCCGCGTCGCCGGCCCAGCACACGAGCGCGAAGATGACCACCTTGCCGTGCCACTTCTCGTCGACGAACGGCATCGGCGGGCAGGGCATGACGTTGGCGATGGTCCCGAGCTCGGCCGGCGCCTCGGCGGAGAGCGTCATGAATCGCTCGATCGTCTCGGCCGTGGCCGGCAGGAAGAGCATGCCGCCGACGATGGTGGGCAGGTCGATGAGGCGGAATCGGAACCGCGTCACGACGCCGAAATTGCCGCCGCCGCCGCGGATCGCCCAGAAGAGGTCGGGATTGGTGTCCGCGTCGGCCTGGCGGAGCTCGCCGTCGGCGGTGACGACCTCGGCCGCGAGCAGGTTGTCGATGGTCAGCCCGTACTTGCGCCCGAGGTAGCCGACGCCGCCGCCGGTCGTGATGCCGCCGACACCGACCGAGCCCGTATCGCCGAAGCCGATCGCGAGGTCGTCCTGCGCCGCCGCCTCGGCAACGGCCAGGGCGGTCGCGCCGGCCTCGACCCAGGCGGTCTTCGACGCAGGGTCGATCTCGATCGAGGCCATGTCCCCGAGGTCGAGGACGATGCCGCCTTCGGTCGTGCTGTCGCCCTTCGCGCTGTGGCCGCCGCTGCGGATCGCGAGCTCGAGGCCGGTCTCGCGCGCCGTCTCGATGACGGCTCGGACGTCCCCGACGCCGCTGACCCGCACGATCGCCGCCGGATGGCGGTCGATCCCGCCGAACATGACGGCTCGAGCGGTGTCGTAGTCGTCGTCGGTGGGGCCGATGACGCGGCCGTCGATGCGACCGCGGAGCGACTGCAGGTCGAGTGGTGTGGTCGTGCCCGGGCGGGGACTGGAAACGGTCATGGTGGGCCTCCTGGGGAAGCGCCCATCCTCGCAGAGATCGCAGGAATCGGTGTGTCCGCGCGGCCCGGCTCATCACGCGCCGGCGCAGCCCGCCGGTGCATCCACCGCGGCTCGTCCGGCCCGGCGCATCAAGGCCCGGGACACACCTGGCTCCGCCCGCACGACAGTCGCAACCTATTCAACATACAGGCGGGGATACCGGGTGTTGGGACCTGGCGAGGGCGTTGGTGCGGCGTTCCGCCGACGACTCGGCGCCGCTAGCACGTTCAGAGGCCGCGGCCGGGCGGCGCCACCCGGTGCGGCCGCAGCCCGGGCGCGGGACGTTGTCGAATAGGTTTCGAAACTTGCGGCGCAGCACGGGCCAGGCGCGGCCTCGGCGTGAGATGCACGTGGAGAGATCGCGGCGGATCAGACGGGATGCGGATCAGCCGGGAGGCGCAGGCAGCACTGCCACGGTCAGCCAGCGGTCGCCGGTCGCGCGGCGGACCGCGAAGGTCAGGTCGAATGGCGACTCGACGCGACTCTGGAGGACGTCGCGCACGAACGTCTCCTCGGTCCTGGTGCCCGTGGACCGCAGCCCGATGCTGAATCCGTCCTGCTTCCCGAACGGGATCAGCAGGGTCGCGTGGATCGAATCGAAGCGGTAGTGCACGACGGTGGTCGCGCCGGCGCCGAGGCTCTGCAGCCGGTTCTGCATCTCCAGCAGTCGATCGCCGTGATCCACCGCGGTCAGGATGGATTCGTCGCGGCGGAGCAGCGCCTGGTTCTCGAACTCGAGGTTCTGGGCGAGAGTCACCACGACCGCGGGCAAGCCACCGCCGGCGATGAAATCGGCGACGTCCGCGTCGGCGGTCACTGCGGGGAGCGTGCCCGGGTCGACCTGGTCCGGGAGTCGAGCGAGGATCTCGGAGGAGTTGGCGACGACGAAGCCGCGCGCCGGCGTGCCGGCGAGGACGATGCTCGTGCCCACGGCAAGAACCACGACCGCAGCCACGGCGGCGCGCACCGGCGCGCGCAACCCGAGGCGGCGCGCGTACAGGCCCAGCTGATCGGCGGCGGACTTCGGCTCGGGCAGGAGCCGGTCGAGCAGGGGTCGAGCGGCGCACATCACGACGAGGCCCGACAGGAGGGCGACCTTCGTGCCGAACTCGTCGGTCTGGGGCGCCATGAGCAGCGTGCACACGACCGCCACCAGCGCCCCGAAGACCACCCGGCCGACCTGCCCCGTCGGGACCGTCTTCGGGTCGGTGATCATGAAGAACAGGAAGATCAGGACCTCGGGCGACAGCACGATGACGCGCCAGAAGTCGAAGCCGCTCACGGGCGCGAACGACCAGCGCGCAACCATCGAGTGGCCCGAGGCGGCGAGCACCCCGAGCGCGAGCGCGAACGTGACCCAGAACGCCGCCGCGAGGCCGAGCAATCGCAGGCGCCGCGTGATCAGGAGGCCGCCGACCGTGATCACCGCGTACGCCGCGAGCATCCACACGTTGAGCGGCGCCCACCAGAAGTCGAGCGGCTCGGCGCGGCTGCTGCCGAGCACGAGGAACGCGACGACCAGGCCGATGTTCGATGGGTTGAAGACGTGGCTGCCCCGGTACCTGATCACGTACTTGGAGAGCAGCGACAGGCCGGCGACGACGGCGAACACGTACCAGGCGTCGGTGCTCCACGGTTGACCCTGCGGCGTCCCGACGACGCGCAGGATCAGGGCCACGCCGCTCCCGGTGAGCATCGCGCTCGCGGGCCAGACGAAGGCCCGGCTCTGCTGGAACGTGATCGCGACCTCGAGGACCGCGCAGGTCAGGATCGCCGCCAGGATCTGGGGCACGCTCACCCAGAAGCCGAGCCCGACCTGGCCGAGGACGTGGACCGTGATGATCACCGCCGCGACGTGCAGTCGCGGGTCGCGGATGCTTGGCAGGAACACGGGATAGGCCGTGCCGCCGATCGAGAACGTGCGCGGCGCCGGTCGGGCCGCCGGAGCGACCGGGGCGGCAGGAGCGGCGGTCGGTGGGGCGGTGGTCATCGAAGCCGCAAGGATACGGACGCGGCTGCCGCATACTCGCGGCGATGACCTCCGAGATCGAGCGGGTGGCGGCTGTCCGACTGGAGGCCGCACGCGCGGCGCGCTCCCGGGAGGCGCCGATCGTCGGCGGCCTGCCGGACGTGCCGGGGATCGGGGTCGCGATGCGGCTGACGCCCGAGCTCGGGGTCCACCTCCGCGGCCTCGCGGACGCCGTCCTGGTCAACGACTACCCGGGCGCGACGATCACGCGGACGGAGCGCGAGCTGCTCGCGACCGCCCTTTCCGCCTCGAACGACTGCTTCTTCTGCATGGACTCGCACGCCGAGCACGCCGCGGCGGTCATCGCGCGCGAGGAAGGCGAACGTGCGGCCACGCACGCGAGCCACGCCACGTTGTTCGACGCGGTCAGGCTCGGCTCGTCCGAGGGCCTCGACCCAAAGATGCGGGCGCTGGTGGGGATCGCGCGGACGGTCGGGCGTCGGGCGCTTGACCTGACCGAGGCCGACGTCGCCGCGGCTCGCGCCGCCGGCGCCACCGACGCCGACGTGCAGCTGGCGGTGCTGATCGCCTCGGCCTTCTCGATGTACAACCGCCTCGTCGACGGCTTCCGGGCCCGCACGCCCGCGAGCCCGGAGGCGTATCGGGCGCGCGCCGCCGAGATCGCCGAGCACGGCTACTCCGCGCCGCCGAGGCGATAGCTCAAGCCACCGTCATCGCGAGGCGTTCGAGACGCTCGGCATGCAACGGCGGCAGCAAATCCGGTCGCGTCGTCGGGGCGCCGAACTCCGGCAGCTCGATCCGTGCGAGGCGCGCCAGCCGCGTCTGCTCGGGCGCATTGCTCACGGCTCGGCCCTCCTCACGGCGCGCCGCCCGGCAGCCACGGCTGCGCGCCGGTCGTGCGATCGACGATCGTGAACCCATCGGCGGGGATGGTCACGGCGTTCGACGAGGTTCCGTCTGGCCAGCGAACCACGACCTGCGCCTTGTCGGCGCTGCCGATCCCGAAGTGCAGCCAGCCGAGCTGCCCGCCCGCGTGGCCGCCGCCGATCGTCAGCTCGCGCCTGTACGTGCCGCTGCTCGTGGACACTTCGATGGTCCCGCCGATCGCGTCGGCATTCGGTCCCGGCTCCCGAACCCGAAGCGCGAGCCAGTGCGCCGCCGGGGACGAGCCGTCGCCCGGACCATCGTTGCGCCAGATCCGGCTGGCCGCGCCGTAGAACGACTCGACGAGATCCAATCGCCCATCGAGATTGAGGTCGACGAGCGCCGCCCCGCGGGCCCGGTCGAACGAGATCAGCCCGGCTGCCTCGGTGGACTCCGCGAACGTGCCGTCGGGCTGGCCGACGAGCAGGTTGCTCGGGTCGCGCTTCGCGTAGTCCGGCTGCTGGCTGACGTTGCCCTTCGACACGAACAGGTCGATCAGGCCATCGTTGTTCACGTCGGCGAACTCGGGGTGCCAGGCGGTCGAGGCGAAGGCCGTGTCGCCGACGAGCGGGTGCGGGACGTTCGTGCCCCGCGCGAGCCCGATGTCCCTGTAGGTCGGCTTCGCGGGACCGTCGGCGAGCGTCATCAGGTGGTTCGCGGCCTGGCTGGTGAGGTAGACCTCGGGCAGGCCGTCGCCGGTCAGGTCGTAGCTCGCGATGCCCATGCCCTCGACCTGCACCTCGTTCCAGCCGTCGCTCGCGGTATACAGACGCGGCGGGGCGCCTGCCTCCATTCGCCAGAGCTGCTCCTGCCCGACGTCCTGGGGGTAGTAGTGGCGGTCGTTGCTCACCCGCAGGTCCGCGCGTCCGGAACGGTCCCACGAGCTGAACAGCAGCGAGAGCGTGCACCAGCCGGGCAGGTCCTGGGGCGTACCCCAGGCGCGAGCGCTGGGGGACGCCGGCCGGACCAGCTGATTCGGCTCGCACCACCGCCGGGGATCATCGATCGTGTCGTCCACGTAGTTGCCGAACGCGATCGTGGGCCAGCTCGACCCGGCTTCCCAGGTCGCCGAGAACGCCATCGTGTGCCGCGTGCCGCCCTGGAGGCCCCAGGCACTGTTGGCAGGCTCGAATCGACAGTCCCCGAGCCCGCGAAGCAGCACGTTGCCGTTGGTCCGCAGGACCGCCAGGTCCACGATGCCGTCGCCATCGACGTCGATCGGATAGGCGCCGGTGACCGAGGTGAGATCCGTCGCGGGATCCTCGATGTGCTCGAACCGGACCTCGCCGCCGGTCGCGGCCGTGTTGTGGAACAGCCCCGCCGGGTTCGCGCCGCCCGCCAGGTACAGGTCCGGGTAGCCGTCGGCGTCGCAATCCAGCACCGCGACCCCGGCACCGACGGACAGCTCGACCGGCCCGTCGTAGGTAAATGCCACGCCCGAGCCTGCGGTCACGTCGAGGAAGCGGGGCACGGGCCCGGCGGTGCCGGGGGGCCGCACGAGCCCGATGGCAGCCGCGACGGCGACGACCGCCATGGCGGCGACGACGAGGAGGACGACCGCCGCGAGGCGCACCGGCAGGCGGCTCGCGGGCCCGTCGGTCACGCTACGGGGCGGCGCCGACTGGGCTGGCGGGCATGCCGTTGGCGCCGGGCCCCTCGGCTGCGGCGAAGATGGCCTCGATGACCCGGAGGTTCGCCACGCCGTCCGCCGGCGGGGTGGGTGTCGGCGTGCCGTCGAGGATCGCGGCCGCGAAGGCCTCCGTCTCGACCGTGTACGGATCGGCAGTCGGAAACGTGATCGTCTCCGTGTTCGGCGCGACCGGCGGCTCGCCGCCCTGCGTGACGAAGACCTGCGTCGGTCGGTCCGGCGGGATGTTGAACGGGATGCCGATGGAGATGCGGCCTTCGGTCCCGTAGATGTGCACGCGCTGGTCCGACTCGGATCGCGTCGAGACCGTGAACGTCGCGGTGCCGCCGCCGGGGAACACGAGCAGTCCGGAGGTCAGGACGTCGACCTCCATGTCCGGGTCGCGCAGGATCGCGGCCTCCACCCGCTCCGGCTCCGCGCCGAAGAGCATCCGCGACAGGTTAATCGTGTAGCAGCCGATGTCGTAGAGCGCGCCGCCGCCCGCCTCCGCGACGTTCCGGATGTTCCGCGGGTCGTCGTTGTAGTACGAGAACCAGCTCTGCACCGTCTGGAGTCGCCCGATCCGGCCGGAGGCGATGAGCTGGCGAACCGCCGCCCACGACGGATGCAGGCGGTACATGAACGCCTCCATGAGGCGGACGCCCTCGCGCTCGCACGCCTCGGCCATCGCCTCGGCGTCCGCGGCCGTCAGCGCGAGCGGCTTTTCGCAGAGCACGTGCTTGCCGGCGCGCGCCGCCGCGATCGTCCACTCGCGATGCAGGTGATTCGGGAGCGGGATGTACACCGCGTCGACCTCGGGATCGGCCAGCAGCGCCGCATAGCTGTCGTGCGCACGCGGGATGCCGAGCTCGTCCGCGAACCGGCGCGCCTGTCGGCCGTCACGCGACCCCACGGCAACGATCTCGCAGCGGGCCGCGCGCTGCATCCCGGGCACCACCTTCTTCCGGGCGATGTCCGCCGTCGAGAGAATGCCCCAGCGGAGGATGGTTTCAGACATGAGGATGGCTGCTCTCTTCCGGGATTGCATTTGACCGGAATTGCAGGTGATAGTCTGCATCCTCGCGCTCGCGCAGCAGAGAGTGTCGTCACTCGAGGAGGAGGTTCATGCGCAGAACGTTCGCCGTGTTCGCCGCGCTCACCCTGGCCGTGGCGGCCTGTGGCGGTGGTGGCACAAGCTCGACCGCCCCGGGCGGGACTGGAGGCGGCGGCGGAGGCGGCGGGACCGCCTGCAAGGTTGGTATCTCCTGGAACAACTTCCAGCAGCCCCGCTGGGCAGCCACCGACAAGCCGGCCATGTTCAAGGCGATCCAGGATGGCGGCGGCACGATCGTCGGCGATCCCGATGCCAACCTCGACAGCCAGCGCCAGCTGTCGGACGTCGACACGCTGATCAACAAGGGCGCCCAGGTCCTCGTGCTGCTG
>DATJGH010000181.1:0-11827 GCA_035495215.1 Patescibacteria group bacterium
GTTGAGCGACGAACCGACCGCCGTGACAGCGGTCGTCGCCGTGTTCGGCGTCCGGCCGACCGCAAGCGTCCCATCCGGGTTGCCGTCCAGGTACAGATTCCAGGTCGTGCCGTCGTACGTCACCGCGGCGTGGTGCCAGGAGTTGTCGGCCGGGATGATGGCGCCCCCGGTGATCGGGTGATTTAGCCCTGGGGTTGTCCCGCCTTGGGCAACCTGGGCCTCTTCGAAGTCAGCGACGAGCTTCCCGCTCGTCGCATCGATGCCGAAGAAATAGTTGACATCGGCTGCCGCAGTCTCGCCCTCGGCGCGGCCTTTCGTGATGAGCGGGATAGCGCTGGCGATGCCACCCGAGCCAGTTGAGGTGCCAACCCCGGCTCCCGTCCGCTTCAGCCATAGCTCAAGAGTGAACTGCGGGGTACGCAGGTCAGTTGCCGCGCCGAGTGTGGCGTACTGGCTGGACCCATTGAACTGCAGGGCCGTTCCCGCGTTCGCGGCGCTCGCGGGCGGCGGGTTGCCGATGGGCGAGACCATCGCCGCAGAGGTGATCAGGGCGGCCGCGACGCGCAGGACGCGTGGAAGCCTTCCGTCGATGAACCGCAGGCTGAGCATGGCCGTCCCTCTGGCGCGGCGGTGATCCCCGCGGGGTTGGAGCTCACTCGCCTGTGCGCATCGCCAGCGCGGGCTGGCAGGCCCGGACCGATCCATCGACAGTCCGGATTGGTCGCTCGGCTTCCACGGGATGGGCATCTCTGCCGTGGACCCTGGCGCCGGTCAAGCCGATACCGACGCCGCGCGACGCGATCCTGCGGGGATGCTGCGTTCGTTCCCGACGTCGTGGTAGGTACCTTCGTACCATTACGAAGGTGCCATCGGGCCTGTTAACGAACGCGGCGGGCCCGCTGTCGTCAGGCGGCATCCGGAGTCAATGGCGCAAGAACCCTCGACCGTTCGAACCTGGGGCCGGGCGGCGAGCCCAAGACACTGTCACGCTGATGGCCATGCCAACCGCGAGACCACCGAAGAGACGCCTGCAAGTCACCGCCGACGTGGCTGAGCTCGCGACCGTTCGCGCGTTCGTGCGCGACTGCGTGGCCGACTTCGGTGGCTCGAAGCGCGTTGCCGACGACCTCGTCCAGGCCGTCGATGAGGCGACCTGCAACGTGATGCTCCACGGCTACAGGAGCGAGCCCGGCGAGATCGACATCGAGGCGTCGCTGCGCGATCGGAAGGTGGAGATCCGCATCCTGGATCGCGCCACGACGTTCGATCCGACGACGGCCGAGCCTCGCGACCCGACCTTGCGGCCCGGCCCGACGCGACCGGGCGGCATGGGCCTCGGGATCGAGCTCCTGCGGGGCTTGACCGACGAGGTGCATCATTCAGTCCGTCCCGACGGTGGCAACGAGCTCACCCTGGTGCGCTCGATGGACGGCCCGACCCAGGAGGAATGACACGGTGGCTTTGACGATCGACGTCGAGCGCCTCGGCGGCACCCCGCCGTTGGCATGCATCGCGCTGACAGGCGAGCTCGACGCATCGAACTACGAGCAGGTCATCGACGTCGTGCGGAACGCCTACGACGAGGGCGCCCGTGGCCTCGTGCTCGATCTCGAGCGCCTGACGTTCATGGCCAGCTCCGGGCTGTTCGCGCTCCACTCCGCGGTGCGGATCATGGGCGGCGAGACGCCGCCCGACCCCGAGGAGGGCTGGAGCGCGCTGCACCAGATGTCCATGGACGAGGATGCGCCGGCGTCCAACCTGCGCCTCGCAGCGGCGCAGGAGCCGATCGCCCGCGTCCTCGAGCGCACCGGCATGCTCCGCCTGTTCGCCCTCGACGCGAACCGCGCCGACGCGATCGCCGCGCTCCAGGGAGCCTGACCGACGCATCCCGACGCCGAGCTGCTGGAGCGCGAGCTCCGCGTCGCTCAGCGCATCCAGCGCACCCTCGTCCTGCTCTCCGGGGTCGAGGCACCCGGCTGGGAGATCGCCAACGACTATCGGCCGGCGCGCCAGATCGGCGGCGACTTCTTCGACGTCTTTCCCCTCCTCGACCCGGCGAGGCCGCGCCATCTCGGCGTGGTCATCGCCGACGTGTCAGGCAAGGGCATCGCGGCCGCGCTGCTCATGGCGTTCGTGCGGCCGGTCCTGCGCGCGGCGCTCGATCGGACTGGCGATCCGGCGCTCGCGCTCGAGCGGACGAACCGGATCCTGGTCGAGGAGCGGCGAACCGGCCTGTTCGTGACCGTGCTGTGCGGGGTGCTCGATCTCGACGCCGGGGAGTTCACGTTTGCCAACGCCGGCCACGAGATGCCGCTGCTTGCGTCACCCGCCGGCGGCGAGCCCCGCTGGGTCGAGGGCGGCGGTCCGCTGATCGGCCTGTTCGATCACCTCGACCTGGCCGTCGAGCGCCTCGGCATCCGGCCCGGCGAGCGGCTGGTCCTGTTCACCGACGGGATCACCGACGCTGCCGCACCCTCGGGCGAGCGGTTCGGGCAGGACCGCCTCCGTCGGACGATCGCGGAGAGCTGCCTCACCGGCGGCGCGGTGGATACCTGTCGGGCCGTGATCCAGAACGTCCTCGCCTTCCAGGCCGAGGCCCTGCCCGCCGACGATCTGGCGCTCCTGGTGCTCCGCCGGCTGCCGGCCTGATCAGGCGACCGTTGGTCGACCCAGCTCGCGACGCCAGCGCTCGTTGAAGTCGAACAGCAGGCGATCCTTGCGCGGATAGACGCCACCGCGGAACCCGCGCGAGGAGACGCCTTTCTGGGCGCGCTCGCAGACGGCCCAGTCCTGGCGGCTGATGAGGTCCCACAGGTCGACCGTGGGGCTGGGATCGAAGCCGGGCAGCGCCAGCGCCTCAGGCCGGAAGTAGAACTCGGAGACGACGGTCGTCCGGGCGGGGCCGTTCGGGTATACGAGATAGGCCATGACCGAGTCCGGGTGCATGTTGACCATCAGGTTCGGGAACTGGAAGACGCCGTAGTACATGCCGTAGTCGGCCTCGAGCAGGTCGGGGAACTTCGGCAGGTCGGACGAGCCGCTGGCGGTGAACGAGGTGGCGCCCTCGATCATGAGGTTGCCCCCGTCGCGCGTCTCGCCGTCCCAGACCTCGCCCTTGCGGAAGAGCGGGATGACCTGCACCAGCTCCGGATGGATGGTCGGGCAGTGGAGGCACTCGTTGTAGTTCTCGACCACGATCTTCCAGTTCGCGGCGACGTCGTAGGTGATCCGCCGGCCCACGCGCAGCTCGGCCATCCGGTAGCGCTCGAAGTCGGTGATGGTCTCGTTGCTGTTGCGCAGCCAGGCTTCGAGCGGCGACGGGTCACCCGCGAGGCTGACGAACAGGAAACCGCCATGCTCGCCGACCGCGATGCCGTGAAGCGGGTAGTCGTCCCGCTCGAACGCCTCGTCCTCGTGGACGTTGGGCGTGGCCAGCAGCTGCCCGTCGAAGTCGTATGACCAGGCGTGGTACGGGCACTTGAGCGCCTTGCCGAGGTGGCCGCAGGCCGGTTCGTCGTCGAGCAGCTTCGTGCCCCGATGGGCGCACACGTTGTAGAAGGCGCGCAGCTCGCCCGCGCGGTTGCGGACGACGAACACGGACTCGCCGACGACGTCCCGCACGAGATAGTCGCCCGGCGACGCGATCTCGTCAGCGCGGCCGATGCATACCCAGCCGCGGAAGAAGAGGCGCTCCCGCTCTTCCTGGTAGACCGCCTCGGTGGTGTAGTCGGCGCCCGTCAGCGTGGGCCGGGGCCGCCACGCCGAGCTGGCGGTGTCGCGGAGGCGCGGCCGCTCCTGGGTCACCACGGGCGTCGGCGCGCGATCAGCGGGTGCGCGGGAAGCCGAGATCGACCTTGGACGTGCCCGGGTCGGGCCAGCGCGAGGTCACGACCTTGCCGCGCGTGTAGAACTGGATGCCCTCCGGCCCGTACATGTGCAGATCGCCGAAGAGCGAGCCCTTCCAACCGCCGAAGCTGTAGTACGCGACGGGAACGGGGATCGGCACGTTGATGCCGACCATCCCGACGTTGACGTCGAACTGGTACTGGCGGGCGGCGCCACCGTCGCGGGTGAAGATGGCCGTGCCATTGCCGTACGGGTTGTTGTTGACGAGCTCGAGCGCCTGGTCGTAGGTGTCGACGCGGGTGACCGTGAGCACCGGCCCGAAGATCTCGTCGCGGTAGCAGTCCATGAGCGGCGTGACCTTGTCGATCAGCGACACGCCCAGGAAGAAGCCGTCCGAATCCTTGTACATGGCATGCTCGCGGCCGTCCGCGATGACCTCCGCCCCCTGGTCCTTGGCCGAGTCGAGGTACGAGGCGACCTTGTCCCGATGCTGGCCGGTGACGAGCGGCCCCATCTCCGCGTTCGGGTCGCTGCCCGGCCCGATGGCGATCTTGGGGAGCCGCTTCACGAGGGCCTCCACGAGCGGATCCGCCACGGAGCCGACGGCGACGACCGTCGCGATCGCCATGCACCGCTCGCCGGACGAGCCGTAGGCGGCGGACACGGCCGCATCGGCGGCCATGTCGATGTCGGCGTCGGGCAGGACGACCATGTGGTTCTTCGCCCCACCGAGCGCCTGCACCCGCTTGCCGTGCCTGGTCCCGGTCTCGTAGATGTACCGCGCGATGGGCGTCGAGCCCACGAAGCTGACCGCAGCGATGTCCGGATGCTCCAGGATCCGGTCGACCGCGACCTTGTCGCCATTGATCACGTTGAACACGCCGTCGGGAACGCCGGCTTCGGCGAGCAGCTCGGCCAGGTAGATCCCGGCCGACGGGTCCTTCTCGGAGGGCTTGAGGATGAACGTGTTGCCGCAGGCGATCGCGTTGGCGAACATCCACATCGGGACCATCGCCGGGAAGTTGAACGGCGTGATGCCGGCCACGACGCCGAGCGGCTGGCGGATCTGGTAGACGTCGACGCCGCCGGAGACCTGCTCCGAGTAGCCGCCCTTGAGCAGGTGCGGCACGCCGCACGCGAACTCGAGGTTCTCCACGCCCCGCGCGACCTCGCCGAGCGCGTCGGACGGGACCTTGCCGTGCTCCGCGGTGAGGTGTGCCGCGATGTCCTTGCGGTGCGCGTCCACCAGGTTCCGGATCCGGAACATGATCTCCGTCCGCTTGGACAGCGACGTTGCCCGCCAGGCGGGGAACGCAGCCCTGGCCGCGGCGACCGCGGCGTCGACCTCCTCGACCGACGCGAAGTCGACCTCACGGGCCAGCTCGCCGGTCGCCGGGTTGTAGACCGGGCCCCGCCGGCCGGACGTGCCCGTGACGCGCCGGCCGCCGATCCAGTGCGGCACGGTGGCAGCCGTCGCGCCGGCGGCGCGCTCGGTGGTGGGCTCAGCGACCTGGGTCATGGTCGGGATCCTCGATTTCGGCTCGTCGCGTTCGGGTGTGCTCGGGACACGATACCGCGCCGCGCCGGCGGCAGCCCCGTTCAGGCCAGCCGCGCCTCCGCCTCGGGGCGCCGCTCGACGACCGTCGCCAGGGGCGCGCGGGCTCGCTCGACGAAGCCCACGACCGCGATCGCGAGGACGACAAGCGCCAGCAGCTGCTCCGTGCGCAGGGGCCCCAGGATCGGCGAATCGCGCCAGGTGAAGCCCACGATGAAGCGCGTAACCGCCCACAGCCCGAGGGCCACGAACATCGCCGCGCCGTCCCGCCGGGCCACGACGTCGAGGCGCGAGGCGAGGAGGAGACCGCCCAGGGCGAGCGTCACCAGGACCGCCTCGTACGCCTGCGACGGCTGCGAGGCGACCCCCGGGGCGAGCGAGCCCCACGGGCCGGGGCCGATGTACGCCGTGGCCCACGGCAGGTCCGATGGCAGGCCCTGCCCGGTCGCACCGAGCACGCCCATCAGCTTGCCCGCCGCCAGCACGAACAGGAGCGGGAGCGCGGCAGCGTGCAACCAGCGAGCAATCGGTGCGCCGAGCAGCCGCGCGATCACCGCCGCGGTGAAGATGCCGAAGGGGATGGCGAGCGTGAGCGTGAGCCCGCCCTGGTTGGGATCGACGATCGCGCCCGGGTTCGCCCGGTAGTAGTCGAGGTGGTCGAGGACCGCGCCGGCGCGACCACCGACGATCGCCCCGGGCACCGCACCGACGACGCAGAACACGAGGTCATCGACGCGCAGGCCCGGCGCGGGGACGTACGGGCCGACCGACGGCGTCTGGGAGCCGATCCGCGCCGCGAGCGCGAGGCCGAGGAAGAGGACGACGGCGATGCCGATCGTCTCGTACCGGACGGAGGCCGTATCGCTCAGTCGCAGCACGGGATCGAAGGCGAGCTGGATCACCCCGAGCGGCACGCCGCGAGTCTAGTCAGGCCTGCAAACCTCGGCTCGCCGCCCGCTGGGCTGCCCTAGGCGGGGAGCTTCTCGACCAGTTCCTTCACGGCCGCTGCCGACTTCTCGAACGCGGCCTGCTCGTCCGCGGTCAGCGTGATCTCGATGACCCGCTGGAGGCCGCCCGTGCCAAGGACGACCGGCACGCCGACGAACAGGCCATCGACGCCGTACTCGCCCTGGAGGTAGGTGGCACAGGGCAGGACGCGCCGGCGGTCGCGCAGGATCGCGTCGACCATCTCGAAGGCGGATGCCGCGGGCGCGTAGAACGCGGAACCGGTCTTGAGGAGCGCCACGATCTCGGCGCCGCCGTTGGCCGTCCGGTCGACCAGCGCCCTGATCCGGTCGGCGGAGAGCAGGTCGGTGATCGGGATGCCGGCGACGGTCGAGTAGCGCGGCAGCGGAACCATCGTGTCGCCGTGGCCGCCGAGCACGAACGCGCTCGTGTCAGCGACCGAGACGCCGAGCTCCTCGGCGATGAACGTTCGGAAGCGCGCCGAGTCGAGCACGCCGGCCATGCCCAGGACCCGCTCCCGCGGGAACCCGGATGCCTGCATGGCCACGTGGCACATCGCGTCGAGCGGATTGGTGACCACGATCAGCACGGCGTTCGGCGACTGGGCGGCCGAGGCCTGGACGACGGCCTTGACGATGCCGGCGTTCTTCATCAGCAGGTCGTCGCGACTCATGCCCGGCTGGCGCGCCAGCCCCGAGGTCACCACGATCACGTCAGAGCCGGCCGTCGCCGCATAGTCGTTCGTGCCAAGGACGCGGGCGTCGTGACTGACGACGGGTGCCGCCTCGGCGAGATCGAGGCCCTTGCCCTGGGGCAGTCCGTCGACGATGTCGACGAGGACGACGTCGGCGAGCCCTGCCTCGGCAATGCGTTGGGCCGTTGTCGCGCCGACGTTTCCGGCGCCGATGACCGTGACCTTGTTGCGGGCCATTTCGAGCGTTCCTCCGCTATCTATCCTTCGACTCGACGGTGCCCGTCGCGGAGCGCCTCGAGGAGGGTGGAGCTATGGCTATGTCACTGCCCGTGATCGCGCTGACGTTCCTCGGCGCGATCATCGCGGTGCTCGGTTTCTTCGCCGGCGGGAGCATCCCGCTCGTCGTCGTCGGGTTGGCTGCGATTGCGGTGGCCGGCGTCCTCCAGGTTCTCGGCAACCGCCGCACCTGAGGGTCAGCCCTCGCCCGGCGCGGAGACCCTGACCTCGCCGGCGTCCTCGTCGTCGATCGGCCCCGCATTCCGAACCGCTCGGCTCACGCCGTCGGCGTAGGCGGCGAAGTTCTCGTGGAACATGTGCGCGATCCGCCTCGCGGCCGCGTCGTAGGCGAATGGGTCGGACCAGGTCTCGCGCGGGACCAGCAGCGCGTCGGGGACTCCCGGGACGGTCGTGGGCACGGCCAGCCCGAAGACCGGGTCCCTGACCGTCGCCACGTCGCGCAGCTCGCCATTGAGCGCGGCCCGGACCATGTTCCGCGTGTGGTTGATGTTCATGCGCTCGCCGGTGCCGTAGGGCCCCCCGGTCCAGCCGGTGTTCACGAGCCAGACGGGCACGTCGTAGCGCTCGAGCCGGTCCATCAGCAGGTGGGCGTACACACCCGGATGGCGGGGCAGGAACGGCGCGCCGAAGCCGGCCGAGAAGGTCGCCTGCGGCTCCTTGACGCCCACCTCGGTGCCGGCCAGCTTGGCCGTGTAGCCGCTGATGAAGTGGTAGGCCGCCTGCTCGCGCGTCAGGCGCGAGATCGGCGGCAGGACGCCGAACGCGTCGGCGGTGAGGAAGACCACGTTGCGCGGCGTGCCGGCGACGCCGGTCGGATCGGCGTTGCCAATGAAATGGAGCGGGTAGGCCCCACGCGTGTTCTCGGTGAAGCGCTCGGAGTCGAGGTCGAGCTCACGGGTTGCCGGATCGATGTCGACGTTCTCGAGGATCGTCCCGAAGCGCCGGGTCGTCGCGAAGATGTCCGGCTCGTACATCGGCGAGAGGCGGATCGTCTTGGCGTAGCAGCCGCCCTCGAAGTTGAACACGTAGTCGCTGCCCCAGCCGTGCTCGTCGTCGCCGATGAGGCTGCGCTCGGGATCGGCCGACAGGGTCGTCTTGCCCGTCCCTGAGAGCCCGAAGAACACGACCGAGTCGCCGCCCTTGCCGACGTTGATCGAGGAATGCATCGGCAGCACGCCCTCGTCCGGCATCAGGTAGTTCATGACCGTGAACGCCGACTTCTTGATCTCGCCGGCGTACATCGTGCCCACGATGATCACCTCCATCCGCTGGAGGTGGACGAGGATCGCCGTCCCGGAGCGCGTGCCCTCGGTGGCAGGGTCCGCCTCGAACGACGGGACGTCGAGGATCGTGAAGTTCGGGGCGAAGCCGGCGAGGTCCTCGGCGGTCGGCCGCCGGAAGAGGTTGCGGGCGAAGATGCTCGCCCACGCCGTCTCGGTATAGACCCGCAGCGAGCGCCGGTGCCTGGGATGGGCCCCGATGAACATGTCCTGGCTGTACAGGCGCCTGCCGGCGAGATAGTCCATCAGCCGAGCGCGGAGCCTGTCGTAGTGCTCCTCGCTGATGGGGTGGTTGACGTCGCCCCACCAGATGTTCGCCTCGCTCGAGGGCTCGCGAACGATGAACTTGTCCTTTGGCGAGCGGCCGGTGTGCGTGCCCGTGCTGACCACAAGCGGCCCCTCCGCCGCGATCAGGCCCTCCCCGTCGCGGACCGCGGCCTCGTACAGCGCCGCGCTCGACAGGTTCGCGACGATCTTGCCGGCCCGGATGCGCGTCCCGGCGCGAGGCGTGCGCGTACTCGGAGGTTCGGTCGAGGGGTGGACTGCGGTCATGTCGGCGTCGGTCTCCTGCTCGGGCGTCCGGGCGTCTGTGCCGGGCACCGTGCCTCGATCCGACCGGCCGCGCGTGACATCGGGCGAACCCGATGGGAGTCGGCTTCCACAGTCGTGGTTGGCGGGAATCCTAGCACCCGACCTCCGGCTCGAAACGGGCCGAAGGTCACCTGGGCATTGCAGACCGATGGCGAAGTCGCGGTGCCATGACGACGCGGCGTGACTGGCAGTCACGAATGCGCCCGGAATGTCCGCCCCTGGGGCCGCTCGGCCCGGTCGCCCTGGATTCGTGAGTGGGAGACACGATCGATTGGCCGGACACACTCCGGTCGGCCGATTCGGCGCCGAATCGTGAGCGAAAGTCACGGATTGCCCGTCAGCCAGTTCGATTCGGCCCGAATTGGCGACGATCGCCTCGAGATCGTGCTTGTGCGTCAACACACACGGGCGACGCCCGCGGGCACGAGCGGTCAGCTCGCGTCGAGCGCCTGGCGGAGGTCCTCGATGAGGTCGGCGGCGCCCTCGATGCCGACCGACAGGCGGACGAGCGCCTCGGGCACCTCGAGCGGCGAGCCCGCCACGGAAGCGTGGGTCATCACGGCCGGCAGCTCGATCAGCGATTCGACGCCACCGAGCGACTCGGCGAGCGTGAAGATCCGGGTGGCCTCGCAGATCGCGATCGCGCGCTCGCGGGCACTGCCGCCGCTGCGTGCCGCTGGCACGAACGAGACCATGCCGCCGCCGGCACGCATCTGGCGCGCGGCGCTTGCCGCCTGCGGGTGGGCGTGTGGGCCATTCGCCAGGCCCGGGTAGGACAGCCACTCGATGTCGTCGCGCTCCGCAAGGAAGCCGGCGACCTCGGACGCGTTCGAGGCGTGCCGCCCGACCCGCAATGGGAGCGTGCGCAGGCCGCGCAGCGCCAGGAAGCAGTCGAACGGGCCGGGCACGGCGCCCGCCGCGTTCTGCAGGAAGCGCAGGCGCTCGGCGATCGCCGGGTCGCGGGTCACCGCGATGCCGATCACCGTGTCGCTGTGGCCGGCCAGGTACTTGGTCGCCGAGTGGAAGACGATGTCCGCGCCCAGGTCCAGCGGCCGCTGCAGGATCGGGGAGGCGAAGGTGTTGTCGACGACGAGGAGCGGCCGCGGCCCGCCGCCGTAGCGCTCCCGAAGGACACTGGCCGCGCCGGCGATGTCGACGACCTTGAGCAGCGGGTTCGTGGGCGTCTCGAACCAGACCAGACGGGTCTGTTCGGTCAGCGCCTCCCACATGGCCTCCGGGTCGGCGGCGAGGTCCGCGTAGCGGGTCGTGACGCCATTCGGCTTGCGGACCCGCTCGAGGTACCGGAACGTCCCGCCGTACACGTCGTCCCCGACCACGATCTCGGTCTCGGCGCCCGCGAACTCCGAGATCGCGGCCGTCGCGGCCGAGCCGGATGCGAACGCGATCCCGAACCCGCCACCCTCCAACCGGGCGACCGCCCGCTCGAACCGGTCCCGCGTCGGGTTCTTGGTGCGCGCGTAGTCGAAGTCGTCGATCGGGCGGCCGACGCCCTGCTGGCGGTAGGTCGAGGTCTGGTAGATCGGCGGGGCGACTGCACCGTACTGGGGATCGGGCTCCTGGCCGGCATGAACGGCGAGGGTCTCGATCGTCAGGTCGTCGTCGAGGTCGTCGGGGCGCATCGCCGGCATGATCGCAGACCGCGGTCAACCGCCGGGCGCGAGTCGCGGCTGCCGGCGAATGGTGCTACTCTCCACTCGCAAGTTTCGGAGGGCCTGATCCTCCGGCCTCGAAGGACCTCGCCATGCTCCTGTCCGAGCGCCTGAACGTCTGGAAGACCGCCTACAACACCGCGAACCTGCCGGTGGGCATGACGCGCCCGCCCGACGCGGTCTCGAAGTGGATCGTGATCACCCGCGCGGCCGTGTTCTCGATGACCGTCACGTCCGGGCTGATCGGCGGGCTGCTCGCGGTCGGCGCCGAGCGACTGGCCCAGATCGGCGGGACCGCCGTCGGCACGGGCTTCAGCGTGAACTACGGATTCCTCGCCCTCGCCGTGATCGGGCTGGTCGTGGCCCACGCCGCGAACAACATGATCAACGACTACTTCGACCTCGAGGGCGGCATCGACACGGACGACTACGTCCGGGCCCAGTACGCACCCCACCCGATCCTCTCCGGCTGGGTGACGAAGCGGCAGCTCGCGACCGCGATCCTGATCGCGAACGCCGTCGACCTGGCGATCCTGCTGTACCTGGTGAGCCAGCGTGGCCTGCTCGTGGCCGCGTTCGCGCTCGGCGGGCTGTTCGTCTCGGTGTTCTACGTCGCACCGCCGATCCGCCTGAAGTGGCACGGGCTCGGCGAGCCGGGCGTGTTCATCGTGTGGGGACCGTTGATGGTCGTCGGCACGTTCTTCGTGGCCACCGGGCAGATCCCGGGCTGGGTGTGGATCGCCTCCCTGCCCTACGCGATCCTCGTGACCACGGTCCTGTTCGGCAAGCACATCGACAAGATCGAGGCCGACACGGCCAAGGGCGTGCGCACGATGCCCGTGATCCTCGGCGAGCGTCGAGCCCGAACCGTCGCCCAGGCGCTGATGATCGCCTTCTACCCGATCGTCCTGCTGGCGGCACTGGTCGG
>DATJGH010000182.1:0-10406 GCA_035495215.1 Patescibacteria group bacterium
CGGCTAGGAGGGCCAGCCCTGCCGATCATGGCCGAACAGGACCCGCCTGGGATTGAGCGCGTGCAGGCGCGCGACCGAACGCCGGTACGCCTCGGAATCGGGCGCCCGGCTGGCGCCTTCGCGGGCGCCGTCGATGCCGAGCCACTCGCCGCGGCTGTAGACCGCCTGGCCGGCAAGGAGCAGCGGCCCATCGGGCGTCTCGACGACGAGTGACTGGTGACCCGGCGAGTGGCCGGCCGTGGCGAAGATCCGGATCCCGGGCACCGGTTCGTGGTCGCCGGCGACCTGTTCGATGCGCGCGCCCGGGAAGTCGACCCAGTCGAGGATGGTGTACTCGTCGGGACCGTGCGCGATCGCCCACTCGGCCGGCTGGACGTAGATCGGGACGCCCGGGAAGCGAAGGTTCTGGCCCGCGTGGTCGGCGTGGAGATGGCAGTTCGCGATCGCCGTGATCTCCTGCTCGCTGACGCCCGCCTCGGCAAGAACCTCGGGCAGGGCTCGCGCGCGAACCTTGTAGTAGTCGTCGAGCTCGCTGTTGCCGAAGCCGAAACCCGTATCGAACAGGAAGATCCCGCGCGGATGGCGGATGGCATAGGCGACGACGACGCCGGTCTGGCCGGCGTAGGGCTCGTCGGGCGCGAAGGTGAACTCGCCCATCGGCAGGGCGATGACCTGCGGCTGCTGCACTGCCGATGAGGCTAGGGCAGGTGGCGGAGAGGGCGGGATTCGAACCCGCGACGCGTTGCCGCGAACCGCATTTCCAGTGCGGCGCCATAGTCCACTAGGCGACCTCTCCGCGGCCGTGCATGGTACGGGGGAGCGACGGTAGACCTGGAGCCGGAGCTCCGGAGCAGCTGGTGCTGGACGCATGGTTGATGGGGGTAAACGAGCCGTGCCACTCGCCGGCCGAGAGGGTGCGGTCAGCCCGAGGCGGCAGTGAGCACCCGAGCGAGCGGGCTCAAACGCCCGTGAGCGAGGGAGCGGAGCTGCCAACGAAGGGATGACTCGCCCGCGAGGTCGGCGTCTGGCGGAGAGGGTGGGATTCGAACCCACGGTGCTTTCGCACACCGCTTTTCGAGAGCGGCACCTTCAACCACTCGGACACCTCTCCGCGCGAGAGGATAGCCGAGGTCAGCGCACGGAAGCCGCGTAGAGCTCCTCGACCTCGTCGCGGCGGATGCCGCTCACGACCCTGACCCGACGCCGGAGCGAGGGGTGCTCGGCGAGCTGGAGCATCGTGCCCGCGGCGCCGTCGGTCCTGTTCGGGACCGCGAACACCAGCTCCTCGACGTCCGAGGAAAGCAGGGCGCCCATGCACATCGGGCAGGGCTCGACGGTCGAGAAGATCGTGACGTCGCGCAGGCGTTCCCGGCCGACCTTGCGCGCCGCCTCGCGCAGCGCCATCACGATCGCATGCGCCGTCGGGTCGTCGGTCTCGCGAACGCGGTCGCGGCCGCGGGCGACCATCGCCTCATCGAGCACCGCGACGGCGGCGTGCGGCCGGTCGCCACGGGCGACGGCGGCACGTGCCTCGGCCAGCGCCTCGCCCATGTACAGCTCGTAGTTCACGGCCGGGATCATACGCGTCGGCGATACCATCTCGGACCGGATGTCAGAACCGAAACGGATTGGCGTGCTCACCGGCGGCGGCGACGTGCCGGGGCTCAACTCGGTCATCAAGAGCGTGACGTACCGCGCCACCGAGATGGGCATGGAGGTGGTGGGCTTCCGTCGCGGCTGGGAAGGGCTGACCCACGTGCGACCGGGTCCCGATCTCGACCCCGAGTACGCCCGGCCGCTGGACCGCCGCTCGACGCGAACGATCGATCGGACCGGGGGGACGGTCCTCCACACCTCACGCACCAACCCGGCCCGGATGAAGGCGAGCACGCTGCCGTCCTGGCTGACGATCGACGAGGCCGAGCGGTATCGCGTCGACGAGGACCGCTACGACCTCACGCCGGTCGTCCTCGAGCACCTCGAGGCGCTCGGCATCGACGCCCTGGTGCCGATCGGCGGCGACGACACGCTGTCGTTCGCCCGGATCCTGGTCGAGCAGGGCGTCCCGCTCGTCGCGATCCCCAAGACGATGGACAACGACGTGCCCGGCACCGAGTACTGCATCGGTTTCTCGTCCGCGATCACGCGCGCGAAGGAGCTGATCGACCGGCAGCGGACGACGCTCGGCAGTCACGAACGGATCGGCGTGTTCCGGATCTTCGGCCGCGACGCGGGGTTCTCCGCGCTGTTCGCGGCGTATGTGACCTCGGCCCGCTGCGTCATCCCCGAGGCGCCGTACGACCTGGATGCCCTGGCGAGCCTGCTGGCCGATGACCATCGCCTGAGCCCGAGCCACTACGCCATCGTCGTCGCCGCGGAGGGTGCGATCTGGCACGGCGCGAACCTGGAGGAGCTCGGCGAGGCCGACGCCTTCGGCCATCGGCGCAAGGCGGACGTCGGCGAGGCCCTCGCCGCCGAGCTCACCCAGCGGACGGGCATCGAGTCGCTGGCCATCGAGCTGACGTACGACCTGCGCAGCGGCCAGCCGGACGCCCTCGACCAGATCGTGGCCACGACCTTCGCCAACGTGGCGATGGACCTGCTCATCGACGGGCAGTTCGGACGGATGGTCGCCATTCGTGATGGCAAGTACGCCGAGACGTCGCTCGAGGCGAACGGCGGCGCGCCCCGGCGTGTCGACGTCGACGCGATGTACAACCGCGAGCGCTTCCGGCCGCGCTACGACGGCCGGATCGGACGTCCCCTGCTGCTCGTTGGGCTGAGCCAGGGGGTCGGGGCGGCCGTCTGAGGTCCGGCCCTCGCTTTCGAGACCGGAGAGCCCCCGGATCGCGCGCGATGGGCGGGATCCCGACGGTCCCAGGAGGTTATCGGCCAGGACGATGACCGGGAGGCGCCGCGGCTTCAGATCCGACCTTTGATCGCTGTGAGCGATCGTTCGGGCGCATCGATCGTCCTCGCCGATGATGGCGGCCACGAGCGCGCGCTCGACCGGCTCCGTCATCTTCCTCAGCGATGATGGGGCCGCGGCAGGTATTCCGGCGGCAGCTATCCCCGGCAGATATCCCCCTCGGCAGCCTTCCCCCTGCCACGTGTTCCCCTCGGCGATCGTCCGATCGTGTGACGATCAGGATTCGAGACCGGACAGCCCGCGGATCGCGCGCGCGACAGCCGACATGTCATCGTCGGCGTGGCCCTGGCCGATGAGGCCTGCCTCGATGGCCTCGGCGAGCGCGCTGACGGGCAGCGACGCGCCGAGCTCACGCGCCATCCCGAGAGCGATGCCGAGGTCCTTGCGGTGCAGCGCGACCTTGAACCCGAGCGGGTAGTCGTTGTCCTTCATCCGGCCGCTGCGGTTGGCGAGGACCCATGACTGGGCGGCGCCACCCGAGAGCGCAGCGACGACCTGGTCGACGTCGAGCCCTGCCTTCATCGCGAGGACGATCCCCTCGGCCACCCCGAGGTACGTCCCGGCAAGGATCACCTGGTTGACGGCCTTCACTGCCTGGCCGGCGCCGATCGGTCCGACATGGGTGATCGTGGTGCCCAGGCTCTGCAGGACCGGCCGGGCACGCTCAAGGTCGGCTGCGTCGCCGCCGACGAAGATCGAGAGGGTGCCCTTCTTCGCGCCCTCGCTGCCGCCCGAGACCGGCGCGTCGAGCATGTGCACCTGCTTCTCGGCGAGTCGCGCGGCGAAATCGCGCGTGGCCGACGGCGCGATCGTGGACATGTCGATGACGAGCGCGCCGGCCTTCGCTCCCGTGGCAACGCCCTGCTCCCCGAACAGGACGGCCTCGACGTCCGGGGTGTCCGACACGATGCTGATCACGACGTCGCTGGCAGCAGCGACTGCCGCCGGGCTGTCGACCAGCTGGACGCCGAGGTCGGCGAGCTCCCCTGCCCGACCGGGGGTCCGATTCCAGGCGGTGACGTCAAAGCCGGCACGCCGGGCATTCGCCGCCATCGCGCCGCCCATCGTCCCGAGCCCGACGAAGCCGACCCTCGTGCTGCCTGGCATGGACGCGAGCATATGCGGTGGCTCCGCCGGTCAGCGGTCGGTCGCGGTGCTCGAACTCGGCGGCGTCGTCCGGGGCGCACCCGCGGCGATGAGCAGGCCGATCAGGTACGTCGCATTCCGGGACACCCGGGCGTAGTCGCCCGGTCGGAGGCTGCCCGTCTCGTTGTACCGCTCGACGAAGCGCTCATGCGCGCGCCGCCCGTCGCTCTGGCCGTAACCGCTCGACTCGGGAGTGAAGAACAGCTCGCGCGGCGAGATCCCGACCTT
Source organism: Patescibacteria group bacterium (assembly GCA_035495215.1). Lineage (GTDB taxonomy): Bacteria > Chloroflexota > Limnocylindria > Limnocylindrales > CSP1-4 > UBA5189. The sequence goes on from DATJGH010000182.1 coordinate 4,304, forward strand.
GAACCGCCTGCCCGTGACGGTCTCGAGCGTCTGGCCCTCGAACCGACGGGCGATCGAGACGAGCTCGTCGTAGGTCATGGTCGGCCCATTCTCGCGCGGCGCCGGGACTTGCGCGGGGTAGCCAAGATCACCGGGATGATCAGGACGGAAGCCTTGACCAAGCGCTACCGGCGGCGCTACGCGCTTTCCGACATCACGCTCGAGATTCCGGACGGGGGCGTCACCGCCCTCGTGGGTCCGAATGGGGCCGGCAAATCGACGCTGCTCAAGCTGTGCATCGGCTTCGAGCGGCCTACGGCCGGCCGGCTGGAGGTCAACGGCGTCGATCCGGTCCGCCACCGGGACCGGGCGATCGCCTCGATTGGCTACGTGCCACAGACGGCGTCGCTGTACCGGGATCTCTCCGTCCTCGACCACCTTCGTCTGGCCGCGGCGATCCGGCCGGGGTTCGATGCGGGGCACGCCCGAGAGCGCCTCGGTCCGCTCGGCATTCCGGTGACGGCGCGGGTCGGTGAGCTGTCCGGTGGCGAGCAGGCACAGGTCTGCCTCGCGATCGCGCTGGGGACGCGCGCGCCGCTGCTGCTCCTCGACGAGCCGCTCGCCAACCTCGATCCGCTGGCGCGGCGCGACTTCCTGCGCGTTTGCCGGCTCGCCGCGGACGATGGCACCACTGTCGTCCTGTCGTCGCACGCCCTGTCGGAGATCGAGGAGACCGCCGACCGGCTGCTCGTCCTCGGCGAGGGTCGCGTGCTCTACGACGACACGGTCGCGCACTCGATCGCGAGCCACCGCGTCATCGAGGTCGGCGCGGCGCTCGACGGGGTCGAGGTCGTCGCGCGCTTTCCCGGGCGCGCCGACCAGGTGCACATGCTCGGCAGGACGCGTTCGGTGACGATCGGGCGGGCACCCTCCCTCGAAGAGGTCGTGCTGGGTTACCTCGCCGAGGCGCGCGACCAGGCCGCTGCGGCCAGGGGCCAGGCGCCGGAAGAGGCGGCGGCAGCGTGAGGCGCTGGCCTGCGATCCTGCGCCCGAACCGTCCCGAGCTGCGGGCGGCGGTCATCCTGGGCGCGGTAATGGTCGCAGTCGGCGGCGTCGCAATCCTGTGGCTGCGCACCTTCGACATCCCGGATGCGTGCTTCAGCGGAAGGGACCTCGGCGTGCTCTGCATTCCCTACCAGGCAACCATGCTGGCGTACGGCGAGGCGATGAGCACCGTCGGCAACCCTGCCGCCATCGCGACGCTCGTCGCGCCGATCGTTGTCGCGATCGTGCTGGGGATCGCGCTCCTGGCGCGCGAGATCGAGCAGCAGACGACGAACTTCGCCTGGTCGATCGCGCCGTCGCGAGCGACCTGGCTGCGCGATCGGCTCATTCCGATGCTGGTGTTGCTGCTGGTCCTGGGCTTGGCCGGCGGAGGCCTCGGCGACGTTCTGATGGGGCTTCGCCAGCGGGGCGTCGATCCCTGGCAGAACTTCGAAGGGCTTGGGCTCCGCGGCCCCGCGATCGCGGGGACGGCGTTGCTGGTGTTCGGCTTTGCCGGCCTGGTCGGCGCGGCAGTCGGCCGCCAGCTGCCGGCCCTGATCATCAGCGGCGCGCTCATCGGCTTCGGGATCTACGGCGCCTACACGGTCAGCGACGGCTGGGTCCAGGGTGACGCGGAGGTCGGCTCCTACGACCAGGTGGCGATCGGCGACAAGATCCTCGACTCCCTGATCCGCACGCCCGAAGGCGAGTACATCAGCTGGGAGGAGGCGTACCAGCGCTACGGGAGCGAGCTCGACTCGATCAGCTACGAGGGCACGGAGACGAGCTCGGGACTGCGCGTCGCGACTCGGTACGTGCCCGGCGAGAAGTACCCGGCGGCGGTCGCCCGACTGAGCGGCCTGCTCGGCCTCGGCGGTCTCGTTGCGATCGCGCTCACCTTCCTCGTCGTCCACCGGCGGCGACCGTACTGAGGCTCGACACGTGCGCAAGGAACGACGGCAAGTGGCTGGAGATGGGTCGACAGGGCCTGCGGCGTCCGGCGGTCCTGATGTCGAACGGGCGACCGAGGAGGACTTCTGATGCGCCGCGTGACCTACTCGATGGGCGCCTCGCTTGACGGTTACATCGTCGGGCCGGACGGCGGCTTCAACTGGACGGTGCCCGACAAGGAGGTCTTTCGCTTCTGGATCGAGGAGATTCGAGAGGTCGGCGTCCACCTGATGGGACGACGGCTGTACGAGACGATGCTGTACTGGGACAACGTCGACCAGGCATCGCTTGACGACGCCGAGAACGAGTGGGCCGCCCTCTGGAAGCCGCTCCCGAAGGTCGTGTTCTCCACCACGCTGTCGGCGGTGCAGGGCACTGCTCGCCTGGCCTCCGGAGGCGTGGGCGAGGAGATCGAGCGGCTACGGGCCGAGCCGGGGCAGGGCGACATCGCGATCGGCGGCGCGACCCTCGCCGCCGAGGCCGCCGCGTTGGATCTGATCGACGAGTACCGGGTCGTGGTCTACCCGGTGCTCGTCGGCGGTGGCATTCCGTTCTTTCCCCACCGCGAACGCCGGGTGGATCTCGAGCTCGTCGAGACCCGCCCGTTCAGCTCCTCGGGAGTCGTGTACCTGCGCTATCGCGTGGCGCGCGGGCCGCATTCCCCCGCTTGACATGTGACTATCTAGTCACATAACCTCCGGCCATGGTGGATGACTCGACGGCTCCGGCGTTCCGGGCGCTGGCCGACCCGAGTCGCCGCCTGCTCCTGGATCGGCTCTTCGAGCGCGACGGCCAAACGCTCGGCGAGCTCACCGCCCATCTGCCGGGCATGACCCGTTTCGGGGTGATGCGGCACCTGGACGTCCTGGAGTCGGCGGGCCTGATCACGACGCGGAAGGAAGGGCGCGAGAAGCGCCATTTCCTCAACCCCGTCCCGATCCGGCTCATCCACGACCGTTGGATCAGCAAGTACGCGGCGCCCATCGTCGGAACGATGAGCGCCGTCAAGGACCACCTGGAGGGACCACCGATGGCGGCTCCGCTACCGGACGAGATCGAGCACGTCTACAGCATCTTCATCAACGCCTCGCCCGAGCGTGTCTGGCAGGCGATCACCAATGGCGACGACACGGTCCAGTACTACTACGGCACGCGAGTCAACTCCGACTGGCAGATCGGGTCGCGCGTCAGCTACGACAATCCGGACGGGACGGTCGCGGCCGATGGCGAGGTCCTTGTCTGCGAGCCACCCTCGCGCCTCGAGACCACGTTCCACGCGCGCTGGTCGCCCGAGGCCGAGGCCGAGGGCGCGATCCGCCACGTGTGGGAGCTGAGCGCGGCGGACGGCGCCACGAAGCTGACCGTCACGACGCGCGGCCTGAAGAAGGGCTCGGCGCAGGCCGAGGGCTTCGGCGAGGGGATGATCTTCATCGTCTCCGGCCTCAAGACCTACGTCGAAGGCGGTCGAGCGGCAGTCCCTGCCTGAGCGTCGCCGCACCCGCAACGACGGCGGCCCCGCGGCAGGACGCGGGGCCGCTTCGATTCCGCGGCAGGAGGGCGCGGTAGGCTCGCCCGCGTGACACCGCCCCGGTCGCCGAGCATTGCCGGGAGGCTTCGATCGCCGGGGCTGTTCCTGCTCCTTCCCGCCGCGGTGATCCTCGTTGCGGCCGCGCTCACCCCCACCAGGGAGTTCTCCAGGAACCAGGGCGACGTCGGCCTGTACCTCCAGGACGCGCGCGCGATCGTCACCGGCGAAGTCCCCTACCGCGACGTACCACTCGAGTACCCGCCCCTCGCGCTCGTGCCGATGCTGGCCCCCTACCTCGCGGGCCTGCCGTTCGGCGAGGTCACGCTCGATCGCTACACGTGGCTCTTCGCGACCTGGGAAGCGGTCCTCGTGCTGGCCCTCGGATTCGTGCTCCTGGGGATCGCCCGGGCAGCCGGCGTGGTCGGGGGCGGGCGTGATCCGGCCTGGAGCGTCGCATGGAGACTCCCCCTTCTCGTCCTTGGGGCGGCGCTCGCCATCACCTGGCGATTTGACCTCTTCGCTGCCCTCCTCCTTGCCGGCGCGGTCTGGGCGACGCTCGCGAACCGTCCGACGGTGGCCGGGGTCCTCCTCGGGCTCGGCGTCCTCGCGAAGCTCTTCCCGATCGTCGCCGGGCCCGCCCTGGCCGTGGCCTGGCTCGCACCGCGTGACGACCGGCGCCTGGTCCGGTTCGGGATCGCCGCCGGGCTGACGGTCCTGCTTGGGCTGCTGCCATTCATCGCGATGGCGGGCGTCGGCGCGCTGTCCTTCCTCGGCTACCAGGTGCAGCGAGGCCTCGAGATCGAATCGATCGGCGGCGGGATCGTCCTGCTCGACGGACTCCTGCGCGGCCAGCCGGTGGAGACGGCGTCGCCGTTCAAGGCGGTCGAGGTGTTCGGACCGCTGTCGCGCGCATGGCTCGGCCTGCTCCCTGCCATGACCCTCGCCGGGTTCGGGGCGCTCGCCATCGTGGCGTGGCGCCGAGTTCGGTTCGACCTCTCCGCACTCGGCCGAGTCCATGGCGAGACCGTGACCACACTCGCGGGCGCGGCGGTGCTGGTCCTGCTGCTGACGAACAAGGTGTTCTCGATCCAGTACGTCGTCTGGCTGATCCCGTTCGCGGCACTCCTGCGCGGCTGGAAGTTCTGGCTCGCCGCCGCCGCGCTCGCGCTGACGATGCCGATCCACCCGTTCCTCTTCCTCGGCCTCGTCGCCCAGGAAGCGTTGCCGATCCTCGTCCTGAACCTGCGCAACGCGCTGCTGGTCGCGCTCACCGCGTGGCTGGTCATCGATGTCGCGAGGAGACCAGTTCTATCGAGAACCGACACGCACCACGAACCACATGCGATGGCCGGGTAGCGCGGCCCTCAATACGATGCGCGGCGATTGGTCGTGACATGCCAGATGAGGTGTGACTTGTCTGATGTGGCAGATCGCGAGATGCGGTCGTTCCCACTTCCCCACGTCCTGCAGCCCGGCGAGGTCGTCGAGAGCCAGGCGGTCGCGGGGGGCGCGGTCATCGCCGTGACCGAGCAACGTCTCGTCGTCGCCGAATCGGACAGGGTCGTCCTCGACGTGCCGTTCAGCGAGCTTCGGCGGATCCAGTTCGACATCGAGCGCGGGCGGGACGCGACCCTGGTCATCGTTCCTGAGCACATCAGCAACTGGCCGCGAATCGTGAGTGTCCCGGTGGCCGCTCTCCGCGAGACCGCAGCGACCCTCGCCCGGATCGGCGAGCGAATCAACGACTACGAGGGCGACAGGGCAGGCTGAGGGAAGCTGGCGCGCCCGGCGGGACTCGAACCCACGATGCCGACCTCTGCGACCTGACGGGTTCGATCCTCGATCGCTCTCGCTTGGCGAGCCTCCGCGCGCGTAGACTCGCCGGGATAGGGGCAGGCGCGGGAGGACCGGCATGAGCCGAGTGCTGCGGACGCCATTCATCGCCGTTGGCCTCGTGGTCATCGCGGTCCTCACGGCGAGTCCCGTGCTCGCCGCGGGTGGCTGGCTCGACCCCACGTTCAGCGAGGATGGCATTGTCCGGCTCGGGCCGCCGGAGTCTGGGGCGTCTGTCGATCGGGCTGATGTGCGCGTGGGCCCAGGGGGCCGTGCGTACGTCCTCGAGGGACTGCGAAGCACCGACGGCGATTCTGCTGCCGGCTACCTCCGGGTCCGGTCGGCCTCGGGCCGGGTGCTGCCCTCCTATGTCGGGAACGGAACGATCCTGACGGGCCGGTCGGGCGACTTCGTCCACGGCCTCGGGATGTTTCCGCTTGCCGGCGGCGGCATTGTCTATGGCGTGGTGAAGATCGACATCGGGGAGCCATCGCCGTACGTCGCCCAGCGCAGCGCTGACGGTCACCTCGTCACGAGCGCCGGCATCCCGGGAGTCAAGGTCGACGTGGAGACATACGTTTCGCCGATCACCCGGCTGCCCGGTGGCTCAATCCGGGGTTGTTCCACCACAGCGATCTCGGCCGGTGCAAACGAAACCCGCCTGGTCGGGTTGACGCCCGAGCTCACACCGGACAGCCGGCTCGGCCCGTCGAACTACACCGTGCTCGCGATCCCGAGCTGTATCACCTCGGCGTCGGACCCCGCCGG
>DATJGH010000183.1:0-7886 GCA_035495215.1 Patescibacteria group bacterium
ACCCGGGAGCGGCCGCGATCGCGCGCGTCGAGGACCGACGCCATCGGCCGCAACCGAGGCAGATGATGTGATTGGAGCGGGAGACGGGATTCGAACCCGCGACATTCTGCTTGGGAAGCAGACACTCTGCCAGCTGAGTTACTCCCGCTCGGCAGGTCATGCATCCTAGCGGAAGACGGTTAGGCTCAGCGAAACATGCGCGCCCGGCTGGACCTGCGGCTTCTCGGGGAGTTTCGCGCTGAGGTCGACGGTCAGCCGATCCCACCTGACGCGTGGCGCCAGGGTCGGGCGGCGTCGCTCGTCAAGCTCCTCGCCCTCTCACCGCGGAATCGCCTGACGCGCGAACGGGTCATCGAGGCGCTGTGGCCCGGCGTCGCTCCCGAGGCCGGCGGGGCGAACGTCCGGAAGGCCGTGCACTTCGCTCGCCGAGCGCTCGGTGGCGAGGACGCCATAGCCGTGCGAGCCGGTCTGGTCGAGCTGTGGCCGCTTGGCGACGTCTCGACCGACGTCGAACGCTTCAGGGAGGCAAGCCTGCGAGCGTCCTCGCTCCGCGACGTGGAGGCCTTCCGCGAGGCGGCAGCGCTCTACCCCGACGACCTGCTCCCCGACGATGCCGACGAGGCCTGGCTCGACAACCGGCGGGGAGCCCTGCGCGACGCCTACCTGGCCGTCCTGCGCGGTGCCCGGATGTGGGACCGGATTCTCCAGGTCGATCCGACCGATGAGGAGGCCCATCGCGAGCTCATGCGCGGCTACCTGGAAGCTGGGAATCGGCAGGCGGCGATTCGCCAGTTCGAGCGACTTCGGGAGGTGCTTCGAGAGGAGCTGGGCGTCGGTCCGGACCCGCTGTCGGTCGCCCTGTACGAGCAGGTCCTGGCCAGCGAGGGTCGGGAAGCGCCAACGGCGGCCGAGCGGGCGCGGGCCCTTCTCGCCTGGGGCATGATCCATTGGAAGCGCAACGACCTCGAAGAGGCAGAGCGAACGGCGCTCGAGGCTCGCGCGCTCGCCGTCGACGCCGGGCTCGGCGCGCAGGTCGGTGAGGCAAGCATCCTCCTCGCCGAGATCGGGCTGACCCGCGGACTCTGGCGCACGTTCCTGCGCGACGAGCTCGTGGAGACGGTTCGCCGGACGCCGGATCTCGCGCCGTTCGTCTTCGACTCCAACCTGTGCTTTACGGAGTTCTGCCTGTACCTGCCCGGCGGGATCGAGGAGATGGCTCGCTTCGCCGTCGAGCTGCGCGAGGCCGCGGAGTCGACCGGCTCCAAGCGAGCGGCCGCGCTCGCCGACCTGGTCCTCGGCGAGACCAGGCTGCTCGCCGGTCGGCTCGGTGAAGCCGAGCCGATCCTCAGGCGCGCAACAGGCCTCTATCGCGAGACGAACACGACATCCGGAGAGTCGGTGGCCCTCGAACGACTCGCGGAGGTGGAGCTGGCGAAAGGTCGACGCTGGAAGGCGCGCAGGCTCCTGCGGCGCGCGATGCGCATCGCTGTGCGCGACGCACTCGGATCGCATCTGCGCGTGAAGATCCACGGCGCGATGGTCGAGGCGGCGGCCAACCCCGACGACGCGGCGACGGTCGCGCGGCAGGGCGAGCGAGTGCTTGCGGACAGCGACGTGTGCGAACAGTGCTCGATGAGCTTCCGAATCGCGGCGTCGAATGCATATGCCCGCGTCGGTGACGCGCCGAGCGCATGGCGCCACCTGAACGAGGCCGCGCGCATCAGCGAGATGTGGCAGGGAGGCCTGTGGCCGGCCGCAGTCGAAGCGCTCCAGCGCGACCTGGCGCTCGCGTCGAACGGAATGACGCGAACGACACCCGCTCCGCAGCTGCCCGTCGCGAGGAACCCCACGAGGAACGGTCGCGGAACGCTCGAGCCATAGGTTGTGCTCCTCGCCGCGGCTCGCGGCGGAGGATCCGGCAGCCAAAGAGATGAGCACATGAGCAGCACGAACGTCCGCGCCGTCAGCCTTGCCCTTGGTGCGCTGCTTGCAGCCTGCAGCTCGGGCCCAGGTTCATCGGGTGGCACCGGCGGCGGGCCCGGCGCTGCTTCCGGCTGGACCGCGACGTCGCCTTCGAGCCTGGCGGGCGCGACCCTCGCTGACGCCGTCCCCTACGGCTCCGGGTTCGTCGCTGTCGGGGCCGGGCCCGACGTCGGCTCCACGCAAGCGGGCGGGATCTGGGTGTCCGTCGATGGGACGACGTGGAACCTCGTCACCGCGGATCTCAGTGCGACCCATCTCAAGGCCGTGACGGTCACGGGCAAGGGACTCGTTGCCGCCGGGGAGCACTGCACCGGCGAATGCATCGGGTATCGCCTCTGGAGCTCGCCCGATGGGCAGGCCTGGTCGGGCCCAAGCGAGCCGAGCGGCTCCGACGACTTCGTCGCAGTCGGCGTGGCTGCCCGCGAGCAGACCCTCGTCGCAGTCGGCGGCAAGATCGTCGACCTCGCCGGCGGTAACGGCGAGGACGGGCGCGTCATGACCAGCTCCGATGGCAAGACGTGGACAGTCGGGCCGGACATCCCGGCGATGCACTCGGTCCGGCTCGGTGGCATCGGATCGGGTCCGGATGCCTTCGTGGTCGTCGGCAGCGTCGACTCGGGCTCGACTCGCACCGGCGCTGCCTGGACGTCCGCCGACGGCGCGGCCTGGACACGCGCCAGTGACGACCCCTCGTTCGCGGGCGCTCTGCTCACCAGCGTTGCCGTTGGCGGACCGGGTTTCGTCGCCGCGGGCTCGATCGGACCGAACGGCGCAGTCTGGACGTCAATCGATGGCAAGTCGTGGACGCACGTCGACGACGCGAAGGCGTTCGCCGGCCGGCAGCTCGTCGATATCGCGGCGACGCCGGGCGGGCTCGTGGTGGTGGGCAACGACGCGACCGGCGGACACGCCTGGACGTCGACCGACGCGACGACGTGGCATGACGCCGGTCAGCTTCCCGGCGCCGACGCCGCCAAGTTCGTCGCGGTGACGATCGGAACGAAGAGCACCATGATCGGGGGAAAGCCGCTCCCCGGGGTGACTCCCGCCGGACTCGTGTGGCTTGGTCCGCTCCCCGGCTAGCGCGCTGCGGCGAGTCTGCCGTTCACTTCCGTAGACTCAGACGCCACGCATCTGGCCGTGAAGATGCACCTCGGAGGGTTGAAGTGGCGCCCTTCGCCTTGACGTGATCACGTCCAGCCTCTCGTACCGGTACCTAGTCCGGGCGGTCGACGAGCCCATGCTGCCTCACCCGGACGCGCGCTGAGCGATGCCCTCGCCGCTCATTCTCGCCCACCGCGGCGATTGGACCCGGGCGGCTGAGAACAGCCTGGACGCGTTCGTCGCCGCCCTCCGTGGACCGGGCGTCGACGGTGTCGAGTTCGATGTCCGGGCCGCCCGCGACGGCACGCCCGTCGTGATCCACGATTCGACCCTGGGGCGGCTCCGGGGCGTCCGTCGTCGCGTGCGGGATGTCTCGGTCGGCGAGCTTCGCGAGCTCGGCGTGCGCACCCTTGCCGAGATCCTCGAGGCGCTCCCCGCGCCGTTCTTCCTCGACATCGAGCTCAAGGAGGACATCGCCGCGCAGGCCATCCCCGTGATCACCGGCAGCCGCGGCGACCCGCCCCGGGCCGTGGCGGTCTCGTCGTTCGATGCGGCCACCGTCGGGGCCATCGCCGGCGCGCACCCGGATTGGCGATGCTGGCTCATCGCGCGACGGCTCGACTCCACCGTCATCGCCCGGGCGCACTCGGCCGGCTGCGGCGGAATCGCTGCGCGCTGGCCCGCCCTCGGCGTGCGGGGTCGCCATCGCGCCGACGCGGCCGGCCTCGAGCTGGCGACGTGGACGGTTGACGATCCGGACGTCCTGCGTCGTCTCCGGGAGATGGCGCTGGCCGCGATCTGCGTCGATCCGCCGGCCATTCCGGAGGGGAACCTCGCCGGCGCTCGCCCCGCCTGACCCCGAAATACCCGGTCTCGTCAGGCCACGGGCACGTCGCCACAGAGATGGACCGCCAGGCCCATCGCCTCGAGCATCGCGGCCTTGGTCGCGAGCGCCTGATCGGCCGAGGCCGCGTCCGCGCCGTACGCGACCTGGATGTGGTTCGACCGATGACGGGCCATCATCTGGTCGCGGGTCACGCCGTGGAGGACGGCATGCATGATCGGCCACTGGGGCGTGGTCGACTGCCAGCGCCGCTCCGTCTCGGCCGCGGGCAGTTCGACGACCGTCGCCCGTCCGAGGTCCGCATGGAGCCGGCCGTCCATGAGGAAGACCCGGCTCCAGACGATCTCGCCCGGCCGGCTCACGCCCTTGATCGTCCCGCCACCCAACCCGAAGTAGACCGGCGGCTGGCGCTCGCTGACCGCGCCCGCGTACCCGCCCACGAGGTGCGCGGGCGGGACGGCCCCGGAGATCTCGAACACCCACACGTAGTCGTCCCCGAAGGGCGCGCCCCAGCGCACGTCGTGCAGCGTCGTCGCCGGGTCGAGCCCGAGCGCCGTCCAGACGCGGTTCGTGACGAGCGCGTCGACCGCCGAGCCCTCGTCGACCTCGTTGAAGTGGATCACCGGCCGCCCCGGATACAGCTCTCGACGCTCGCCGAGCGCGAGCACCGGCGGCCGGTCGCCGTCGTTCAGCAGGCCCTCGGCGAGGTCCGATGCCGGCGCCATGTCCTTGAGGCCCTGCTGGTACTGGATCCCGATCGCGTCACAGCCGAACTGGTCGGCGATGCGCACCGCGGCGATGTAGAGCCGCAGCTGGTCGAGCACCTGGTCGCGGGTCAGCTCCGTCGCGCCGTCGCTGCCGAGCCGGAACTGCATCCCGCGCCCCTCGAGCCAGTGGTAGGCGGCCTCCGCCTCGGCATCGCTCACCAGCCGCATCGCCGCCACCAGCGCCGACTGGCTCAGCCGCTCCTTGTAGATCCCGGCGGGGTTCAGGTGCTCGTCGTCGAAGATCGCGTTGTACATCCCCATGCAGCCCTCGTCGAACACGCCGAGGATCGCCATGCGCTCGGCAAGCTCCCCGGCGAGCCGCCGCCCGAGTGCTGCGGCGGGGGAGGGGAGCCGGGCCGGCTGCAGGTTGCGGACGTGGGACGTGTCATGCGTGACGTGGCCTTCCGCGAGCCACGTGGCAATCGCCGCGTCGGCGAACGGATCGGTGAGGTCCTCGCCCCAGATCGTCGAGTAGGCCCGGCCCATCTTCGTCAGCGAGGCGTTGAGGTTGAGCATCCCGACGAGCCCCGGCCACTGCCCGCTCCAGTTGGCGACGGTCAGGATCGGGCCGCGGTGCCGGCGCAGCCCGGCGAGCACGTGATGGCTGTACTGCCAGACTGCCTCGGCCACGATGAGCGGCGCCTCCCGGTCGATTGACTCGAAGATCGTCATGCCCATGCGCTGGCTCGAGATGAAGCCATGGCTGCGCTCGGTCTCGAACGGATGGGCACGGCGCACCTTGGCGCCGTGGCGCCCGAACGCGGCCCCGACGTGTCCTTCGAGCGCTGCCTGCGCCGGCCACCCGAGCCGGTTCGCCGTCTCGCGCAGGTCGCCCGACGCGACCAGTACCACGTCCCTCGCCATCGCCATCTCCTCAGAACGTCCCCTTGTCGCCCCACGGCTCGCTCACGTGGAGGCCTCCGGCTGGTCCCGCTCTCGCTCGGTGACGGCTCGCGCTCTCGTGAGGGCCACCGGTCGCGCGTTCCAGGCGAACAGGGCGAACGCAACGGCGCCGACGAGGGCGACGATCAGCAGCGCCGTCCTGGCCCCCAGCGCCAGCGCGATCACGCCGCCGATGTTCGGGGCGAGCACGAGCGCGAAGTTCTGCACGCTCTGGTCGACCGAGCTGAACGTGACGCCCTGGTCAAGGGGGACCCGGCGCATGAGCTGGTCGAACATCGCCAGCTGCACGCCGGCGCTTGCCAGCCCGACGACGAACGCGATCATCGCCACTGCAGGCAGCCACCCGGTGGCCGACAGGATCGCCGGCGCAAGGGCCACGGCCAGCATCGACGGGAGGAGCGTGGTGGTCGGCCCGCGTCGCCTGGCGAGCTGCCGCGCCGCGATATAGCCCAGGACGCCGCCTGCCGATTGCGCCGCCCCGATCGCGCCGATCCAGGCATCGGATGCCGCCATCTCGTGCACGTAGAACAGCGGCAGGATCGGGAGTGACAGGCCAATCGCGACGGTGTAGGCGAGCGACCGCAGCTCGTAGCGCACGAACGAGCGGTTCGCAAGCACCAGCGACCACAGGCCGGTGAGCCGCTGCCGGAACGGCTCGGCAGGCCCGCTCGGGCGCGGTGCCTGGTCCGGGATGACGATCCTGTACGACTGCAGGAAGCTTCCCGCCCCGGCCAGGGTCACCATCACGAACAGCAGCTCGAAGTTCACCGGGAAGGGCACGGCGTTCAGGAACTGCCCGCCGAGGGCCACCGCGATCGCGGTCGACGTGCCCGCGATCGCCCAGCGCCGGCCCAGGAGGTCGAACCGCCCGTCACGGCCCGCCGCGCCGTCCATCACGATCGGGAACGCCACGAGCCCGGCCGTGGACGGCAGCGACGCGAGCGCCCAGACGACGAGGATCCCCGGGATCGCCTGCTCGGGCGGAAACGCCGCGGCCACGCCCGCGATCAGCGCATAGCTGAGCCACGCCAGGAGCCGCATCCGGCTGTACCAGGGCACGATGTTCCGGCGGGTCTGGAGCCACCGCCCGAGCGGGATCGCGAGCGCGAATGCGGTCAGCGCCGGCAGGGCGGTGAGCAGGCCCACGTCGTTGGCCGTCCCGCCGAGCCGGAGCAGGAACACGGGCAGGAACGTGCCGGACGCGGTGACGATCCCGATGAACACGGAATCGACCTGGACCAGCGTCCAGTTGCGGGCCCGGGTGGAGGTTCGGGGAGTGGCCTGGGTCACTGCCGCAACGCTACCGCGCCGGCCCTCCGCGGGTTGCCCGATCCCCGATGATGGCGCGCGACATGCCCTCGATCCTCGACCGCATCGACCGGCGCACCCGCACCATCTTCGGTGGCTACCTGCTGGCGTTCGTCCTGGTTGCGGCCACGGTGCTGCTCGGGCTGCCGCCGCTGGTTCGCTTCGGCGCCGCGGTCATCGCCCTCGCCGCCGGCGCCGTCGCAGTCGGCGAGGCGACCGAGCGCCTGGCCCATCGGCTGAGTCCCGCCGCGACCGGCGTCGTGCAGTCCGTGCTCGGGAACCTGCCCGAGCTGTTCCTGTCGATCTTCGCGCTCCAGGCTGGGCTGTACCAGGTGGTCGCCGCCGCGCTGATCGGCTCGGTCCTGGGCAACGCGCTGTTCGTGCTGGGCCTGGCGATCCTCGTGGGAGGCCTGCGGCACGGCCGGCTGCGCTTCTCGGCGGTGGCGAATCGCCTGTATGCCACCGAGTTGCTGCTCGGTGCTGCGGCCCTCATCGTGCCGTTCCTCGCGACGCAGCCGGGCGCGCCCGACTTCGGGCACGCGTCCGAGCTCTCGGCCATCGTGGCGATCGTGCTGCTCATCGTGTTCGTCGCGTCGGTCCCCATCTCGCTGCGGCTGTCCGAGGCCGGGCCCGGCGCCGCCGACCGGTCCATGATCGACACGGAGGACGAAGGCGAGCCGCAACCGACCGCGCCTTCGCTCCGCTCGACGCTCGTGCTCCTCGCCGGATCCGCTGTTCTGGCGGCCTTCGTCGCCGACTGGTTCGTGGATGCCCTCGAGCCGGCGATGGCGTCGTTCGGGATGAGCGAGGCCTTCGCGGGCCTGATCGTGGTTGCGCTGGCCGGCAACTCGATCGAGCAGCTCGCGGGCGTCAGGGCCGCCGCCCGCAACCGCCCCGACCTGGCGCTGAGCCTCATCCTCAACTCGGCGCTGCAGATCGTCCTGTTCCTGGCGCCCGTGATCGTGCTGCTGAGCTTC
>DATJGH010000184.1:0-5441 GCA_035495215.1 Patescibacteria group bacterium
GCAGGTCTGAGCATCGACCGAGGAACGAACCCGGTCTGACTCGCTCCCGCGTCCAACAGGCACTGCAACATCGCTCGATCGCCCCACCCGCGACGAGCCAAGCGACCGCAGACCAGGGCCCACACCGCCCGGGATCGCGGCGAAGGAAAAACCAGGAAACTCACATGCTTTCTCGTACATACCAGTCGTCCATCAGTGGACGCTCCGCGTCGATGCGCCGCCAGCGCAGGCGCTCGATGTCGATCCGGCTGTACTGCCGTACCAACGGCTGCACCAGCTTCCTCGAGCTGCTCCCCGAGCGCGGCCTCGCCGTCTGCCCGGTGTGCGGCTACTCCCGACACCTCGACTGAAGCCCTGAACCGCCCGGGCCGGCCGGGCGGCTCATGAACAGGCCGTGGCCGTCACACTGACGGCCGTGACGGCAACCGACTCCCCCACCGGCGTCGCGCCGGCCCGCGTTCGGGAGCTGCTCGAGACCGAGCTCGAGACCTTCGCGCGGCGCCATCCGAAGACCCGGACCCTCCACGAGCGCGCGCGGGCGAGCCTGCTCGACGGCGTGCCGATGAACTGGATGGTCAAGTGGGCCGGGTCGTTTCCCCTGTTCCTCGAAAGCGCATCCGGCGCGCATGCGACGTGCGCCGATGGGCACGAGTACGTGGACCTGTGCCTCGGCGACACGGGCGCGATGGCCGGTCACGGCCCGGCACCCGTGCGCGCCGCGGTGGAGCGGCAGCTCGCGCGCGGGATCACGACGATGCTGCCGACCGAGGACGCCGCATGGGTCGGCGAGGAGCTTGCCCGCCGCTTCGGCCTCCCGGCCTGGCAGTTCACGCTGAGCGCGACGGACGCGAACCGGTTCTCGCTGCGGATCGCCCGCGAGATCACGGGCCGGCCGCTCGTCGCGGTGCATGAGTACTGCTACCACGGCTCGGTCGACGAGACGTTCGCGGTGCTCGACGGCGACCGGGTGGTCCCCCGGCGGGGCAACCTCGGCCCGGCCGTGGACCCGGCACAGACGACGCGGGTCGTGCCGTACAACGACCTCGACGCGCTGGAGGTGGCGCTCCGGGACGGCAGGGTGGCGGCGCTGCTCATCGAGCCGGCGCTGACGAACGTCGGCATCGTCCTGCCCGCGCCGGGCTACCTCGATGGTGTCCGCGAGCTCACCCGCCGGCACGGGACGATCCTCATCCACGACGAGACGCACACGATCTGCGCTGGGCCCGGCGGTGTCACGGGAGCAATGAATCTCGCGCCCGACATGCTGGTCATCGGCAAGACCATCGGCGGTGGCATCCCGGTGGCCGCCTACGGCATGAGCGACGACGTCGCGGATCGGACGCGGGCGGCCGTGCCCTGGGTTGACGCCGACGTCGGCGGGATCGGCGGCACGCTGGCCGGCTACGCGCTGTCGATGGCCGCCGCCCGCGCCGCCCTCGGGGAGGTCCTGACCGTCGCGGCGTTCGAGGCGATGCTGCCCCTCGCGGCGCGCTGGGAGGGCGGCGTCCAGGAGGCGATCGATCGGCACGCCGCGCCATGGAGCGTCACCCGCCTCGGCGCCCGCGCCGAGTACCACTTCATGCCCGAACCGCCGCGCGACGGCGCGGATCAGATCGCCCACGCCGATGCCGAGCTGGAGCGGCTGCTCCACCTGTGGGTGATGAATCGCGGCGTGCTGATGACCCCGTTCCACAACATGGCCCTGATGTCGCCTGCAACGACCGAGAAGGACGTCGACCGGCACACCGAGGCGTTCGAGGCTGCCCTCGCGGCCCTCTTCGCCTGACCGGCCGCCGGTCGCTAGGATCGCTCGAATGTCGTTCATGGCCCAGGAAGCCGCGGGCCTCGATGAGCTGGCGGTCGAGGCGGCCCGACGTCGGACGCGAATCGCACTGTTCACCAGCACAGCGCTCGGGAGCACGGGGCATATCGCGGCGTCGACGGTCGCATCGATCGTCGGCCAGGAGCTGCTCGGCTCGCCGGCGCTCTCGGGCGCACCCGGCGCGACCGTCGTCTTCGGCGCCGCGATGGGTGCCGTCGCCCTGTCGTGGGTGATGAGCAGGCGCGGTCGCCGCAACGGGCTCACGGTTGGCTATCTCACCGCGCTCGTCGGCGCGGTGCTGGCAGGGACGGCAGTGGTGACCCGCTCCTTCCCGCTGCTCCTCGTGGGCACGTTCCTCATCGGCTTCGGCAACTCGTCGACGAACCTGTCGCGGTACGCGGCGGCGGACCTCGTCGCGCCGAACCGTCGCGCGGTCGCGATCGGGCTCGTCGTGTGGGGCTCGACGGTCGGCGGCCTCGTCGGCCCGACGCTCGTGCCGCTCGCCGGCGCGATCGCGCCGGCGCTGGGCCTGCCGACCCTTGCCGGCCCGTACCTGATCCCGATCATCTTCGTCAGCCTCGCGGCCGCGGTCAGCTGGTTCTTCCTGCGGCCCGACCCATTCGCCATCGCCCACGAGTCGACGATCCACAGGCCAGCCGACGGCGACCCGCCCGCGGTCTCGGTGCGCGAGGTCTTCAGCCAGCCGGCGGTCGTGGCGGCGATGGCCGCGCTCATCGCCGGGCAGGCCACCATGGTCCTGATCATGACCATGACGCCGCTTCACCTCACCGCCCACAACCACGGCCTCGGCACCGTCGGGATCGTCATCAGCGGCCACGTCGCCGGGATGTACGCACTCGCCCCGATCTCGGGCCGGATCACGCAGCGGTTCGGGTCGCTCCGGACGATCTTCCTCGGGACGGCCGTGCTGGTGGCGGCCGGGCTGATCGCGGCGCTGGCGCCACCGGACCGGGACGAGCTCCTGTTCATCGCGCTGTTCCTGCTCGGCTGGGGCTGGAACCTCGGCTTCGTCGCCGGCAGCGCCCTGCTCACCGCGAGCGTGTCGGTCGCCCAGCGGACCCGGGTGCAGGGCATCGCCGATGCCGTCATCTGGACGACCTCCGCGGCGGCCAGCCTCGGCTCGGGCGCGGTCGTCGCGGCGGCCGGCTTCTCGACGCTCGGGTTCCTGGGCGTTGCGCTCGTCCTGGCGCCCGTGTGGCTGCTGCTGAATCGCCGGGGAGCGATCGCCGCCACCGCGACTTCGTGAGCCGCTAGGCGACCAGCTCGCGGACGAGCCAGGCCGCGAGCGTTCGCGCGCAGGCAACGACCTCGTCGACCGAGACCCATTCATCGGCCGAGTGCGCGACGAGCTTGTCGCCCGGCCCGAAGATCACCGTCGGCGTCGCGCCTTCGTTCACCAGGAGGCGCATGTCGGCGCCGTAGGGCTCGCCCTGGAGCGCGACGTCCCGGCCAAGCGTCAATCGGGCGACGGCGGCGAGGCCGGTGGGCAGGGTGTGGTCGGCCGGTATCCGGGCAGACGAGAACCGGCCACCGGTCAGCTCGACCGTGGCGGGATGGTCGCGCAGGAACGGATCGGACTCGTTGGCATCGTCGATGCAGCGCTGCAGGTCGCGTTCGGCGTCGCGCCAGGTCTGCCCGAGCTTGACCCCGTAGCGGCCCTCGGCGACGACGCGATCGATCACCGTCGACGCCCACTCCCCGCCGGAGACCTTGCCGATGATCGTGGCGTACGGCAGGCCGTGGACGGTCATCAGCGGGTCCGTCTCGGCGCCGTTGCGCGCCGTCTCGTCTGCCTGGAGGGCCCGGATGAGGGTTTGCAGGTTGTCGAGCGCGGACACGCCCTCGCGACGCACCGACGCGTGCGCGGCTCGGCCGGGCACGGTCAGCCGGAACGTGATGGCACCGGCGTGCGCGATGACGATGTCGAGGCCGGTCGGTTCGGTGATGACGGCTTCGTCGCCCGTCGCGCCGGCGCGGATCGCCGCAAGCATGCCCTGGCCACCGTCCTCCTCCGACGGCACGCTGGCCACGAGCACCTCGCCGACGAGGCGCCCTTCGAGGCCGGCGCTCGTGAGCGCCCGGACCGCGCCGAGGATCGCGGCGACACCGCCCTTCATGTCGACGGCGCCACGGCCGTACAGGCGGTCGCCGTGCCGCTCCGCGGCCCAGGGATCGTGCGTCCATGTCGACCGGTCGCCGACGGGCACGACATCGACGTGGCCGACCAGGACCACACGCGGGCCATCGGCCTGCCCGAGCCGGCCGAGAACGATCGGCAGCGTGTCGCGCGGCATCTCCTCGCCGGGCCAGTCGGGGTCCTGGCGCACGGCGGCCACATCCGGATCGACCCGCTCCACCCGGAGGCCGGCCTCCGCGAGCAGCGCGGCGACCGCGTCCTGGACCGCACCTTCATCGCCCGTCACGCTGGGCACGCGGGCGATCCGTGCCAGTGCCTCGGCCGTCCACCCCGCGTCGACCGCCGCGGCGGCGGCCTGCTCGACGTCCCGGAGCGGCGCCGGCTCGATCACCCGCGCAGGATCGGGCGGGTCATGCACGTCGGGCCGCCGGAGCCGTTCAGCCCGATCTCGGTGGCCGCATAGGTATGCACTTCCACGCCCCGCGATGCGAGGGCAGCGGCGACCTTGGGATTGCCCTCGGCCAGGACCACGACGCCCGGACGTACCGCGAGCACGTTGCAGCCAAGGGTCGGGAACTCCACCTCGTCGACCTCGATCAGCCGGTACTCGAGCTCCTGCAGGAGCTGCCACAGCCCGACCGGCAGGAGGGGGAGGAACACGACCGCCATGTCGTCGACGATCGGGCTGATGACCGACATCAGGTGGACCAGCTCGGCCGGCCCGCGCCAGTACGGCAGGTCGACGACGCGGACGTCGCCGCCGACGAGCGCCGCGAGCTGCCGGGCGCCCTCGTCGTTCGTGCGCAGCGTGCGCCCGATGCAGAAGAGGTCCGGCCGAAGCCAGAGCGTGTCGCCGCCTTCGATCGTGCCGGGGGCCTCGATCCGCCCGAGCGTCGGGATCCCGTGCTCGAGGGTCCAGGCCTCGATCGCCGCGGGCTCGCCGCGGCGGTTGGGCTTGCCCGGCCGGAGTGGGATGGCGCCGCGGTCGGTCACGAGCAGCGGGTCGAAGGTGTAGACGAGATCGGGGCTGTCGGTCTCGTCCGCGAGCAGATTGACGCTCGTGCCCAGCGACGCGAGCAGCTCGACGAACGCGGCGTGCTCTCGCTCGGCAACCGCGAGGTCGCAGGCATGCAGGAAGCCGTGGGCGGGATCGTCGAACGCGCGCCCGAATGCGGGTCCTGGCGCCTTGAGCAACGCCTCCCGCAAGGGCGCGGTCATGCTCTGGCCGCCGAAGACAGCCGTCATGGTCGATTCCTCGGGCACGCTTCGAGCATACCGACGGCACTGGCGCCGCGAGAGCGCCGAGGAACATGCTGCTCGGAGCAAGCAACAACACGACGTTCAGACCGTCTCATCGCCGGAGGGGATCGGAGGGTCTGGTGAATAGCCGCCTGCGGCACGAGATCGGGCGCGCGCTCGATCGCATTCGCGTTTTCGTCGGTCGCTACCCGATGGCGAAGG
>DATJGH010000185.1:0-3396 GCA_035495215.1 Patescibacteria group bacterium
GCATAGCTCGGCGCCACCCCCTCGGGAGCGGTCCCGGCAGAGCACGCCGCGTCGCCCGCCCGTGTCGCATCATTGGGCCGACATGGACCGTGGCCCTGCCCCGCGCGCCGAACGTCGCCGCCTCAGCCACATCGATCGGACGGGGCGTCCGCGCATGGTCGACGTCAGCGCCAAGCCGCCGACCGCCCGGCGAGCGGTTGCCGAGGCGTTCGTCGCCCTGTCGCCCGAGACCCTGAACCTCGTGATCGATGGTCGCTCGGCCAAGGGCGACGTGCTTGCGACTGCCGAGCTCGCCGGGGTGATGGGCGGCAAGCGGACCTCGGACCTGATTCCGCTGTGCCATCCGCTGGCGCTCACGGACCTGCTCGTGACGGTGACCCCGGACCGCGCGGCCGGTGGCCTGCGCGTCCGCGCCGAGGCCGCCACCACCGGCCCGACCGGCGTCGAGATGGAGGCCCTGACCGCCGCTTCGGTCGCGGCGCTGACGGCCTACGACATGGTCAAGAGCGCTGAACGAGGCGTCGAGATCCGATCGGTCCACCTCGTCTCGAAGTCCGGCGGCCGCAGCGGCGAGTGGCACCGTCCCGCAGACGTGGCCGCCACGGGCGCGGGAGCCGCCGCGCAGCCCCGACCGCGTCGCCCCGGCGAGCGCGTCGCGGGCCGGATCCGCAAGAAGGGCTAGCCGCTCGATGGGGGAGCGTGGGTGAGCGGCGACATCCCCTCGGGCGCCCGCGCGCTCGTCCTGACCATCAGTGACGGCGTTGCGGTCGGTTCCCGCCAGGATGCGTCGGGGATCGCCCTCGGCGATCGCCTCTCGATGGCCGGCTTCCGCGTCGACCGCCGGTCAATCTCGGATGATCGCCCGCTGATCGAGGCGGCTCTGCGCGAGGGGGCCCGGGATCACGTCTTCGTCATCAGCACCGGCGGCACCGGCCTGACCCCGCGCGACGTGACGCCGCAGGCGACGCTCGCCGTCATCGACTACGAGGTGCCTGGCCTGGCGGAGGCGATGCGCGCAGCCGGACGGGCCAGCACGCCGATGGCCGATCTTTCCCGCGGCGTCGTCGGCGTGATCGGGCGAAGCCTCGTGGTCAATGTGCCGGGGAGCCCGAAGGCTGCCGTCGAGTCGCTGGCCGCCATCGAGCCGACGCTCGGGCACGCCCTCGAGACGCTCGCCGGGCCGTTCGACCACGATTCGGAGGCCGCCGACGAAACCGGTACGGACCTGCCGAGTGCCGCGCACGTCGTGGCACCTGGCGCGCCGTCTGCCTCGATCGGGCGCAGCTCGCCGGAGATCGCACCGGCGGCCGACGAGGACATGGGCGAGGACTGGGTGCCCCGGAGGGACGAGAACGACGAGTGGCGTGACCTGCCCGAGCAGGGGAGCCGCTGATGTTCCCGTTCTTTGAGCACGTGCCGTTCTACCCGCTCGTCTTCGTGCTCTTCTGGGGCGCAGCGCTCGTGTTCGTGCTCGCGATGGCCCGCCACCTGCGCGTCTTCGCGGCCGCTCGCGCCGAGGGCCCCAGCCCGTTCGAGCACATCCCCGCCCGCCTCGCGGGCCTCATCCAATACGCCTTCGTCCAGACGAAGATGTTCAAAGACTGGCGGGCGGCGCTCCTGCACCACGGGATCTTCTGGGGCTTCGTCCTGCTCACCTTCGGGACGGCCAACGTCGTGACCGGTGGCCTCGTGCAGGCGGTCATCGCCGCGCCGTTCGGCGGCCTCCTGTGGGCCATCGTCCTCGGGCTCCAGAACGTCGTCGCCCTGGGCGTGATCGCGGGCGTCCTGTGGGCCTTCGAGCGCCGGCTCATCTCCCGGCCGAAACGGCTGACCTACAACCTCGATGCCCTGCTGATCCTGGCGATGATCGGCGGCCTGGTGACCGCGGAGCTCTTCGCGCAGGTCTTCGAGGTCGCGCGCTACGGCGAGCAACCGGGCGCCTTCATCGCCAACGCGCTCGCGCAACCGCTGCGAGGCCTCCCTCCCGCGACGCTCGAAGCCGGCTTCACGGTCCTGTGGTGGGCCCACATCGGGCTCGTGTCGGCGTTCCTGGTCTACCTGCCCTTCAGCAAGCACCTGCACATCGCCACGAGCTTCCCGAACATCTACTTCCGCAAGCTCGAGCCGCGGGGCGAGCTCCCCCAGATGGACCTCGAGCGCGAGGACGCGACGTTCGGCCTGCGCACCCTCGCGGACCTCGGCTGGAACGACCTGCTCGACGGCTTCACCTGCACCGAGTGCGGCCGCTGCCAGCAGGCATGCCCGGCCTGGAACACGGGCAAGCCGCTCAACCCGAAGACCTTCATCATGGGCATCCGGGAGATGTCGGTCGAGGCCGAGCACGGCCTGCCGCTGATCCCGAACTCGCCCTCGGCGGCGTCCTTCGGCCTCACCGACGCGATCGAGGAGAAGCAGCTCCTGCGCCCGATCGTCGACACCGCGATCCCGTACGACGCGGTCTGGGACTGCGTGACCTGTGGCGCCTGCGTCGAGGCCTGTCCGGTCCTGATCGAGCACGTCGACAAGATCGTGGGGCTGCGTCGGAACCTGGTCCTCGAGGACTCGCGATTCCCCTCGGAGCTCAACGTCGCGTTCCGGAACATGGAGGGCGTGGCCAACCCCTGGGGCCAGCCGCCGACGACCCGGACCGACTGGACCCGCGGGCTTCCGTTCGAGGTCCCGACGGTCGCCGATCTCGCCGCCGATGGGCGGCTGGACGAGCTCGAGGTCCTGTACTGGGTCGGCTGCGCGGCCGCGTTCGACGAGCGCAACCGGAAGGTCGCGCGGGCATTCGCGACCTGCCTGAACGCCGCGGGCATCCCCTTCGCGATCCTCGGCCAGGAGGAGTCGTGCACCGGCGACCCGGCACGGCGGATGGGCAATGACTACGTCTTCCAGATGCTCGCGACGGGCAACATCGAGACGCTGAACCGGTACCAGATGGGCGAGCGTACGATCGTCACGGCGTGTCCGCACTGCTTCAACTCGATCGGCAACGAGTACGGCCAGCTGGGCGGGGCGTTCACGATCCGGCACCACAGCCAGTACCTGTCCGAGCTGGTCGCGGACGGCCGGCTGGAGCTCGGCGCCGACGGCCTGCCAGGCAGGACCGTCACCTATCACGACTCGTGCTACCTGGCCCGCTACAACGGCGTGATCGCCCAGCCGCGCGAGGTCCTGGGCGCGATCCCGGGCGTCGAGCTGCGGGAGATGGCCAACAGCGGCAGGCAGACGTTCTGCTGCGGGGCGGGCGGCGGCCGGATGTGGATGGAGGAATCGCGCGGCACCCGGGTGAACGCCGCTCGCACCCTCCAGGTGCTGGACACGGGCGCGGAGACTGTCGCGACGGCCTGCCCCTTCTGCATGGTGATGCTGCGTGACGGGCTGAACGACGCC
>DATJGH010000186.1:0-5901 GCA_035495215.1 Patescibacteria group bacterium
CGGCCCGTCATCGTCTCCGCCGCCACCAGGGCGTTGACGATCGCCTCCTCCGTGGCCTCGACGGTCGCCTCGAAGAGCGGATCGATCGCCCGGTCGACCATGCCCCGGAGCTGGAGGATGCCGTCGTTGTCGGCCTCGGCCTCGGTCGGGGGCATGCCCCGGTTGCCGGTCGCAAACGCGAGGAAGATGTCGCCGGAGCTGGTGGAACCGAGGCCGCCGGCGCGGGCGAGCCCGAGCGGGATGCGGCGCGCGAGTCGAGTGCACTGGTGCGGCAGCAGGGGTGCGTCGGTGGCGACGACGCCGATGATCGAACCGGAGCCGGGCGCCCGACCCGCGGCCCGGATCCCGCGCCGCTCGGGCGACCACGGCGACGGGACCTCCTCGATCGGGATCTCCGTGCCGACCGGGACGCCGTCGACGCGCAGGAGGCCGCGGCGCCCGTAGTTCGCCTGGACCAGCACGCCCACGGTCCAGCCGCCGAGCTCGTCCGGGACTCGCCGGGACGCGGTCCCGATGCCGCCCTTGAACTCGTGGCAGATCATGCCCGTGCCGCCGCCGACGTTGCCCTCCGCGACCGGCCCGGCAGCTGCGGCGGCCAGCGCGGCCGCGACGTGCTCGGCGCGAACGTGGCCACCGGCGATGTCGTTGAGCTGGCCGTCGTAGGTCTCGCCCGCGACCGGGAGCGCCCAGTAGCTCGAGCGCGGATCATGGGTGGCCGCCGCCGAGCCGACCAGGGCGTCGCGCACCTTGCCCACGTCGTTGGTGTTGGTGATCCCGATCGCGCCGGTGAGCAGGCCCGACTCGCGAATCCACTCTAGGCCCGTCAGCTCGCCATTCCCGTTGAGCGTGGCCGTGCCCGCGAACACGGGCTCGAACCACACGTCACCGTCGTGCGGGACGATCACCGTGACACCGGTCCGCACCGGCCCCTGGCCGACGACGAGCGGGCCATCGCCGGAGACCAGGGTCGTGTGCCCCACGCGGACACCGGGGATGTCGGTGATCGCGTTGTTGGGGCCGGGGACGCCCTCCCCGATCACGATCCCCAGATCGCGGGCGCGCGGTGCTGGCTGCGACCTCAAGGCGACTCCTCCAGGCGTGTCAGTCGGCGGTGCTCGACGAGATGATGTCGACTCCGGCGATGTCGTCGATGGCGGCGATCGCGTTCGAGACGACCGATGGCGTGCGGCCACGGATGGTGATATCCGCGCGGTACGCATTCTTGCCGAGCCGGGTCGTCGAGATCTGGCCGATCTCGAGGCGCTGGCTGACCAGGAGCCCGGTCACGTCGCCGAGCACCTCCAGCCGATCGAGCGCGAGACGCACCTGCACGGCCGGGATGGCGGTGCCGTGCAGGCGCTCCGCGATCGCGTTGATCGGCCACAGGCTGACCAGGATGGTCGCGGTCGCGACGCCGGCGATGATGTATTCGCCGGCCCCGGCGGCCATGCCGACGGCGGACGTCGCCCACAGGCTCGCCGCGGTCGTGAGGCCCCGGATGACGACACCGTCCTTGAGGATCGCGCCGGCGCCGAGGAAGCCGATGCCGGACACGATCTGGGCCGCGATGCGCGTCGGGTCGACCGGCAAGGTCCCGGTCACGCCCCTGGCGACGCCCTCGAAGCCGTAGGCGGACAGCACCGTGAACAGCCCGGAGCCGGCGGCGACGAGCATGTGCGTCCGGAGTCCCGCGGGGTGCCCATGGATCTCGCGCTCGAAGCCCACCGCCAGCCCGAGGGCCGCCGCGACGATGATCCGGACCGAGAGATCGAGCTGCAGGGGAAGGTCGATCATTGCGCCGAAGCGTACTCGCGCCGCAACCGGTGCGGCGGGGTCGGCCGGTCGAGGTTGGAGGTCACATGACCGCGTTGAATCGCACTCCCGAGGCCGCCGGCACACGCTGGCTCCGCCGGCGCCCGCGGAAGCCGAGCCTGCACCCGGTGAACCGCGAGTTCAGCGATGAGGCGCCGCTCGGCGCCCGAATCGCGGACGACGTCACGACCTTCCTCGGCAGCTGGAAGTTCATCGTCATCCAGACCGTCATCGTGCTGATCTGGATCGTCGGCAACATCGTCCTGCTCTTCCACTTCGATCCCTATCCGTTCATCCTGCTGAACCTGGCCTTCTCGACCCAGGCGGCATACGCCGCGCCGCTCATCCTCCTCGCCGGCAACCGCCAGTCACTGCGTGACCGGCTGACGCTCGAGCATGCCGCCACGGAGGCGGACATCGAGGAGAAGCAGAACAACGAGCTCCTCGAGGGCAACAGGGCCATCTCGGAGAGCAACGGGGAGATCCTCAAGCGGGTCGAGGGCCTGGAGAAGCGGATCCTCGACCTCGAATCGTCGATCCTCGGCCGGCTCGACAAGCTGCAGCCGAACGGCTGAGCCGGGGCGAGTCAGCGTCCCGTCATCGATGCGTGCGTAGGCTGCCCGGGTGAGCACTCGTGCCGTGTCGCGTCCGGCCGCCCGGCCGGCGGACCACCCGCGCCTCCGCCTGGCCTTTGCCGGCGCGGTCGCGGTAGGAGCCGCGCTCGCGATCGGCGAGCTGCTCGCCGGCGTCCTCCCCGACGTCCCGTCGCCGCTGCTCGCGGTCGCGCGGTTCGTGGTCGATGTCCAGCCGCCGGGGGCGAAGGACTTCATCGTCGGCATCTTCGGCGAGGCGGACAAGCTCGCCTTCCAGGTCTTCATCGTGCTGGTCGGGCTGGCCATCGGCGCGGCGCTCGGCCTGCTCAGCCCGAGACGGCCCGCGGCGGCGCGAGCGATCCTCGCCGCGTTCACCGCGGCGGGCTTCGCGGCCTCGCTGCGCGATCCGGTCGTCTCCCCGGCGCTCAGCGCGGCGACGGCCGGGGTCGAGGCCATCGCCGGGATCTGGCTGCTGCGCCGGCTGGTCGCCATCACCATCTCGCCCGACGCCACCCGGACCGGCGGCATGCCCGACTGGACCAGGCGCTCGCTGATCCGCACCGGTGGCGCGATCGCCGTCGGCTCCGTGGTGCTCGGCTCGGTTGGGCGGATGCTGCTCGAGCGGCAGCGCGCGCCGGCGACACGCGCCGACGTGCCCGCCGCGCCGCTTCCGGCAAGCCTCCCCTCGGGCGCGGACCTGTCGACCGCTGACCTCAGCCAGGCAGGGCTCACCCCGATCGTCGTGCCGAACGACCGCTTCTACCGCATCGACACGGCGTTCATCCCGCCTTCGGTCGATCGCGACACCTGGACCCTGCGCGTCCACGGCATGGTCGACCGCGAAGTGACGCTCACCTACGCCGAGCTGGTCGCGCTGCCGATCATCGAGCAGTACGTGACGATCGCCTGTGTGTCGAACACGGTCGGCGGCAAGCTCGTCGGCAACGCGAAGTGGACGGGCGTGCGCCTGCGCGACGTCCTGGACATGGCGGGCGTGCAGGCCAACGCAGACCAGCTCGTCGGCCAATCGGTCGACGATTTCACGGCAGGGATGCCCGTCGAGTGGGTCATGGATCCGGCGCGGACGCCGATGATCGCCGTCGCCATGAACGACGCGCCGCTGGCCCGGGAGCACGGCTACCCCGCCCGGCTCATCGTCCCCGGCCTGTACGGGTACGTCTCGGCCACGAAATGGCTGGCCTCGCTCCAGCTGACCCGGTTCGACCAGTTCGAGGGCTTCTGGGTCCCCCTGGGTTGGGCGCAGAAGGCGCCGATCCTGACCCAGTCCCGCATCGACGTGCCGCGCGACGGCGCCAACGTGCCGGCCGGGCATGTGGCGGTCGCCGGCGTGGCCTGGGCCCCGGACCGCGGCGTGTCGAAGGTGGAGATTCGAGTCGACGGTGGCGACTGGGCGCCGGCGAAGCTGTCGACCCCGATCTCGAAGGCGACCTGGGTCCAGTGGCTCTACGACTGGAATGCCCCGTCCGGTTCGCACACGATCGAGGTCCGGGCCACCGACGGCACCGGCGAGGTCCAGACGGACCAGCTGTCGAGCCCGGCGCCCGACGGCGCCCGCGGACACCAGACGATCCGGGTGAGCGTCGCCTAGCGACCGACGGGAGCCGCGTCGAAATCCGGGTACAGTCAGCTCATGCCACGCCGCCTCTTCGTCTTCGACCTCCCCGATCGCTTCGCCACCGGGACCATCGGTGAGCCAGGCAACCGCGCGTTCTTCCTGCAGGCCCGCGACGGCCGCCGGGTGGTCAGCGTCGGACTCGAGAAGGCCCAGGTCGCGGTCCTCGCCGACCGCCTGGGCAAGCTCCTCATCGAGCTCGACCGCCGGGGTATCGTCGAGGACCCGCCGGCGCCGATCGCGCCGGACGAGAAGCCGCTGGACGAGCCACTCAACGAGGCCTTCCGGGCGACGACGCTGACCCTCGGCTGGGATGGCGAGGCCGAGCGAATCCTGATCGAGGCCCGCGCGCGGGGCGAGGACGACGAGGAGGACCCGGACGAGTCCCTCGTCGAGGTGGAGGACGACGACGAGGACGGGCCGGACCTGCTCAGGGTGCGCCTCACGGCCGGTGCCGCGCGCTCGTTCGTCGAGCAGGCGTTCCGCGTCGTCCGCGCCGGCCGCCCGCCATGTCCGCTGTGCGGCAACCCGCTCGATGCGACCGGTCATATCTGCCCGCGCAAGAACGGCCATTACCTCAACTGAGGTGGCGCGTCGGCCCGGGGACGACCTCCTCGGCCTGCTGCGCGATGGCGAGCTCGAGATCATCGGCCGGCTCATCGGCTCGTCGAACAACGCCATGGTCGTGCGGGTCTGGCCGGCAGGTTCGGCGGCGCCCGCAGCACCGTCGGACAGCCCGCCGCGGCCCATCGCGGACGGCGACCTCCTCGCCGTCTGGAAGCCGACCGCCGGCGAGCGGCCCCTGTTCGACTTCCCGCTCGGGACGTTGAGCCGGCGCGAGGTCGCCGCGTACCTGGTCTCCGAGGCGATCGGCTGGGGCATCGTCCCGCCGACCGTGCTCCGCGACGGTCCGTATGGCGAGGGCATGCTCCAGCACTGGATCGACGTCGATCCCGAGGCAGACGTGATCGCGCTGGTCAACGATGCCGATCCACGCCTGCGCCGGGTCGCCGCGCTGGACGCGCTCATCAACAACACCGACCGCAAGGCCGGCCACCTCCTGCCCGTCCCGGGCGGCCACCTGTTCGCGGTGGACCACGGGGTCACGTTCTCCGTCGAGCCGAAGCTGCGAACGGTCCTGTGGGCGTGGCAGGGCAAGGCGTTCGAGCCGGATGAGACGGCCGGGCTCCGGCGCGTCAGCGACGGCCTTGGCAAGGGCGCCGTGCCGGGACCGCTCGCCGTCGCCCTGGGCGAGCTGCTGTCGCTCGAAGAGATCGAGGCCACGCGAGCGAGGCTCGCCGCGCTCCTCGAAGCCGGGCGGTTCCCGGCGCCGAACCCCGACTGGCCGGCGATCCCGTGGCCGCCGTACTGAGGCCGCAACCGCCCGTCTGAGGGCGCGCGCTCAGGCACCATACGGCCGTGGGAGCGGGAGGCGCGGCCGATCACGCGCTGGCGATCGACGTCGGGACCCAGAGCGTCCGCGCCATCCTCTTCGACCCGCGGGGCGAGCTCGTGGCGATGGGCCGTGTTCCGATCGAGGCGTACGTCTCGCCCCAGCCCGGCTGGGCCGAGCAGGATCCCGAGGTCTGGTGGACCGCGATCGGCGACGCGTGCCGGCAGCTGTGGGCCTCGTCGAAGGTCGGCAGCGACGCGGTGGCGGGCGTCGCACTCACGACCCAGCGGGTCACGCTCGTCGTTGCCGACGAGCAGGGCACGCCGCTGCGCCCCGCGATCGTGTGGCTGGACCAGCGGCGGACCGAGGGGCTGCCCGAGATCGGCGGCTTGTGGGGCCTCGGCTTCCGGGTCATGGGCGTCCGCGACACCGTCGCCCGGTTCCAGGCGGACGCCGAGGCGAACTGGATC
>DATJGH010000187.1:0-20193 GCA_035495215.1 Patescibacteria group bacterium
CTGCGCCAGCGAGGCGACGGCGATGGCCCAGAACGACGCCAGCGTCGGCCCGATCCCGAGCCAGTCGTGGATGTTCGGGTTGTTCGGGTACCACGTGGTCAGGATCACGTACATGTTCGCGAACATCGCCGCGCCACTCACGACGTACGCGATCCGCCAGCGGAACGAGACCGCTGCGAGAATCGCGCCGACGGCCACGAGCGGGTACAGGTACCGCTCGTGGACGCGGGTCGGCAGGACGAAGAAGGCGAGCGCGAGCACCGCCACGCCGACCAGCACCGTGACCCGATCGGGACGGCGCGCGATGAGCCACAGCGCGAGTGCCGCGGCGAGCAGGAACAGCACGACGCCGACCAGGCCGGCAGGAAACGCGCCGATCTGCACGGCCGTGGGGCAGAGGTTCGACGTCGTTGCCGGAATCGACCACTCCGGGATCACGATCGGGCCGATCCGGAACTCCTTTGCCGGCGCCGCGACGATGGTCGAATCGCACAGCCAGGCGCGGTCGATCGCGAGGCTGTCCTGGCGGCCGTCGGGTGACTCCTGGGTCACGAGGGCCCACGGGTTGAACGCGTTGACGCTCAGGTACGGGTAGCCGGCGGCCGCCTTCACGACCTGGGCCGCGAGCCCGGGCAGCGTCAGCCCGAACGGCAGCGACAGCAGCACGAGGGTCAGCAGGCCCGCGAGCGCCGTCGTCAGGACGCGCAGCGGCCCCCTGGTCCGGCGCTCCCAGCCGGTCATCGATGCCCCCACCGCGGGCGTGTCCTCGACGCCCTGGCCGCCGCGCGGCCAGAACGCCCGGCGGATCACGATCACCGCCACGATCGGGATCAGGATTCCCAGCTGGGGCTTGATGATCGCCGCCAGGGCCGCGAGCGTCGCAGCCCGCTCGGGCCGGTCACGCCACAGCTCCCGCACGGCGAGCAGCAGGACCACGACACCGACCGAATCGACCTGGCCCCAGACGACGCTGTCGATCCAGGTGATCGGGTTGAAGACGATGATGGCCGCGCCGACCCGCGCCACCCGCTCGCCCCCGCCGAGCTCCCGGATCATCGACCAGACGACGTACGCGAGCGCGAGGTCGGCGAGGATCGGCGGGATCTTGATCAGATCGCCGACGCCGCCCACGGCGTTGCCGACGATGCCCACGGCCCACAGGACGTACAGGTAGCCCGGGCTGTAGTCGATGAAGAAGCCCCGGCTGTAGAAGCCGCTCGCGCCGTGGTCGGCCAGCTGGTCGGCCCAGAACCGGAACGCCTGGATGTCGTTGCTGAAGCCGGAACCGGGGAGGAGGTATGCGATGATGAGCCGGAAGATGAGCCCCAGGGCCAGGAGGACGAGGATGCCGCCGGTGTCCCCGGCCCCGATCCTGGAGGGCCCCGCCCTGTCCGGGTCGGGCTCACCGATGGCGGGGCCTGTCAAGACGAGATCGGCCTCCAGCGAGCGATGAGGTGCTTGGGAGCGTAGCAGAGGGTGCCGCGGGCTCCCGTCGCCTCGATCTCCTGTTCGACTGGCTCGATCGGCTCCCCGCCCTGATCGTCGGTGGCGGCCTGATCGCGCTGGCGCTCGGCGCCTACTGGCTGCCGGGGAGCGACCGTTTCTACAACCATTTCGTGTGGCAGGCGCAGGCGTTTCTGCACGGCACCGCGGTCATCGAATGGCCCGTGGCGGGTGGCTATGGAACGGGCTACGGCAACGAGTGGATGCAGGACGTGTACCCCCTGCGCGAGGTGACCGGCGACCCATCGACGACGGGCGCGCTCCTGCCGTTCCCACCGCTCCCGGCGATCGTGCTGCTCCCGTTCGTGGCGATCTGGGGCTTCGCGACCGACATCCGAGCCGTGTCCGTGCTCCTCGGCGCGATCGACGTCGGGCTCGCCTGGTGGGCACTCGGCGCGCTGCCGGTGTCCCGCCGGATCCGCCTCGCGACGACGGTGTTCTTCGGCTTCGGGACCGTGTTCTGGTACGCCGCCCAGCTCGGGACGACCTGGTTCTTCGCCCACGTGACGGCGGTGACGTTCGTGCTGCTGGCGATCGGGATCGCGCTCGCCGACGATCCGGACGCGGACGAGGAGGTCGAGGCGGCACCGTCGCTCGGCGGCGCGGCCGGGGCCGTTGTCGCGGGCCTGCGCCGGCCACTGGCCATGATCGATCGGCGCCAGGTCCTCGCCGGGCTCATGTTCGGGCTCGCCTGCACGGCGCGGCTCACCGTGGTCTTCGGCGCGCCGTTCCTCATGCTCGTCGGCGGCGGGGGCAGCTGGCTCAGGCGGTCCGTGTCCGCCGGCCTCGGCGCGGCGATCCCGATCCTTGCCCTGCTCGCCTACAACGTGGCGACGACCGGGCACATCCTGCACCCGGGCTACGAATACCAGTACCAGCTGGAGGCCGCTGGCTATCCGGGCCTCAACTACCGCCCGGACTGGGGCATCGAGGACGCCCGCTACCTGCTCCAGAACCTGCAGATCCTGCTCTTCTCGCCGCCGGCCTTCTTCCCCGACCAGGTGCCGAGCGCACTGGGCGGAGGCAGGGACCTGTGCGTCGCCGCGGGGGCAGTGCGCGGGCTGTTCGACCCCGCCTGCCCGATCGCGCTGCCACGGGACGTCGGCATGTCGATCCTGCTGACGAGCCCCGCGTACCTGCTCGCCCTCCCGGCGCTGCTCGGGCGCCGGTCGCGGCTCGTGGCCGGGTCCTTCCTGGCCGTCGTCGCGATCGCCCTCGTCAACCTCATGCATTTCAGCCAGGGCTGGGTCCAGTTCGGCTACCGCTTCAGCAACGACTTCGTGGCCTTCGCGCTGCCGCTCGTGGCGGTCGGGATGCAGCGGCGTGGCCGGGTCGGGTTGCTGGCGTTCTGGTTGATCGCCGCGTCCGTGGCGATCAACCTGTGGGGCGTCATCTGGGGCAATCTCCAGGCATGGTGACCTCGACGGCCCTGGCACGTCCCGCCGGCGTGCGCTTCGATCCGCGCCTCGCGGCGCTGCTCCCACCGATCGCCGTGGCCGCCCTCGTCGTCGTCAACGGCTGGTCGGGCCTGCTGCCCGGCGTCGGCTTCTGGGACACCGGCGAGTTCCAGACGGTGCTGCCGATCATGGGCACGGCGCACCCGACCGGCTATCCGACGTATGTGCTCCTCGGCTTCCTGGCGAACCTGCTGCTCACGCCGATCGGGGAGCCGGCCTTTCGGATCAACGCGCTGTCCCTGTTCGCTGTGGCGGTCGCCGCCGGGGTGACCGTGGCGCTCGTCCGGCGCCTCACCGATTCGACGGTCATCGGCGTTGCCGCCGGCCTGGGGCTGGCCACGACGCCGCTCGTGTGGACCTACGCGATGGGCGCCGACCCGCACCCGATCCATCTCGCATTCGTCGCCCTCCTTCTGCTCGCGCTGGTCACGTGGGAGCACGCTCGCGGGAGCGCAGCGGCCGACGACGCGGCGATGTCGACGGACCACAGCCGGGCGGATCGCTGGCTCGTGGTCGCGGCGATCGTGTTCGGCCTCGCGGCCGGCAACCACTCCCTGACGCTGCTCCTCGTGCCGCCGATCGGCCTGTACGTGCTCGCGGTCGAGCCGGGGATCTGGCGGCGGTGGCGATTCGCGCTCGCGTGCCTTGGCGCGGCCGCGCTCACCTTCGCGCTCGTGTACCTCGAGCTGCCCCTGCGCGGTGGGCTGATCCCCTCGCTCACGGCCCCGCTCGTGTACGCGAAGCCGGCGACCTGGGATGGCTTCTGGTCCATCGCCCTGGCCGAGCAGTTCCGGGGCTCGCTCAGCGACCCGTTCGCGGATCTTGCGGGGAAGTGGGACCGTCTCGTCGCGCTGGGCAACGCCCAGTTCGGCCTCCTCGCGATCGCCGTCCCGCCGGCCTTCGTCGCCACGGCTCGACGAGCGCCGCGCTACGCCCTCCTCACCGGCCTCGCGTTCGTGATCACCGTGCTGTTCAACGCGGCGTACTCGAATGCCGACATCAACCGCTACTACCTCGGCCCCATCCTGTGGGCCTGGACGTGGCTGGGCATCCTCGCCGCCGACCTGGCGGTTGCCGCCGGGATCGTCGGTAGCGGCATCCTCGAGCGCGTCCGACGGGTCACGGTGGATGACCGGACCGTCGACCTGGCCGCGAAAGGCGCGGCCATCGCGCTCGGCGTCGTCCTGCTCTGGCCGGCGATCGGGGCGCTCGGTGCGCGACGCACCCTCGTCGATCGATCGAGCGAACGGGCCGCGCAGGCCTGGCTCGCGCGGGTCCTCCCGCTGATCCCCGACAATGCCGTGCTCGTGAGCTGGTGGAGCACGTCGACGCCGTTGTGGTACGCCCAGAAGGTCGAGGGCGAGCGCCCGGACATCTTCATCGTCGATGATCGGACCATGCTCGATCTCGACCTCGGGCGGGCGCCCGACGTGATCAACCGGTACCTCGGCGAGAACCGGCCGGTCTATGTCATCCGGCTGCCCGGTCGCGACACGGAGGAGCTCACGGCGCAGTTCGACATGACGGTCATCGCCGGCGAGGGCAGCGACGCGGTGTGGCAGGTCCACGGCCGGCGGGTCGCCGCTCGGTGACGGCAAGTCGGGCCCGGCTGGTCGAGCTGTCCTACTTCTTCCCGGCGCACAACGAGGCGGCGAACCTGCGCGGCCTGGTCGAGGAAGCGCTGGAGACGCTGCCCGGGCTCGCCGAGGCCTTCGAGATCGTCATCGTCGACGACGGTTCGAAGGACGAGACCCCGCGGCTCGCCGACGAGCTGGCGGGGGCGCATCCGCAGGTCCGTGCCGTCCACCACCCGACCAATCTCGGCTACGGTGCCGCGCTCCGATCGGGCTTTGCCGCCGCCCGCTACGCCAACCTCGCCTTCACGGATGGTGACCGCCAGTTCAAGGTGGCCGATCTCGGCCGGTTGATCGAGCGCCTCGACGCCGGCGACGTCGACGCCGTCGTGGGCTACCGGATCCGGCGCGCCGACCCGCTCGTGCGGACCGTCTACGCCCGCCTGTACCGCCTCGCGAACCTGCTCTTCTTCGGGCTCACGGTTCGCGACGTCGACTGCGCGTGCAAGCTCTTCCGACGCTCGGCCCTCGAGGGCGTGAACGTGGAATCGGGCGGCGCGTTCTTCTCGGCCGAGCTGCTGATCAAGCTGCGGGCAGCCGGCCGGCGGCTGGCCGAGGTCGGCGTGCCCCACTACCCGCGGACGGCCGGCAGTCCGACCGGTGCGAAGCCGCAGGTCGTCTTCCGCGCCGTGCGTGACTTCTGGCTGCTGCGGCTGCGCCTGTGGGCGACGCCGCGGCTCGCGCTGCGACGCGGCCAGCCGATCCTGGGTTCAGCTTCGGACATCTGAGCGAGTCCGGGCGTTCAGGCGAAGGCGGCGTGAGCACGACAGGGCGAGCGCACAGTCGTGCGTGAGCCCGTCGCGCGGAGCGCCAACGCCCGCCTGAGCGCTCGGGCGAAGCTCAGCTCCGTCTTCCTCCGGATTCGCCGCCTGCGCCGGGATCGACCTCGAGCGAGTTGATGAAGTCCCGGAACATGTCCAGCCGCGGGTCGGCCGGGCCCTCGCTGCCCACCTGCTCGATCGGCGCGCGGCGGCGGCGCGGCCGCTCGGACGCCTCGCCCTCCTCCTCGGCATCGTCGTCGCCCGTCCCGGCTTCCTCGTCGGGATCGGCGGCGAGGGCCGCCTGGGCGAGGACCTCGTCGGCGGCGTAGATCGGCACCTCGGCGCGGACCGCGAGCGCAAGCGCGTCGGACGGCCGCGCGTCGACCTCGACCTGGACCCCGTCGCGCTCGAGATGGATCCGGGCGTGATACGTCTCGTCGGTGAGCTCGTTGATGACGACCCGCTCGACCCGTACGCCCAGGCGATCCAGCGCCGCGGCGAACAGGTCGTGCGTGAGCGGGCGCTCGGCAGACAGGCCCTGCAACCGCATCGCGATGGCGCTGGCCTCCCAGGCCCCGATCCAGATGGGCAGGTACCGATCGCCCTCGGGGTCCTTGAGGATGACCACGTGGCGGTTCGACAGCATGTGCACCCGCACGCTCTCGATGACCATCTCGACGAGGCCGGTCATGGCTCGGATTATCCCATCGAGCCGGTCGCGGGTCGCCCTCGCGCCGAACCCGCACCCACGACACGCAGCAGCAGTCCCACCACCACGCCCAGCGCGAAGCCGCCGATGTGCGCGAAGAAGGCCACGCCGCCCGAGGCGGTCGTCGCGCCGAGCGCCGCCGCGCCGCTGATCAGCTGGAGCACGAACCAGAAGCCGAGGATGATCAGCGCCGGGACCTCGAGCAGCTGGTAGAAGAAGCCCAGGAACACGAGCGACAGGATGCGCGCCCCCGGGAACAGCACGATGTAGGCGCCGAGCGTGGCGGCGATCGCGCCCGATGCGCCGACCAGGGGAGCGTGCGAGTGCGGGTCGATGACGACCTGGGTCAGCGCCGCGGCGATCCCGCCGATGAGGTAGAAGACGAGGAACGGGATCCGGCCCAGCCGGTCCTCGACGTTGTTCCCGAAGATCCACAGGTACAGCATGTTGCCGAGGATGTGCAGCCAGCCGCCGTGCAGGAACATGCTGGTGATCATCCCCAGCGTCGCCCCGCCGAAGTAGTCGCCGGACTCCAGGGCGCCGGTGATGCGGGCGGGCACGGCGCCCCACTGCTCGAAGAAGCGCTCGAGCGCGATGTCCCCGCCCGATGCGGTGATCCACAGCTCGAGCCCGAACGCGATGAAGCACGCCACGATGAGTCCGATGGTGACGATCGGGCTGCGCCGGGTCGGGTTCCTGTCGCGAAGCGGGATCACCGGCTGGCGCCGGGGCTCGCTCCGGCTGAAGCTGGCGCGCCCGACCCCTGCGGCGCCGCGGTCGTCGCCTCGAGCACCACCCGGTGGATTGCGTCCTTGCTGATCCAGACCAGCGCGTCGGGCTCGCCCGCCACGCCCTGCTCCACGTACCAGCCGCGAAGGTCCTGCCAGCCGGCGTCCCCGCCCGCGAGTCGGTACTGCTGCTGGAAGGTGCCATTGAGCTTCGAGACCGCGACGACGCGCTGGTTGGTCGGGTCGTAGGCATAGACCGTGCCCTCGCGCCGCGCGGTCGCGGAGGCCATCAACCGGTACGACGGTTCGCCCCGCAGCACGTCGTCGCCGGGAGATGCCGCCTCCCAGTCGTCGATCTTGAGGTTGAAGATGCGCTTGATCTGGCCGCCGTCGACGATCCAGATGTCGCCGTCGATGTACATGTCGGTGACGTGGCTGAGATCCCGCGGCGCGGAGAGGCGATCGTTCGGGCTGGTCGGGTAGCCGCTGCCGTCCGCAGCCGGGGCGTAGGCGAGGATCTGCTGCTCGGACGGATCGAGGACGTAGAGGTTGTACAGGTTCGCGTCGGCGTCGCGGATGAACGTGCCGACCGCGATGATGTCATTGCCCCACTCGGCCGAGCCGGCAACCCCGCTCGGGAAGCGGGTCAGCGTCCCCCTGCCGGAGCTGTTGGCGGGTCGCCAGCGCCAGACGACGTTCTTGTCGTCGACGATGAGCAGGTCACGACCGCCGACGGCAAGGAGCTTCGGTGCGCCTTCCTTGCGGCCCGCGGCGCTCGATCCCTGGCGGAAGACCGCCGACGCCCGCTTCGCGGCGAGGTCGATCCGGTAGACCGCCTGGGTCTTGTGGTCGAGCACGAACGGCGCGCCATCGGGGCCGCGGACGATCGTGCCGAGGTCGGCCGCGGCGTTGGCGGAGAACCCGAAGACCGGCTCCGAGACGACGTCGTTCATCCGGTACAGCCGGTCAATCGCCGCGACGATCTGGGCCCGGATCGGACCGGTGGTCGCCGACGGGATGCCGCCCCGGCTCGCCGCTTCGATCGCGGTCAGTGCCTCGTTCAGGAGCCGCGTCGCCTGCGGCGGATCGTTGGCGACGAGATCGATGCCGGGCCCGATGACCCGGTTGATGTCACGCCGGGCGAGATCCAGGGAGCCCTGGGCCGAATTGAGCGTCTCGATGGCGTTGCCGAGCGGCGAACGCCCGCCGAGCACGAACACCGCCGCGCCCAGCCCGCCCACGACGACCACGAGCGACAGCAACGCCACGGCGGCGCGGCGCTGCGTCTCTCGGCGCGCGCTCAGCGGCGTCACCCGGCGGCGGCGAACCCCGCGACTCGGCAGGGCGTCCTGGACGCGGACGAGCAGGCGGTACAGCGATCGGCCGACCGCGCCGCGGGCCCAGCGCGCGCTCGACTGGGCCGCCGCGAAGCCACCGGCGACCGTGTCGGCGAGCGGGATCGGCGACCGGTCGGGCATGCCCGCGAGCGGCTCCGCCGGCCGGACCGGAACGGGCACGACGCCGGCGCGGGAGACGGCGATCTCGGCCGCCTCGATGATCACGATCCCGTCGCTGCCGGTGCCGCCGTCGGCGCGGAAGCGGGCCGTCAGCTGCTCCGCGGCGGATTGCGGGTGGAGGGTCACCAGCGCGTCCTTGAGCGACTCCGCCCCGAGTGCCGCGACCACGTTCGGCGAGACGAGCATCAGCTGGTCGCCGACGTTGATCTCGCCCCGCCAGACGTCCGGCTCGATGTCGAGCGACGGCAGGCCTCTGTCGCGATGTGGGTCCGGCAGTGTCGACAGGCGCGCGCCGCGGCTGAGGTATGCCTCCGCGGGCCCGACGGTGCACACGTACAGCTCGTTGTCGCGAACGACCGCGAGGGCCACGCCAATCGGGCCCGGGCCGTTGCCCAGGGCGCCGCGCTCGCGGGCGTGGGTCAGCCGCTTGTTCGCGACCTGGATCGCCTTGACGAGGCAGACCCGGATCCCGGCCGACTCGTCGTAGTAGTACTCGCTCCGGATCGAGTCGGCGATGAGCCGCGTCGCGTCGCGGGCGCGCACGCCCGGGACCCGCGAGGTGACGAGCAGGAAGAGATGGCCCTTGGTCCGCGTCTGCGCCCCAACCCGCGGCTCCACGTGGAGCGCGGTGTCCGGCGAATCTGGGGCGTGCTCGGCGTCGGGGACGACACCGAGCTTCATCTGGATCCGGTGGGCCACTGCGGTCCTCGTTGCCAGCTTGCTGGGCTCGGGGCGGGGATTATCGCACCGCGACCCCTCGACGCTTCATCCCCGGCCGGCGTTACGCCGTCGAGCGATCTCCCTCAGCGCCTGCGGACCGCGACCCGGAGCTGACGCACGGGGGCGCCGCCCGGTGCCCGACGGAATGCCGCCGCCAGGTCGTCCGCGCGGAGCAGCAGCTCCTGGCCGACGATGGGCGCGTCCGCTTCGACGACCAACGTCTCCCCATCGACCCGCAGCGCCCGGCACGCGCCATGGGCCGCCGGCGCCCGCTCGGCGACGATGGCGTCGAACGTGGCGAGCAGGCGCGCGCGACGGAGCTCCTCGGCCAGGCCCAGCCGGGCCGCGGCGTCCGGGATGAGCGTCCCGATGCGCGACATCGGCCTGCGCCGGCGGTTGGGCGCCTCCTCGTCCATCAGCCGATGAGCGTGGAGCTCGACTCGCCCGGCCGAACCTCCCACGGCGTCGCGATCGCGCGCAGCGCCGGGTCGAGGTCGTCGAGCGTCGTGGTGGTGACGAAGGCCTGGGGCAGGTCGGCGATGCGCCGGACGAGGTGCCCGCGACGGGCCGGGTCGAGCTCGGAGAAGACGTCGTCGAGCAGCAGCAGCGGTGGTCGCGCGTCGCGCTCGGTCACGAGGTCGAGCTCCGCCAGCTTGAGCGCGAGGATCGCGGTGCGCTGCTGGCCCCGCGACGCGAAGGTCGACAGGTCCCGGCCGGCCATCACGAAGGCGAGGTCGTCGCGATGCGGTCCGATGAGCGTCGTGCCGTTCCAGACCTCCTTCTCGGCGGTCTCGACGAGACGCCGGGCCAGCGCGTCGCGCGGTCCCTCGCCGGGCGCGGTCGGCGCGTTCGTCACGTACTCGACCCCGAGGGAGCCGGATTCGCCCTCCTCCGGCGCGATCTCCCGGTGGGCCGCGGCGAGCGGCGCGCCGAGCCGCTCCAGGAGCTGCAGCCGGGCGGACACCACGGCGCTCCCGGCGTCGAGGAACGGCTGGTCCCAGTAGCGCAGGTCGTCCCGGGCGGCGGTCTCCTCCCGGATCGCGCGCAGGAGGCCGTTCCGCTGCTGCAGCGCGCGCCCGTACGTCGCGAGGTCGGCCGCGTACGCCGGCAGCAGCGTGGCCGCCAGCTGGTCCAGCGTGGCCCGGCGAAGCGACGGCGAGCCGGCGACCAGGAGCATGTCCTCGGGCGCGAAGAGCACCACGCGGAGCTTCTCGCCGAGGGCTGCCGCACGTCGCGCCACGCGATTGACCCGGATCCGCTTGCGCGCGCCCGAGCCCGCCGCCGCGGAGCCGGGACGGACCAGCGCGACCTCGATCTCGTCGGAGCCGGTTCGACCCTCGATCCGGGCGACATCGGCGCCCCAGCGAACGAGCTCGGCATCGGTGGCGGTGCGGTGCGAGCTGCCCCGAGCGAGCACGACCATCGCCTCGAGCAGGCTGGTCTTGCCCGCGGCGTTCGGGCCCCAGACCAGGTGCGGCCCCGGTCCGAACGCGAGATCGAGCGTGGCGTACGAGCGCAGGTCGGTGAGCCTGAGTCCTTCCAGCGTCGCGCCCAGCAGCGTGCCCGTGGCGGCGCCGGCCATGGCGCCCATCCGCTACGAGGTCGTGCGGACGGGCATCACCACGTGCACGTATTGCTCGTCCCCGATGGGCTTGAACACGCCCGGTGCGAGCGGCCCCTGGAGCTCGAGGGCGAACTGGTCGGCGTCCACCTTCTCGAGCACGTCGGCGAGGTACTTCGCGTTGAACGCGATCGACGTCCCGTCGCCCTCGACCGCGGCCTCGACCTGGCCGACGTGATCGCCGATCTCGGCGTTCGCGCTGACGGTGATGCCGGACTCGCCGTTCGAGGAGATCTGGAGCTTGACGATGTTGGCCGACTCGTGCGCGATCAGCGCCGCCGGGCGAACCGCCCGCAGCAGCTCCTCCCGGTCGAGCACGGCGCGCGTGGTGTGCGCCTTGGGCAGCACCGACTGGTAGTTCGGGAACTGGCCGTCGATGAGCCGACTGACAAGGTCGACGCCCTCGAGGTGGAACAGGATCTGGTTGCGGCCCTGGGCGAGGACGATCTCCACGGGGTCGTCCGTGTCACCCAGGATCCGCATCAGCTCGGTCAGGGCGCGGGCGGGCACGACGACGCTGGTCTCGGCGACCGCGTCGAGGACCGGAATGGTCTTCACCGCGATGCGGTAGTTGTCCGCGGCCGCGAGCGTCACGGTGTCGCCCTCGAAGCGGCACAGGACGCCGGTCAGGATCGGCCTGGCCTCGTCGGTCGCCGCCGCGAATGCGGTCTCCTCGAGCGCCCGCTTGAGGACGTTCTGGGCGATGCGGGTCGTCGGGCGCTCGCCGGTCGGCTGGATCGATGGGAACTCGTCGGCGTCGATGCCCTTGACGTGCGACTGGAACGGGCCCGACGTGACGTGGAGGGTCTCGCCGGCGCCGGTCTCCAGCTCGACCCGCCCGCCGCCCGGCAGTGAGCTCACGAGGTCGGTCAGGAGCCGTGCCGGGACCGTCGTCGCGCCGTCGGACTCGACCTTGGCCGGGACCCAGTAGACCAGGCCAATCTCCAGGTTGGTGGTGGTGAGGCGGAGGCCGCCGTCCTCGGTCCGGAGCAGGACATTGGCGAGAACGGGCAGCGTGCTGCGGTTGGAGACGGCCCGGCTGACGACGCCGAGGCCGCGAGCCAGGTTCTCCTGCATGACCGAGAGCTTCACGTCAGGTCACTCCAAGGGCGGGGGCGGGTCACGAAAAGTTGGTGCGCGAGGGCTGCGCGGCGCGAGGCTCCCGGCTCCCGCGAGGTCGCGTCATTCGGTGTGTGTATCTTCCTCGATTCTTCTACGTCCGTCATCACCGTAGTAATGGTGTGCGCCGCGTGGATGGCCGTGCTCGGCCACGTTCCCCGGGCGGGTGGACGCGGTGTCCATGTCCGTGGACCGGAGCACGCCGATTGGGGACGGCACATCGGCGGAACGGTGGACGGAGGCGTCGCCAGGACGATCCGGACGGCTCGGCGTCGCTGCCCGTCCACGGCGGGCAGGCGACTTCTCCATCGTTGCATCCACATCGCAGAAAGGCTCGCTGATCTTGCAGCGGCACAGGATGTCCACCGGATCTGACGGTGCGGGTGGACAACGCCCATCCGGGGCGCTGCCTCAGTCGGCGTAGATCAGCTCGCGGACGGCGGCGATCTCGCGGCGCAGCTCGTCGTTGCCGGCGGTCTCGCGGGTGATCTTGTCGCAGGCGTGGAGCACGGTGGAATGGTCGCGGTTGCCGAGCTCGGCGCCGATCCGCAGCAGCGAGACGTCGGTCTCCTCGCGCATGAGGAACATCGCGATCTGGCGAGGCATCACGATCGACTTGTCGCGCTTCTGGCCCTTCAGCGCGTCGAGGCCCACGCCGTAGTACTCGGACACGGCCTTCACGATCCGCTCGGGCGTGATCTGGCGCTTCTTGGGGTTGTACAGGACGTTCGAGAGCACCGCCTGGGCAAGCTCGATCGAGATCGGCATGGCACCCATCGAGGCGTAGGCGACGATCCGGTTGAGCGCGCCCTCGAGCTCGCGAATGTTGCTCACGACCTTGCGCGCGATGAACTCGATGACGTCGGACGAGATCGGGACGGCGCCCTCCTCGGCCTTCGCCCGCAGGATCGCGATGCGGGTCTCGAGATCCGGGGCGGTGAGGTCGGCGATGAGGCCCCACTCGAACCGGCTGCGCAGGCGCTCCTCGAGCGTCAGGATGGCCTTCGGCGGCCGGTCCGAGCTCAGGACGATCTGCTTGCCGTCCTCGTGGATCGCATTGAACGTGTGGAAGAACTCCTCCTGGGTCCGCTCCTTGTCGGCGATGAACTGGATGTCGTCGATGAGCAGCAGGTCGATCCGGCGATAGCGCGACCGGAACTCGTCGATCTTGCCCTGCTGGATCGAGGTGATGAACTCGTTGGTGAACTTCTCGGAGGTCGCGTAGACCACCCGCTTGCGCGGGAACTTGGCCATGACCTGGTTGCCGATGGCGTGCATCAGGTGGGTCTTCCCGAGGCCGACGCCGCCGTACAGGAAGAGCGGGTTGTAGGCGTGCCCCGGACGCTCCGCCACCGACAGGCTCGCCGCGTGCGCGAGACGGTTGGCCGAGCCGACGATGAAGTTCGCGAACGTGTAGCGGGGGTTGATGTTGGTCGCGCCGCCCTCGCCGCCGACCCGGCCCGGGTCCACGCGCACCTGCATGGTCTGGGCCGTGGCGCGGCTCGCCTCCGGCGCTCGCGCCAGGACGCCCACCCCCGCCGGCGCGGCGTGCGCCGCGACGCCGTCCCCCGTGTCGCCGCCGCCGCTGGACAGGTCATCCGCCTCGCCCTGGGCGTCGTCGCCCTGGGCCTCGACCGGGCCGACGACGAAGTCGACCTGGACGCCGTAGCCGACGATCCGGCCGAGGGTCTGGGAGATCAGCGAGCGGTAGCGCGTCTCCAGCCAGTCCTTGGCGAAGCCGTTCGGCACGGAGATGCGGAAGCGCGTGTCGTCGACTTCGACGAGCGCGGTGTCGCGCAGCCATGTCTCGAAGTTCGCTGGCGAGAGAGTGACCTGGAGCTCGCCGAGGGCGGCGCGCCAGACCTGCTTCGCGTCCATAGGTCGATGTGGGCTCTCTGGTGCCGGGGACGGTTGGAGCTGGTTGCCGCGGGGAAGTTGGGCAGCGAACCGATGGCTCGGCAGGGGGCGGAACGGCCTGGTCGCCGGGGCGTCGGGTGGCGAAACATAGCACCGCAGTCGGGACCTCGCAAGGCGAATCCGCGATACCCCCCGGGAGTATTCCGACCACCATCGTGCGGACCTCGGCAGGCGGCGGAACGGGCGCTCCCGTTTGACGCTGCGAACGCGCGCGACCTATCATCCGCCGGACGTTGAACGCGCCCCGCCCGCTCTGGGCGACGGCGCTTTTGCGTGCCTTCTGGGGTCGTTACGGACGGATCCCGAGGCCGGATGGAGAGGATCGCGCGCAGGCTCGATGAAGCAGACCTACCAGCCCAAGAAGCGCCACCGCGCCAAGGAACACGGCTTCCGCGCCCGGATGAAGACGACGGGCGGACGCCGCGTCCTGGCCGCGCGCCGGGCACGCGGTCGCAAGCGCCTGTCGGTCTGACGACCGAACGCGGCCCACGGCCGCGGCTCGTGATGCTCTCTCGCCCGCAGGACTTTGCGGCTATCCAGGAACGAGGCGCGATCCGTTCGCACCCGCTCCTCGCCGCCAGGGTCCTCCGGACCGATCTCGGGACCACGCGGTTCGGCCTGGCGACCGGACGGGCACTCGGCCCGGCCGTCGTCCGGAATCGCGTCCGGCGGCGGCTCCGGGAGGAGATCCGGTCGCTGCTCCCGTCGATGCGACCGGGCTGGGACGTGCTGGTGATCGCCCGGCCGGCGATCGTCGGGGCCGATCAGCGGACGCTCGGAGCGGCCCTCGGCCGGCTCCTCGCCCGCAGCGGCGTCCTGGCCGAGCAAGGCGGCGGAACGGGCGCGGGGTGAGGGTGACGCAAAGCGCGAGTGCGACGCACATCGGGATCCTGGGTCGGGTGGGCATCGCGATGATCCATGCCTACCGGTTCGCGTTCGCCTGGATGCCCTCGAGCTGCCGCTACGAGCCGACCTGCTCGCGCTACACCGAGCAGGCGATCGAGAAGTACGGCCTGTTCCGGGGCTCGTGGCTGGGCGCGAAGCGGATCGCCCGCTGCCACCCCGGCCACCCCGGCGGGTACGACCCGGTTCGATGATGTCGCGCCTGCCCTCGATCCCGCGGTTTGCGCTGCTGGCCGGCGCTCTGCTCGCCGTCGCTCTCGCGGTCGGCGCATGCGAGCCGATCGTCCAGTCGCAGG
This sequence comes from Patescibacteria group bacterium, assembly GCA_035495215.1. Lineage (GTDB taxonomy): Bacteria > Chloroflexota > Limnocylindria > Limnocylindrales > CSP1-4 > UBA5189. The sequence continues at coordinate 14,886 of DATJGH010000187.1, forward strand.
CGCCGGGCGGGTCCGCCGCACCGTCGGCGTCGCTCGCGCCGGGGGTGACGCCGGCACCGACGCCCGCCCCATCGGCCACGCCCGCGCCGACGCCGTTGATCGTCAGCCCGGCCCCGCTCAAGGCCGACCCGGTCAGCCTCCTGGCCTGGCTGTTCAACCCGATCTTCCAGGCGTTCCTGATCCTGATGGTCGGCCTGCATCAGTACCTCGGCGTCGACATGGGCATCGCGATCATCCTGACCACCCTGGTCGTCCGGACCGCCATGGTCCCGCTCATGCGCCGCTCGATGGTCTCGATGCGCCGCATCCAGGCCGTCGCCCCGGAGGTCAAGGAGATCCAGCGCCGGTTCAAGAACGACCGCGCCAAGCAGCAGCAGGCCACGATGGCCCTGTACAAGGAGCGCGGCATCAGCCAGGCCGGCTGCCTCGTCTCTGTCCTGCCGCTCTTCCTGCTCCTCCCGATGTACCAGGTCGTCCGCGAAGGCTTGACCGCGGCGGACCTGACCGAATCGCTGAAGGTCTTCGGCGTGCAGGTCGTGCCGCTGAGCTGTCCGGCGCCGATCCGGGACGCAGCGAACCACCTCACCGGCTTCAAGCCCTGCATCGACTCGTCGATCCCGTGGCTGGGTGGCATCGACGCCGCGGGCTTCGGCGGCCAGATCCCCCTGCCCTTCGCGATCCCCCTCGTGAACCTCGCCGGGATCTCGGTCTTCGCCCTGGTCTACCTCGTGCTCCAGCTGGCCGCTTCACGCATGGCGCTGCCGGCGCACGACCCGAACACCGTGCTCGACCAGAACCAGCGAACGCAGCGGGCCCTTGCGCTCTGGCTGCCGCTGATCACCCTGCTCTACAGCAACATCATCCCGGTCGGCGTGTTCCTGTACCTGATCCTGTCGACGGTCTACCAGATCGTCCAGCAGTTCTTCACCACCGGCTGGGGCGGGATGTTCCCGCTCTTCGGCCGAACCCCGGCGTTCGCCGTGGACCACAAACCGCGCTTCCCGGTCGCCGCACCCACGGCGCCGACATCGACTGGCCGTCCGGCGGGAGCGCCGGCGGCGCCCAATCCTGAGCGGTCGGCCATCGACCGGACAGCGTCGGCGAACGCAACGATTCGCCAGCGCGGTCGCCAAGGCCGGCGTGGGAGACGCAAATGAGCAGCACTTCCGCCTACCAGGAGTTCACCGGCAAGTCCGTCGAGGAGGCCCTCCGCCTGGCGCGCGAGGCCTTCGGCGTCGGGCTCGACGACCTCGACTTCGAGATCCTGACGCCCGGGAGCCGGGGCGTGCTGGGCATGGGCGCCGAGCCGGCGCGCATCCTCGCCGCGCCCCGCTCCGAGCTGGGCGGCGCGGCACCGAAGCGCGAGGCCGCGGCGGCCCGACCGCTTCCGCCGCCGCCCCCGCGCGAGCGTGAAGATCGCGAGCGTGGCGGGTTCGACCGCGATCGTGGCCGAGGACGTGGCTTCGATCGCGACCGCGGCGGCTTCGACCGCGACCGAGGTCCGCGACGCGACGACCGCGGCGGGTTCGACCGGGATCGGGCCCCGCGCCCCGACGATCGGGCCGGCTTCGATCGTCCCCGCGGCGGCTTCGACCGCGACCGTGGCCCGCGCCGCGAGGACCGTGGTGGCTACCGCGGCGAGCCGCGTCCGTCGGACGGCGGCGCTGCCCCAGAACGCAGTGCGCCCGCCGGTCCCCGGGGCGAGGTCCAGGAAGCACGCCCCGAGCGCGGCCCGCGCCGCGAGGATCGTGGCTTCGATCGTGACCGTCCCGCGCGCCGTGGTGCCACCGACCTGACCGCCGGCGAGGAAGCGGAGGTGGCCGCCGCCCGCGGCTCGGTCGCCGCCGAGCGCGCCGAGCTCGAGGCCGCGGAGGCATCGCCCGAGGCGCTCGCCGCCGGCAAGGTGATCCTCGAGCAGCTCCTGGCGCACATCGGGTTCGACGCGCACGTCGACGTGGAGACCGGCGAGACGAGCCGGCTCAACGTGCTCGGCGAGGCGCGCGAGCGGGAGGAGCTCGGGGCGCTGATCGGGCGCAAGGGCGAGCGGCTCTCGGCCCTGCAGCACCTCGTCAACCTGATGCTGTCACGGCAGATGGGCGCCTGGACCCGCGTGCTGGTCGATGTCGAGGACTACCGGGGTCGCCGCGAGCGGCAGCTCCGTGAGATCGCCGACCGGGCCGCGAAGCGGGTCGTCGAGACGGGCAAGATGCTCCAGCTGGAGCCGATGCCCGCGCTCGAGCGACGCTGGGTGCACCTCGCGCTGAAGAGCAATCCCGATGTGTCGACCCAGTCGATCGGCGAGGAGCCCAACCGCCGGATCGTGGTCCTGCCGCGGGCCTGACCGCTTCGGTCGAGCGCCGCCGCGCGGCTACTCGACGATGTCCATCCGCGTGAATCGGCGAAACGCGAGCGCGAAGAGGATCGCCGCCAGGATCGCAAACGAGGCGATCGGCACGGCGGCAGCGCCCACGTCCCGAGCGACCGCCTCACCCGGATAGGAAGGCAGGCCCGTTGCGGCTCGTCCTGCCTGCCCGACGAGCGTCGTCATGCCCCGCAGCGGAAACGCGTCGAGCAGCCAGGCGTCGGGCGGGGGCTGGCCCTGCCCGAAGTTCGGAAAGCGGATCAGCAGCGTGAGCACGGCAGCTTCGACCGCAACCCAGACGAGGACCGACACGAGGGTCAGCGCGCCGTTCCGGAGCAGGAGCGTGAACAACGCCGCGAACGCGACGACCAGCACGCTCGCGACAAGCTCCCCGCCGATGAGCACCGCGAAGGCGCCCCCGTCGAAGTCAGGCAGGGTCGCTGGAAGCTTGGATGGCGGGATGCTGAGCACCAACGGCAGCACGGTCCCGAGGACGACGAGCAGCCCGAAGATCAGGACCCCGGCCACGACCATCGCCGCAAGACGGACGACGAGGAAGGATCCGCGCCGGCTGGAGGCAATGAGCGACGATCGAATCGTTGCCCATCCGAACTCGTCTCCGATCGTCGTGGCCGTGAGCAGGATCAGGGCGAGCAGGACGAACGTCCCGTTGCCGAGCACCTGCACCAGGCTGAACGGAAACGCGTAGGTCGCACGAATCAGGCGATCATTCGCGTCCTGCTGGGCGATCTGCTGGCGCTGCGCCTCGATCGTCTCGGCGAGGAGCGGTTCCAGCTGCTCCGGAGGCAAGCCGAGGCCGAAGCCACCGTCGATCAGCTCCTGGCGGTAGGCGGCCGCGTCGAATGGCGGCTGCTCGGTGAGCGAGTTGTAGCCGAGAACGAAGAGCACGCCGACGATCAGCGGCACGGCGAGCACGATCGCCTGGAGCGAGCGGCGCCGGCGGAGCCGCAGGAGCTCTGCCCGCATGAGCCCGATCACGCGGCGCTCTCCGCGGCGCTCCCGGAGGCGGCCTGGGGGACGGGCTCGGGCTCTGCAGTCAGCTCGATGAACACGTCCTCGAGGGAATGGCGGCGTACGCCCATCTCGGCTGGGTACACCTCGGCATGGGCGAGGGCCCGGGCCAGCTCGGAGCCGCGAACGATCGACGCCGGGAGGGAGAACCCCGTCGGGCCGTCGTCGACGAGAACGGCGTCCGGCCAGGCGCTCGCGACGGCCGCTCGCCCGCGGGCGCTCGCGGCCTGGTCATCGAAGCGGGCGAACAGTCGCTCGCCCTGCTCCAGCATGGCCTGCGTCTCGCCCTCGGCGATGATCCGGCCGCGCTGGAGGATCGCGACCCGGTGGCAGAGCTGCTCGACCTCGGGCAGGACGTGGCTCGACAGGAACACCGTCGTCCCGTCCCGCGCGAGCCCGCCGATGAGCTCGCGCACGTCGACGACGCCGTTTGGGTCGAGCCCGTTGGCGGGCTCATCCAGGATCACCAGGTCAGGACGGTTGAGCAACGCGGCCGCGATCCCGAGCCGCTGGCGCATTCCCGTGGAGAACCGGCCGGCGCTGCGGTGCGAGGCTTCGCCGAGGCCGACTCGATCGAGCGCTTCGGGGATGGTCGTCCTCAGGCGCGATTCGGCGATCCCGCGGGCCAGGCCGAGGACGCGGAGGTTGTCCGCGGCCGAGAGGTACGGGTAGAATGCCGGCCGTTCCACGAGCGCGCCGACGCGATCGAGCACCGCCGCCCCTGGACCGACGGGCTGGCCGAAGATCGAGGCCGAACCGCGGCTCGCGCGTACGAGGCCCACGAGCATTCGGATCGTCGTGGTCTTGCCCGCGCCGTTGGGCCCAAGGAAGCCGTACACCCCGCCCGCGGGCACGCGCAGATCGACGCCGGCGACGGCCTCGACATCCTTGAACCGCTTGACGAGCCCGGCCGTCGCGATGACGGTGGCAGCCGGGGATTCGAGCATCACGCGGCCCGGAAGCCGCCGCGGACCGAGAGACGCGAGCCGGCGTCGTAGAACGCGAGCGTGCGCCGCAGCGCTTCGTCTCGGCGCTCGTCGCCTGCGGCAACGCGCCAGACGACGCGCGCGAGCTCCTCGGCGCGGAGCATCAGCTCGCCCTCGGAGCGCGGCGCGGGGATGTCCGCGTAGGTCGGGTGAGGGCGCGGCCACGCGACGGCCTCGGCGGGCAGCCGCGGGATCACGGAGAACACCACCCGGGCGTGGCCAGCGGCGAGCATGGTCCGGCCATCGATCGCGCGGAGCGTCGGCCGGAGGTGCGCGGACTCCTGCTCGGCAGCGACCGCGTCAGGCGAGCCGGCCGGAGGCGGCGGCACGATCCCCGCCCGGCGCACGAGGGCACGCAGCTCTTCGGCGGAGAGCTGGCCCGTCCGCAGGAGGAGGGTCAGCCCCTCGAGCACGGACTCGACGTGGTCCAGCGCCTCGCGCCCGAGCACGTCCCGAGCCGCTTCCTCGTCCCGCGGCTCGCCGTTGACGATCGACAGCAGCGCGAGCCGCGTCCTGCGGCACGTTTCGAGCAGGTGATCGAACGCCGAGAACGACGTCGGCTCCGGAGGCGGCAGGTCGGCGGGACCGTCGGCCATGGCGGCAGGATACGCAGGCGGTCCAGCCCGCGAAGCACCCTGAGCGCACGGGCCGGGTAGTACTTGTCGGAGCCCGCCTCGCGACTCGCGGGTCAATCGCAGTCGGGCAGCGCCAGCAGGCGTTCCGGCGTCTCGCCGTCCGACTCCGTCTTCAGGTAGGTCTTGCCGAGGCCCTGGCCGACGACCAGGTCGATGCGCCGGCCGCGCGGCCATTCGACGTAGAACGACGCACGCTCGTTCTCGATCGCGGCGATCGCCGCCTCCTCGCTGAGTCGCCAGGGCTGGCCGTCGCGCGAGCGACCGCCGATCGCCCGGATCCGGTGGTGGGGCGA